>CALLSB010000151.1:0-29770 GCA_938014225.1 uncultured Collinsella sp. | reverse complement strand
GAAGCCGTAACGGCCGTTGGGCTCTTTTGGCGCCAGCCCTTCTCGACCCGTACGCATTTGCTTAAAGCAACAACTTTCCCGATCGATGTAATCACCGAATCAAAACGTGTACACCAGCCACCAAAGATGCCGAAAAATGTCGCTTTTGGAGGCTGATGTACACAAATGCAGAATCCAGCGCAGCCCAGAGGCGCCCTCCATATGTCTGGACTCTCTATGGCTGCGCTGGATAGACATCGCCGGAACGGGTATAATATCGAAAGTTTTGTCGTTAACCAGCGGGGGAGTCCTGTGGGCATCAAAAAGAAGATCAAAAAGGAGCTTATCGGCACTTCCGATTACCCGTCGAATAAGATCTTTACGATCTCCAATTTCATCACCTTTACGCGCCTGATCCTCACCCTGGTATTTCTGTACCTGTTTGTGACGGACAACAGCCGCGTCATCGCCATCGTTATCTACGCCGTCGCCGCCTCCACCGACTGGATGGACGGTCAGATCGCCCGTATGACTAAGACGGTCTCATGGCTCGGCAAGGTCATGGATCCCATTTGCGACCGCGCGCTGCTGTTCACCGGCGTACTTGGGCTGGTGGTCCGCGGAGAGCTGCCCATCTGGGTCTGCGTGCTCATTATTGGCCGCGACATCTATCTGGGCATCGGCACGCTTATCGTTCGTCATTATCACCGTCGCCCCATCGATGTCGTCTTTCCCGGAAAGATTGCCACTGCACTGCTCATGACCGGCTTCTCGCTCATGCTGCTCGGGTTCCCCGTTATTGACGGCCTGCATCTTCTACCTTCATCCCTTACGGCCTTCCCGGGCCTCAACGGAAGCTCGGTGCCCCTCGGCATCTTCTTTGTGTACGGCGGCGTGATCTTCTCCATGCTCACGGCTGTCATCTACTCTATTAAGGGCGGAGCGACCATTAAACAGGCTCTCACGCATCCCGAGGACGAGGACATCGACTTTCTGAACCCTGAAATCGAAGACTGATTCGTTGGGGTATGATTACGTACGGTTCATTATTTGCGGCACGTCCGCGATAAGTTAGGGGTTGTCATGGACAACATGGTTAACAATATGCCTCAGAATGATAAGGCTGCTGACGCTACCTGCGTATTCCGCGTGCCTTCAAGCGACGTCACCGTTCCCGACCTCATGGCCAACGTGCGCATCACCGCCCCCGTTCTGTCCATCGTCAAGGGTCCGCAGACTGGTGCCGCCTTTGAGCTCGAGGACGAAGTGACCACCATCGGCCGCGATCCTGCGAACGGCATCTTCCTCAATGACATGACCGTTTCGCGCAGCCACGCGCGCATTATCCGCGAGGGCCTCGGCGCTCGCATCGAGGACCTGGGCTCGCTCAATGGCACCTGGGTCGACGGTGCCATAGTCAACGCGGCCCCGCTGCACGACGGTTCTTCCGTCCAGATCGGTACGTTTACGCTCATCTACCACGAGAGCACGCCGGAGCGCATCGAAACCGGTGAGTAGGGCATGGCCGAACGCAACTATCTGAGTATCGGCCAAGTCGTCAACCTACTTCGAGGCGCATACCCCGATCTTTCGAACTCAAAAATTAGATTTCTAGAGGATGAGGGGCTCATTACCCCTCATCGTACGCCTAAGGGATACCGTCAGTACTCCAAGGAGGACGTTGATCGCCTAGAGGTCATTCTGCACTTGCAGAAGACTCGCTACATGCCGCTCAACGTGATTAAGCAGCGCTTGGAAAACGCCACGGACCTGTCAACGCTCGCCTACGAGGTGGGCTTGCTGTCCGATGTTCCGCTCAAGACGGAGCCCAAGGAGACTAAGCAAAAGCTGCATCCCATCGAGACCATTCCCGATATGCTGGGCGTCGAGATTTCGTTTATCCGCTCGCTCGCTGAGAACGACCTCATTCGCATCATCAAGAGTCCGCAGAATCGTGAGCTCGTCGATGGCCGAGATTTCCCGATCATCCGCTACTGCTCCGAGCTGTCACGCTTCCATATCGAGCCGCGCAACCTGCGTCAGTACGTGTCTTCCGCCAACCGCGAGTCCTCCATGTTTGAGCAGGTGCTCGTGAGCATGCTCGGAATGGATACCTCCGATGACGAGCGCGACGCCAAGCTCGAACGTGCGTTTAAGAAGCTTCACGACCTAACGGAAGGTGTGCACACCGCACTGCTCAAGAACCGCGTTTTTGAGTCGCTCAACGCCGTGGTCGAGGACGCCGACATCGATGCACTCGATGAGGAAATCACTCGTTCCGAGTCCACCAAGGTCAAAAACGAAGAGATAGCTGCGCCGGCTCCACACGAGGATTCTCTCGTAAAGCCGCTCAAGGTTGTCGCCCCTTCGCACTCCGGAACCGCCACCGCGGGCAAATAACAGCTGCTGTAATTTCGGCAACCCATTGAAAGGTCATGCAATGTACGACTTCGAATCTCAAATCGTCGATATCCCCGACTATCCCGAGCCCGGAGTCATCTTTAAGGACATCACGCCGCTCTTTGGCAATCCCGAGGCGCTCAAAGCCATGACCGATGCCCTCGCCGAGCACTTTGCCGGCATGGGAATCACCAAGGTCGTGGGTCCCGAGGCTCGCGGCTTTATGGTTGGCGTACCGGTGGCTGTAGCCCTTGGCGCTGGCTTTGTTCCTGCACGTAAACCGGGCAAGCTGCCGCGTGAGACCGTAAGCCAGAGCTACGAGCTCGAGTACGGCACCGATTCAATTGAGATCCATGCCGACGCTATCAGCTCTAAAGATACCGTGTTGATTCTGGACGACTTGGTCGCGACGGGCGGAACCGTCGAGGCAACAGGTAAACTGGTGCGAGATATGGGCGCAAAGCTTGTCGGTTACGGTTGTATCCTTGAGCTTGCGTTTCTCAACCCGCGCGAGAAGCTCACGCCGTCTAATGACGATGTGGAGCTCTTTAGCCTGGTGACGGTGGACTAGCCGTTACCCTTAGTTACTGGAAAGGAAGCTACATGCGCACAGCAAACACGCACAAAAACATGGCACGCTGCGCTGCTACGGCAACCCTCGCTTGTGTTTTGGGCTTGGGCCTCGCGGCTCCTGCCTACGCCGATACCGCATCCGACCTTGCCGCTGCTCGTACTAAGCTCGAGCAGATCGGTACCCAAACTCAGCAGATTTACGATGAGCTCGCCACGCAGACGCAGGCGCTCGATCAGACTGCCGGCGAGATCACGCAAAAGCAGCAGGAGATCGCCGATGGTCAGGCCAAGCTCTCGACCTATGTCGCCGGCGAGTACAAAACCGGCGGTCTGAGCCTGCTTCAGGTTCTGACGGGCGTCGATGACCTGAGCGATATGCTCAACCGTCTGTTCTACTACGGCAAAGTTTCCGATAAGCAAGCTCAGACCATTCAAGAGGTCAAGGAGCTTAAGCAGCAGCTCACCGATAAGCAGGCCGAGCAGGAAAAGAACGTCGCCGCCACGCAAAAGAAGGTCGACGAGCTTAACGCCCAGCAGGCTGAAGCCCAGAACGTCGTAAACTCCCTGGATTCACAGCTGCAGGCCGAGCTTGCCGCCGAGGCCGAGGCCAACGCCGCGCTGCAGGCTGGCATCAACGCCAGCACCGCCGAGAAGGCCACGGTGAGCAACGAGACTGCCGGCACGACCGAGAACACCAACAATGGTGGCCAGACCAGCAATAACAACAACCAGGGCGGCAACACTCCGGCTCCTACGCCGGCACCTGCTCCGACGCCGCAGCCCCCCGCACCTGCTCCGGCTCCGACGCCTTCTGCCCCGAGCCAGTCCGTCGACGGCGGTTCTGTTGTCTCTCGTGCATACAGTAAGCTTGGTTGCGCTTATTCCTGGGGCGGAATTGGCCCGAACAGCTTCGACTGCTCTGGTTTTGTTAGCTATTGCCTCACTGGTCGCTATTGCCGCCTGGGCACCACGGGCACCTTTATGGGCTGGACGCGTGTGTCCGATCCGCAGCCCGGTGACGTTGTGGTCAACTCATACCACACCGGCATTTACATCGGTGGCGGTCAGATGATTCATGCTTCCGACTACAACACGGGTGTTATCATCAGCTCCGTTGCCGCCGGCATGAACAATAACTACATCTTCGTGCGTTACTAAGTCATCTTACACAGCGTGTGAATGTGGACCTCGTGGCTTTAAGTCGCGAGGTCTATTCTTTTTTCTCTAATCTTGTACGGCTATCTAGTATTCAAAACTAGATAGCCGTACATTCAATTTGCAAGATGGCTATAATTGAATGGGAACAATTAGAAAGGACCCTCTATGAGCTGGGCACTTATCTCCGATTCAAGCTGTAACCTCCGCGATTGGCAACCGACCGCGCCCCATACCACCTTTGCATTTGCGCCCCTCAAAATTCGAGTGGGGGAGCGTGAATTCGTCGATGACCTTTCGCTCGATGTGCATGAGCTCAACTGCGCTGTTCAGGCGGAGACGAACGCTTCTTCGAGCGCTTGTCCCAGCGTAGGGGAGTGGGCCGAGCTCTTCAAATTGGCAGACAAGACCATCTGCATGCCGATCTCTGAGGGCGTGTCGGGCAGCTACAACGCGGCAGCCACGGCTCGCGATATGGTTCTTGCCGAGGAGCCCGACCGACAGATTCATCTAGTCAATTCACGCGCAGCTGGCGGCAAAATGGACCTCATTTTCTTGCTGTTCGACCGCTATCTTGCAGGCAATCCGAATGTCTCATTCGAGGATGCTTGCGCATGCTTCGATAGCCTTGAACAGAACAGCAAAATCCTCTTCAGTTTGTGCAATTACGAAAACCTCGCCAAAGCCGGACGTATCCCTAAGGCAGCCGGCGTCATTGCCAACAAGCTCAATATCCGCATTTTAGGCACGGCGAGTGAGGCCGGTAAAATCGAACTCGTGGGGCACACGCGTGGCGAAAAGAAGATGCTCAACAAGATCATCGACACTATGGAAGCCGAGGGCTTTACGGGCGGCGAGGTCGTCATCGACCATGTGGAAAACGTATCGAGCGCCCAGGCGTTGACCGATCGTATTATTGAGCATTGGCCCGGCTCCAAGACCATCATCATGCCCTGCAACGGCCTGGATTCCTATTACGCCGAGATGCATGGCCTCATCATCGGCTACGGCATGGGCGTAGCTTCGGGCAAATAAAGTCCAACCAAGCAAAATACGGGCGGGACAAAGCGACAGATGGCTCTTTGTCCCGCCCGTTTTATACGTCAGCTAGCTATTAAACCCGTTGAACTTGAGATAGCTCATCAAGTAAGCCTTCGAAACAAAGGATGAAACCGCGCTGCGCACAAGCAGCGACTCACGCGTTACCTGATGCGCCGTATCGGGAACCGGCGTCTGCTCGACAGAAAATGCCGAACGAATCGACGCCTCGAGCTGATCGACCACATAATCAAAGGCCGTCGGGGCATCGTAGCTCAAACGCTGAATGTTAAAGAGTGCCTGTACCGCGGCAATAGGTAGCACCTGCTTAAAGATGCAGATAGCGATTAGGCGGGCAATCTGCTCGCGGCCATATTGCTTTTTGACCGGAGCAGGCACCAGGCCGACCTTCACGTAGTTATTGATCATCGATGGCGTAATGACAGGCTGCTCAACGCAAATGGACAGCGGCTCCATCCACAGCGCAACATACTCAATGACCTGGTCGCGGTAGAGTGTCACATTGGGCAACTGGTTATAGCGCGGCAGACTCAACGTATTGAGTTTGCGCACGATATCGGACTGAATAAATGCATCGGGCAGCACAGTGGGCTGAATATCCTCAGGCTTAATGCTGACCGACGAATCGGACATCGGAATAACGTGTTTAACGTGGTTCATAAAGGTCCTCCGTTCATTGTCTATATTGTATTCTAGGTTATCTGGTTTTGCATATCACATAGTCGCCAAGTAAAAGTGGTTGGACAGCACATTGATACACCGTCCAACCACTTTGTTAAAAGATAACAACCTTACATAAGATATATTATCGTACTTATCAGCGGAGAAACGCGTATGCGCTCGTTGCTGCTATGGCTCCGTCAGAAACGGCGGTCACAACCTGACGTAAGCGCTTGGAACGGATATCGCCAGCAGCAAATAGACCTGGCGTGCGGGTCGCCATGGATTCATCAGTCAAAATGCCGCCATCAGGCGCCAGATCGACAAGATGCTCAACAAGCTCGGTATGGGGTTGCGTCCCGGTAAAGACAAAGATGCCAAACGAGCCAGGCTCAAAGGTCTCAGCATGCGTCTTACCGCTTGCATTGTCCTTGAACGTAATTGTCGTGGGCATCGCTTCACCAGAAAGCTCAACAATACTAGTTTGGTACCTAACTGTAATATTGTCCTTTTTGAGTACTTTCTGAACAACACCATCAGGCGCACGGAACTGGTCGCGGCGCAGCACGATGGTCACACTGCTGGCAATGTCTGACAGGAACAGTGCCTCTTCGCATGCCGAATTGCCACCACCGATTACAAAGACCTGTTTGCCGCGGAAGAACATGCCGTCACATGTTGCGCAATATGAAACGCCACGACCGCGATAGGTATCCTCGCCAGCGAAACCTGCCGGACGCGGCGTGGCACCCATGCAAGCGATAACGCTCGAGGCAAGCGTATTGCCCATATCGTGATGCACCGTAAACAGCGCTGCATCGGCATCGTAATCGATACCCGTAACCATGCTCCATGTAACCTGCGCTCCCAGCCCCTCTGCATGTTGCTGAAAACGCTCGCCGAGTTCGGCGCCACTCAAGAGCGGAATGCCCGGATAGTTCTCGACCTCATTGGTCGTGGCGATCTGTCCACCCGACATGCCCTGCTCAATCACGGTCGTCGTCAGGTTGGCACGCGCAGCGTAAATGGCGGCAGCATAGCCCGCGGGGCCTCCACCGATAATCGCAACATCAATCGGCTGATCGGTAGTCATGAAGAATCCTCTCGTCGAAACGTTGTCGTTCTTTGCGCTCATACCCAAATTTACGTGAACATGACACTCATGCACTACAATGATAAATCGCGTAACAAAGCTGAAGGGGAGTTATCGATGGATCAAACGCAGACGAGCAATAGCGCTCCCCTGCCCATGCAAGCCACTCCCCAACCGGAGCAAATGACCGTTTTACCTGCACAAAAACCCCTGGTAACCATTGTGCACGCATCAGTTGGATCGGGCCACAAAGCCGCCGCCAACGCGATTGCACAAGCATTTGACCTTATCCGCGGCACCAAGGGAATCCCTGAGGATATTGAAATTGAAGTGCTCGATATCCTTGATTTTGGACGAATTAAATTCGACGGCAATAAGACCGCGGCTTCTTTTACGGGAGCCACACGCCCCATTTACGACCTGACCTGGCGATATACGCTTACGGGGCATCTTCTCTGGGGTGGCGGCACGGCATGGTCGCGAATTATGTTCCCCGCCTTCAACGAATATATTCGTCGCCGCAGGCCTATAGCCGTGGTCGCAACGCACATCACAGCAGCCAATGTTGCCGTGGGCGCCCGCGTTATTACGGGTATCGATTATCCGGTCATCTGCGTACCAACAGACTATGAAGTCGAAGGCTTTTGGCCCCACAAGGACACCGACCTGTTCTGCGTGGCCAACGAGTTTATGGCCGAAACGCTGCGCCCGCGCAAAGTTCCCGAGTCAAAGATCCGCATAACGGGCATCCCCATCCGAGCCGGTTTCGATACCGATTACAAACGCGAGGATGAGCTGAGCAAGTTCAATCTCCCCATAGACAAAACCGTCGTATTGGTGATGGCCGGCGCCAGTTTGCCCCAACCATACGTGCGTTTCCGTGTCGCGATGGACCACACGCTCCCCTTCTTACGCAGCTTTGAAGACATGCACTTTGTCTTTTTACCGGGCAAGGATAAGGAATACGCCGCCCGACTCAAGACGCTCTTCGACGCCATGAAGCTCGACAACGTCACGGTTCTGGACTACGTGGACGACATGGCGGCCCTCATGCACGGCTGCGACGTGGCAATTCTCAAATCGGGCGGACTCACCGTCACCGAGTGCCTGTGCGCGCATCTGCCGATGATCCTACTGGGCAAATCATACGGTCAGGAAAAGGCCAACACCACGATGCTCACCGGCATGGGCGCCAGCATGCATGTCACCACCGCACGAGAACTCATCGTGACGTTGCGCCATCTCCACGATCATCCGGAGTCGCTCAAGGCGCTGCTCATCAATGGCGAAGTCCTGCGCCGCCCCCACGCAGCCGAGGACATCGCCATCGCAACCATGGAGCTAACCGGCAAACCCCAAAAGCGCAAACGAGCCTTCTGCCGCTTCTACTGGGGCGGAAAACCCGCTCATATCAGGTAGACGAAGGTCCGCCGCTCAGCGGAAGCCGCCCATATATCATTCCACTGCGCGTGGAACGATATATGGGCGGCTCCCGCTGAGCGGCTACGTTTACTTACTAGCAGCTACTTCGGTATCCCCTCCATTAGAACCTGCAAAGGTAAAACAGGAAAATATAATTACAGTAAGCCGATGCGACAAAGGAACAGTTCCGTTGTCGCATCGGCTTACTAGAAAGATTATTTAATCTCAAGCATGTAGTCCTTTCGCCTGAGCCCCATACATATCGTCCCGCGCGCAGTTTCGCAGCGCAGCGAGAATGTTTGAGCACGGGATGATATGTATGGGGCTCAGGCGAAAGCGGGATACGAGCGCCCCTAGGCGACGCCGCTGGAGCCGAAGCCTCCGTTGCCTCGGTCGGTTTCGTCTAGTTCTTCTACTTCTATGAGGTTGACCGTGGGAACTTCTTGGATGACGAGCTGGGCTATGCGGTCGCCTTTGTTGATTTGAATGTTATTGGAGGGATCCAGGTTGATGAGGATAACCTTGAGTTCTCCTCGGTAGTGGGCATCGATGAGGCCCGGCGTGTTGACTATAGACAGGCCCTGCTTGATGGCCAAGCCGCTGCGGGGCTGGACAAAGCCGGCGTAGCCGTCGGGCAGGGCGATGGCCAACCCAGTAGAGACCAGACGGCGTTCGAAGGGCTTCAGGACGCAGTCCTCGTTGGAGCGCAGATCCAAGCCGGCATCGGTGGGATGGGCGTATTTGGGAAGCTCGACGGTGGGGTCGAGACGCTTTATGTTAACGGTAATGGTGGACATGGAATCACCTTAGCTTGTCGAGCTCTTGCAGAAACTCATCGACGTCTTTGAAATCGCGGTAGACCGAGGCAAAGCGGATGTACGCCACCTTGTCGATCTTGGCCAAGCGCTTGAGTACCATGTCACCCAACTCATGGGACGTAACGGCCGTCAGCGTGCGAGAGCGCAGCTCGACCTCGATGTCATCGATAATCTCATTGAGCTTCTTAGTGTCGATATCACGCTTGATGGTGGCGCGCATCAAGCCGACGAGCAGCTTATTGCGATCGAACCGCTGCTTAGTTCCGTCTGACTTAATGACCTCAATTGGGTCTTCGCATCGCTCGAACGTTGTAAAGCGATAGTTACACGAGCAACATTCGCGACGGCGCTTAATGGTGTTATTTGACTCCTGCATACGGGAATCAACGACGCGGGTATGTGCCTTGCCGCATTTGGGACAGCGCATGGTACCTCCTCTTAAACGATAACAAGGGTACCATGCGCAGCGCGATAATGATTACGAACGAGCAGGAACCTTAAGATGCGCACCGGCGGCGAGCGAACCATGCTCCAGATGATTGACGTTACGGATCATGTCGGAAGTCTCTTGCGTGGAAAGGCCTTCGATTGGATATTCCTCGGCAAGCGACCAAAGAGAATCACCAGACTGAACGCGAATGGTCTCGTAGGTAACGTTGGAAACGGACTCGGCATACGCGGCGTGACGAGCGCTAAAGACCGACGTAGCGAGGACAAAGAAGAGCGTAAGCGCAACGGCAACGGCGACAATCGTCGGAACCTTCAGGGCAACGCGGGCCGGCGCGGCTACAGCCTGCTGATTGCGAGCAGGCTTTACGGTCAAAGGCTGAAAGCCGGAGCGGCCACCCTGAACAACCGTAAAAGTGTATTCTGCAGGCGTCTCGAGCTTAAGGGCGAGGTTTCCCTGGACCATATTCGTTGCGTTCATCATGTTCTCCTCTCGCGTGTTTTGCTGAGAACAGTTTTATCAAGCCGCGCGGACAAAAATGTCTAGCGCGAGAACGAATGTTCGGTTATTATTATCTTCGAACAGTTGTTCCTGTCAAGCAAAATTCGAACATTTGTTTGACATGGGTAGAGAGGATGCCCTGATGGCTCGCAAAATTACCAAGCGTCAGCAGCAAATTTACGACTTCATCAAGGAATATCAGCAGGAGAAGGGTTATCCGCCCAGCGTGCGCGAGATGGCTTCTGCTGTGGGCCTTTCCTCCCCCAGCACCGTGCACGCCCATCTATCTGCCCTGGAGGCGCGCGGGCTACTCAAGCGCGATGCCACCAAACCGCGCGCCCTGGAACTCTTTAACGAGGACGGTTCCTCTGTCTCAATTTCTAAATCTGACGAGCCCACCGCACCTCGCGGAACGGTCTCGCTACCGCTCGTTGGTCGCGTTGCGGCTGGGATTCCCATTCTGGCCGAGCAGAATATCGAAGACACTTTTACTATCCCGACCGAAATCGCCACCGATCAGGGTTCCTTTATCCTTGAGGTGCATGGGAGCTCAATGATCAATGTCGGCATCTTCAATGGCGATTACATCATCGTCCGTGAACAAAAGAGTGCCATGAACGGCGAAATTGTCGTGGCCATGATTGATGGTTCAGCGACCGTCAAGACGTTCTACAAGGAGCAGGGACGCGTACGCCTGCAACCCGAGAATGACACCATGGAGCCTATCTATGCAACGAATCCCGTTATCTTGGGCAAAGTCGTCGGCTTGATGCGCCGGTTCTCGTAATGCAAAAACGCATCACCATCTTTGATACCGTCCGCGGGTTTACGATGATTTCAATGGCAGGTTTTCACGCTTGCTACGATCTCGCCTACCTGTACGGTTGGGATATGCCCTGGTTTACCCAGACTGTCTTTCAAGACATCTGGCGCGCCAGCATCAGCTGGGTATTCTTGTTTATCGCGGGTTTGATGTGCACTCTTTCGCGCAACAATATCAAACGTGCCGCCAAATACGCCTTAGCAGCACTCGTCGTCTGGTTGGCAACAACACTTGTCTCAGTAGACGATTCGGTTAATTTTGGCATCATCTACTGTATGGCCGCATGTACCGGCATCGTCGCGTTGACCGATCCCGTCCTTAAAAAGATTTCGGCGAGATGGGGCATGTCCCTATGCCTTGTGTTGTTCGCCCTCACCTGGAGCATCCCCAAGACGACCTACCCTGTCCCATACCTGGCGTGGCTAGGATTTCCGAGCCCTGGATTTATCTCAGGTGATTACTACCCCATCATCCCGTTTATCTTTATGTATCTTGCAGGATACTTCGCCGCACACATAGCGCAAGGAATCGGTAAGACCGTCCCTAGCTGGGCCTACGCCAATCCCGTCCCGGCGCTCGCCAGCCTTGGACGTCATGCACTCCCCTTTTATCTGCTGCATCAGCCCATTATTCTGGGCTTTTTGGAGCTCGTCTACTCGGTGCGATAACGCTCGAGCCGCGGCGCGATACGGGCCGGCAGCTTCGCCACAATGCGAACGCCGTCCTCAAGATATTCCTCATGCAAAAGGGTTCCCTGCTCATGCACCAGCGTGATGAGGGCGCCCTCGCGATACGGGATATCAGCAGAGAGCAACACATCGGTAGCAGCCGCCTCACGAGCAATACGGTCGACGAGATCGTCGAGTCCCTCGACCGTCTGGGCCGAGAACAGCACGGCCTCGGGATAGCGACGCCGGAAGCTCAGTCGATCAACGCTATCGAGAAGATCGATTTTATTGAATACGGTCAGCGTTAAACGCTCTCCAGCGCCGATCTCATCAAGCACGCGGTCGACAGCCTCCAGCTGTCGCTCATAGTCCTCGTCAGACGCATCTACGACTTTGAGAATTAGATCGGCACCCAACACCTCGGACAGCGTCGATTTAAAGGCATCGACCAAACCATGCGGCAGCTTTTGAATAAAGCCGACAGTGTCGGTGATCGTCATGCCGCGACCGCCGGGCAGGCGATACGAACGCGTCGTCGGGTCGAGCGTAGCAAACAGCTTGTCCTGCGAAAGTACCGTAGAGCCGGTCAGACGATTGAGCAACGTCGATTTACCGGCATTGGTATAACCGGCTAACGCGACGCGAAACGCCGGAGACTCAATGCGGCTCTTGGACTGGACATCGCGACGCTGTTCAACCTGCTTGAGCTCACGACGAAGCGCGGCAATCTTATTGCGAATCAAGCGACGGTCAACCTCGAGCTGGCTTTCACCCTGGCCAAAGCGCGAACCGATGCCGCCGCGCGTCTGCTCCTTGGCAAGATGGCTCCACATGCCACGCAGACGAGGCAAAAGATATTGAAGCTGCGCCAGCTGTACCTGTAGGCGTCCCTCACGCGTCTGAGCATGCAGGCCAAAGATATCCAAGATCAGTGCTGTACGATCGATAATCTTTACCGGCTCGCCCACGGCTTTCTCCAAATAGGATTGCTGCGAGGGCGTCAGGTCGTCGTCAAAGATAACGACATCGGCATCCATGCGATGCACCAGGCCGCACAGCTCTTCAACCTTACCGGAACCGATAAACGATTTTGGATACGGCTTAACCAGACGCTGTGACAAACGCGCCACGCACTGGGCGCCAGCCGTATGGGCCAGGCGCTCAAGCTCGTCAAGCGAACGATCGAGTAGCCATGCATTGTCGCGCCACTCAACACCAACTAATATGGCACGCTCGGGCTCGGGTGCCGTGGGAACAAGGGGGAAACGGGCCATTAGGCAGCCTCAATACGATGCAGGATGTCCTCAACGACCTCATCGATCGTAAACTCGTCCATATCAAACCACACGATACGGTCATCGCGCTTAAACCACGAAAGCTGACGTTTGGCATAGCGACGCGAACGCATCTTGATGAGTTCGCGAGCCTCATCCATAGAAATCACGCCATTGAAAGCATCAATGATCTCTTTATAGCCAATTGCCTGCATCGACGTCAGGGCATCTCCCAGCCCCTGGTCCATAAGACCGCGAACCTCATCGACAAGACCCTGCTCAAACATCAGATCGACGCGCAGGTTAATGCGCTCGTAGAGCACCTCGCGATTACGCGTCAGACCAAACCATAGAGCATGATAATGCTCGCGCGGAACACTAAACTGACTTTTTTGCTGTGCATAGGAGATACCATCATCATGCATCTCGAGCGCACGAATCACACGGCGCACATTATGGGGATGAATAACAGCAGCCGATTCTGGGTCGCGCTCGGCAAGCAGGGCATGCAGCTCTTCCTCGCCAATACGCTCGGCAAGCTCCTGATAGCCCATACGACGATCGTCCTCAAGTTCACCCGAAGGAAAGTCCATTTCATCGAGGGCGGCCTTGAGATACAGCCCCGTACCTCCGCAAAAAACCGGCAGGCAACCCGAACCAAGGAGACGTTCAACATGCGCGCGAGCGCCAGCCTGATAAAGCGCAGCAGAATATGCCACACCCGGCTCTACAATGTCGACGAGACGCAGCGGCGCCGTACACTCATCGGGCGCCATCTTTGCGGTACCGATGTCCATGCCGCGATAGATTTGCATCGCATCGCACGACAGCACTTCGGACGAAAGACGAGCTGCCAAACGGTCGGCAACATCACTCTTACCAACCGCCGTCGGACCGACGATCGCAACGGCGGAAAGTCCTGCCCTGGGAGAAACCATTAGCGCGGCTCGCCCACAACGGAGCCGGACAAATACCAGGTCTTGGCAACGTCAACGTCAACATCAACGATCTTGCCAACAAGCTGATCGATGCTGTAACCCTCGGGGATAGGCGCATGCACGGTCTGATTCTTGGGACTCTTGCCCAGCAGGACCGCGTCGTTCTTTTTACTCGTTCCCTCAATGAGCGCCGGCACCACAGTATGAAGCTCACCCTGGTTATACTCGTGTGCCGTAGTCTCGATAACCTTAACCAGGCGGTTGAAACGCTCGAGAATAACCTCATGCGGCGTAGGATCGTCAATCTCTGCGGCCGGGGTACCGGCGCGCTTGGAATAGATGAAGGTATAGGCCTGGGCATAGCGGACCGTCTCGGCAAGCGAGAGCGTCTGCTCAAAGTCTTCTTCAGTCTCGCCTGGGAAGCCAACGATAATGTCGGTCGAGAGCGCGATATCGGGCATACGGTTGCGAATGCGATCGACCAGGCCCAAATAGTCCTCACGTGTATAACGGCGATTCATCTCTTTGAGGATCCGCGTCGAACCTGACTGGACGGCCAAGTGCAGCTGCGGCATAACGGCAGGCGTCTCGGCCATGGCGTCGATGGTCTCGGGCAACAGGTCCTTGGGATGCGAAGACGTAAAGAAGATGCGCTCCACACCCGTATCGCCCACGGCACGCAGCAGATCGGCAAAACGCGGCTTGCCAAACAGATCGCGACCATATGAGTTAACGTTTTGGCCCAGCAGCGTAATCTCACGCACGCCCTGGCGCACCAAACCGGTCACCTCGTCGACAATCTCCTCGAAGGGGCGGCTCTTTTCGCGACCGCGCACGTACGGCACGATGCAATAGGTGCAGAAATTATTGCAGCCCGTCATGATGGGCACCCAAGCGTGATACTGGGTCTCTCGATGCCACGGCATGCTCATGGCATCCGTATCCTCATGCTCATTGGTGCGGATATGACGCTTGCCGTCAAGGAACGCCTCGGCAATGAGCTCGGCCACATGTGCGATAGAATGCGTGCCAAAGATGACATTGACGTTATCGACGTTGGTGAGCAGTCCCTCGCCATCACGCTGCGCGATGCAGCCGCCCACGGCAACCACACGCTTGCCCGAAGGCGAAGGCGGCAGGCTTTTGCAGGAATTGCACTGACCGTACAGGCGAGTATCGGCGGCCTCGCGCACGCAGCATGTCATGAAGACAACGATATCGGCATGCTCAAGATCGAGCGCCATGAGGCAACCATACGAATCGAGCAGACCGCTCACGCGCTCGGAGTCGTGCTGATTCATCTGGCAGCCAAAGGTGCGGATAAAGTAGGTTTTACCGGCAAGAATATCGCGTACGGAACGCTGATCCATGTGCATAAGTCCTAACGTTGGGGAGCGAAACGAGGCTAGCAGAAGCTATGCCACAGGCTTAACATCATCCATGACGACGTTATCCATAGCAGCTCGATTGATCTGGTGAACGTAGATAGAAAGGCGGATGGCCGTGCGCGACTCCCCGTTAATGAGAATGTCGGAGAACACGGGCGCGCAGGAAATATCAAAACCGGTTGGGATCAAAAAACCGCGCGCGATGGCAACGGCCTTAATGGCCTGGTTGACAGCACCGGCGCCGACACACTGGATGTTGACGGGTACACCATCCTTGACCATGCCGGCGATGGCGCCGGCAACGGACGCGGGCGATGATTTGCTTGATACCTTCAGGCAATCCATGAAGAAACTCCTGCGTTTAAAAGTACGTTTTAACTGCAATAACTGTATCGTACCGAGAGGACTCGGTAAAGGCACTATTCCTCTTTGGCAAGATCGAAGGTCACAGTGATTCGATCACGCGAAACACGAATCTTTGGGTCGCCGCAAAGGTTGAGATAGTACCTGGCGGCAAGGTCATTGAAGTCCCGCTCCACAGCACGCGAAAACTGTGCCATGTCATCCTTGGCAATACGTAGCCCGCGACGATCCTTCGCGAGATCGACAGGAGCCGGCGCATGCGAGGACGAATCACGCTCGCGCAGCAGACGCGCGGTCACACCGCGAACGGGCTTAATCTGCCCTGCCAAAATGCGATGTGCCGTGCGCTCGGACATCTCAAGACCCAAACCCGAGCAGATACGGATAAAGTCCTCGGCATCAGAGGCAAGGCCTAAACGATCGACAACCGGAAGCTCGCTCTCGTCATCAATAAACAGGAGACGAGACGTATCGAGCCGACTTGACGCCTGAGCATAAAGGGTCGCGGCAATCTCAGACGGAGAACCAAGATAGACATCGCAACCACGCAGCTCCTCGAGCGCAAACTCACAGGCAGCGCGAATAATATTATGCGGGCCGCGAGCACAGACATAACGTCCGTCCTCATCCTTGACGGCCTGGGGCCAGCTGGACTGATCGGCACGCTCACTGAGGCGGTCGGCTGCAACGCTCACCTTAAAGGCTGAACCAAGATCGACGCCGGACGTGACCACACGGGCCTCGTCGGTGTTCTGCTTGATCGAAAACAATGCCATGCCACGACCGTGAACGCCCCAACGGTCCATCTTCATGCTCTCGAGCTTGGAGGTAACGCGGGCATCGAAGATTCGCTCTTGCATATCCTGCGGAACGCCCGAACCGTTATCCAGAAAGACAAGCGTGCGGACGCCATCTTCCTTGGTCGTGGCGAGATAGACCTTGTCGGCGCCGGCATCGCGAGCATTACGGAGCATTTCGATGACGATATCCTCGACATGCTGAATGTCGTGTTTTGCCTGGCGCCGCTCGGCCTCCGAAACGCGGAGGCGGACATACCCCTCGCCAAGGTTCTCCTCGACGCGAAGGTTGCCCTCCCCCGACATCGACGCGATAAATGAGATGAGCTCGTTCGCGTCGCTCATGTTATTTAGCGATATCGACAGCGCGGCTCTCGCGAATCACGACGACGCGCACCTGACCGGGATACTCCATCTCTTCCTCGATCTGATGGGCGATATCGTGAGCCAGGACCGTGGACTGGGCATCGGAGATCTTGTCCGGCTGAACCATGACGTGGACCTCGCGACCAGCCTGCATGGCATAGGTACGCTCGACGCCTTCATGGGAGTTGGCAATCTCCTCGAGCTTCTCGAGACGCTTGATGTAGTTCTCGGCAGACTCGCGACGGGCACCGGGGCGAGAGGCGGAGACGGCATCGGCGGCCTGTACCAGGACATCGAGCACCGTGTTGGGGTCGACATCGGCATGGTGAGCCTCGATAGCGTGAACGATAACGGGCTTCTCGCCATAACGGCGGGCAAGCTCGGCGCCGATGACG
Organism: uncultured Collinsella sp.; assembly: GCA_938014225.1. GTDB lineage: Bacteria > Actinomycetota > Coriobacteriia > Coriobacteriales > Coriobacteriaceae > Collinsella. Next base: position 12,650 of record CALLSB010000151.1, on the reverse strand, counting down.
GCATGCGGGCCCTCGACGTCGTGGTCGATTGCCTTGCCCAGGTCGTGCAGCAGGCCGGCGCGCTTGGCGGTCACAACGTCCAGGCCAAGCTCGGAAGCCATCACGCCGCACAGATCAGAGACCTCGAGGGAGTGCTGAAGCACATTCTGACCAAACGAGGTACGGTAGCGCAGGGCACCAAGGGTCTTGACGATCTCGGGGTGCAGGTCGTGGATACCGGTATCGAAGGCAGCCTGCTCGCCAGCCTCGCGCACGCGCTGCTGAACCAGGTCGGCAGCCTTGTGATACATCTCCTCGATGCGGGCGGGGTGAATACGGCCGTCGGCGATGAGGTTCTCGAGGGCAACACGGGCGGTCTCACGACGGACCGGGTCGAAGCTCGAAAGAACGACGGTCTCAGGCGTGTCGTCGATCACGAGGTTGACGCCGGAAACCTGCTCGAAGGTCCGGATGTTGCGACCCTCGCGACCGATGATACGGCCCTTGAGGTCATCAGAGGGAATGTGCACGGAGGTAACGGTGACCTCGGCTGTGTGGTCGGCAGCGCAGCGCTGAATCGCCAGGGACAGAATCTCCTGGGCGGTCTTGTGGCACTCGGCGCGAACCTGCTGCTCGGACTCGCGAATGATCGTGGCAGCCTCGTGGGTGACCTCGCCGCGAACCTTATCGAGGAGCTCCTTGTGGGCGTCCTCGCGGGTCAGGTCGGCGATACGCTCGAGCTCGGAGGTCTGCTTGGCGCAGAGCTCCTCAAGCTCGCGGGAGCGCTTCTCGACCTGACCGGCCTGGCTGGACAGCTGGTGCTCACGCTTGTCGAGAGCGTCGTTTCGGCGATCGAGGGACTCCTCGCGCTGCATCACACGGTTCTCGAGCGTACGAATCTCGCTCTTACGCTGCTTGTCCTCGGCCTCGGCGGCCTGCTTGTTCTTGATGATCTCCTCTTTAGCCTCGAGCAGAGCCTCTTTTTTGAGGGTCTCGGCCTGACGCTTAGCATCACCGATCAGGGACTCAGCCTGTGCGTGTGCCGACTGGATCTTTTCGTCGGCCTCGTGAAGACTACCCTGCTTGGCGGTGCGCATGTAGGCAATGGCGGCGATGGCACCCAAAACGATGCCAACGAGCGCTGCGATGATAGGCATGCTCACTCCTTTTTATGGATTCGTTACACAACAAAGCGAACCGTCCTTACGAACGGCTCGCGACATTTGAGTAATATGGGCGCAGCTTATGCGGGTCGGATACAGATAAACATATAAACAAACTCATCACAGATGAGCACATATCACAAAGCAAATGACAGTGTTTATCGTACGTTGAACCACAACAACTGTCAAATAAATGGCCCCGGCACGGCGGCTAAAACACGGTGAACGGCAGGGCCACAAAACGCATACGCCTAAACCGCACATTCCTCGCGTTCGGCATCGAGACGTGCCTTAACGGCATCGGCGGCGACGTGATACGAGAAGCCCTTGCCCATCAAAAACCGAACCAGTTTTTCGAATGCGCGCGTCTCTGGAACACGCCGCTTGGCGAGCAGGGCTGACGCACGCGCCAAATCGTCTTCGACGGCAAAATAATCCTCGGGATAACCGGGAATGTCATCGAGCACGACATGACGGCGCTTGAGCTCGGTCTCGATTTTGCGCTGTCCCCAACCGCGCCGCTTGCGCTCCTCGATAAAGTACGAGCAAAAGCGGCTCTCGTCTAAAAAACGATACTCGGTGGCGCGCTCGACGGCGAAATCGATCGCAGGCTGGTGAAAGCCGTAGCGAGCCAGCTTGTCACGGACCTCACCCGTCGCATGGTCGCGGCGCGATAACATCTCGGTCACCATGGTAAGTGCACATTTACGCTCAATGAGCTGCACCGCCTCACGGAAGTTGTCCCAATCACAGGGAAGATCGGGGCGGTTTTTAACATACAGCCGCGCGACCCGCACGGGAATCCAAATGGACCGCTCAAAACCGCCCTCAAGCTCACAATCGATATGTGCGCAAGGCTTTTTGGACGCATACCCGCTCGAGAACGAGGAGACCGCCTTCTTATCGGGAAAGACGACCGTGGCCTCGGTCACCGTATACGACATGAGCGTAACCGCTACTCGTCGTCATCATCGAGCATGGCGGAACCATCGATGGCGTAAAGCTCGTCAAACTCCTCAGGCGCAGGCTGATCGGTCAGCTCGACCTCGGACGGAGCATCGTCATCAAACTCAAGTCCACAGGCAAGGCGGACCTTATGCTCAATCTCGTCGGCACAATCGGGGTGTTCGCGCAGGAACGCCTTGGCGGCCTCGCGACCGTTGCCGAGCTTATCCTCGCCATAGGCAAACCAGGAGCCCATCTTCTTGCAAATGCCGCACTCGACAGCCATGTCCAGAATCGAGCCCTCCTTAGAGATGCCCGTACCGTACATGATGTCGAACTCAGCAGAACGGAACGGAGCTGCCACCTTGTTCTTAACGACCTTGGCGCGCACGCGGTTACCGATAACCTCGTCCTTAAGCTTAATGCTGTCGATGCGGCGAATGTCGATACGCACCGAAGAGAAGAACTTAAGGGCGCGGCCGCCCGTCGTGGTCTCGGGGTTGCCGAACATGACGCCGATCTTCTCACGCAGCTGGTTAATGAAGATGCACGTCGTATTGGACTTGGACAGCGAGCCGGCGAGCTTGCGGAGCGCCTGGCTCATCAGGCGAGCCTGAAGACCGACCGTAGTGTCGCCGATTTCTCCCTCGATCTCGGCACGCGGGGTCAGCGCGGCGACGGAGTCGACGACGATGGCATCGATGGCGCCGGAACGCACGAGCATGTCAACGATCTCGAGCGCTTGCTCACCCGTATCGGGCTGGGAAATCAGTACCTCGTCGATATCCACGCCGATGCGCGCGGCATACGTGGGATCGAGCGCGTGCTCGGCATCGATAAATGCCACAACGCCACCCATTGCCTGGGCCTCGGCCAGGATCTCGAGCGAAAGCGTCGTCTTACCGGAGGACTCAGGACCGTAAATCTCGACGATACGGCCGCGCGGCACGCCGCCGATACCCAGCGCGGCATCGAGTGCCAGAGCACCCGTGGGAATGGCCTCGACCTCGAGCTCAGGACCACCGTCGCCGTACCTCATGATGGAACCCTGGCCGAATTTCTTCTCGATCTCGGCCTTGGTGGTGGCGATCATCTCATCGCGCTCTTTACCCGTCGTGCGAGCATGAACGGTACGTACGGGACCTGAATTCTTGGCCATGAATAGCCCTCCTCTTAACAACCTGCATCGATAATAAACGAACGGCTGTTCGTGGTCAACCGTTCAGCTCAATCATATACAGGCGGTCTTTCCAAAACCCAACCAAACGCCGACCAAACACTGACCAAATGCTTGACCACAAAGGAACAAATAAGAGCAAGGAAGGCAAGGATACGTCTACAACCAGCGCAAACGCCAAATGAGCCTAAGGTCCCTATCTCCACAATTAAGGGGCCCAGAGGCCCCTTAAAACACGTCTATTCCATAGAGTTGAGCACAAGGGCAATGCGTCCCAATGCCTCCGCGACCGCATGGGCACGAACACACGAACGGTCGCCCTCATAGTGGCAGCGCACAGAGTCCACGACCGGCACGCCCCCATCGGCGGAACGATACGCCCAGCCAATATAGAAAGTGCCAGCCGGATCGTCCTCAGTGCCACCGCCGGGGCCGGCATAACCCGTTGCGCTCACTGCAATATCGCTCTGGTACAGCTCCAGCGAACCCACCGCCATCTCGCGCGCGGTCTGATACGACACCGCGGTATAGCGGTCGAGCGTCTCCTGCTCAACACCCAGAACGCGATGCTTGATCTCATCGCAGTAGGTCACCGCACCGCCACGCAGCGCCGCCGAGGCGCCCGGGATATCCGCAATCGTCGAGGCGATCATACCCGCCGTCAGCGACTCAGCCGTCGAAACCGTCACGCCCCGAGCGCTCGCACGCTCGACAATATCGCGCGCCAGCTCCTCGTTATGTGCGGAAATCTGCTCAAAAGAGTCCGTCATACCCACCAGGACCTAGACCGAAAAGACGATCTTGCGGCAGTTCCAGAAGTACTGGGCGCCCGAGATAACGGTCAGGACAACGGCAACGGCATACAGGAAGCGCGACACCGAGTAGATGCCGAGCGTCAGCGCCACCGGGCCAAGGTGCAAGCCGGCCATAGCAAAAACGCACAGGTAACCGCAAATGGAGACCATCGTGGTTGCCGTCTTGTACTTGCCGAGCTTATCGGCCGCAACGACCACACCGGCCGCACTCGCGACCATGCGAAGGGCGCTCACCAGCAGCTCGCGGAACAGGATAATGAACACGGACCACACGGTCACCGCGCCAAAATCCAAGAACAGCAGCAGGGCCGAGAACACGAGCAGCTTATCGGCGATGGGGTCCAAGAACTTGCCGAAATCGGTGATCTCGTTGCGCGAGCGCGCCAGATAACCGTCGACCTTATCGGTGCACGACAGGATCACATACAGAATGAAGGCAGCGGCGGCGAGCGGGCCGTCGAAGGTGCTCCAATCCGTACCGGCAACACTCGTGTGAGAAAGCGCCGACACGATCATGAACACCGGGATAAAGACGATGCGAACGCACGTCACGATGTTGGCGGGCGTCCAGACACTCGTCAGTTCCTTATTGCTCTCGTTAGCCACGACGCTCTCCTACTCCACAACATGACCGATAAGCTCATAGCAGAAGCTATCGGTAAACTCGACAGTCAGAATATCGCCCACGGACGCCTCGCTGGCGTCCAGATGCACCGCTCCATCGGAATCGGGCGCCTGGAACCAGGCATGGCCGATCAGCTCGGCGCCGTCCTCGGTCTCTTCGATACCGTCGACGATCACCTGGGCGCGCTCGCCCACATGGGCGGCGGTGGCGGCAAAGCCGAGCGACTCGGCCAGGTCCATGGCCTCCTGGGCGCGCTCGAGCTTAACCTCCTCATCGACCTGACCCTCCATCTTAGCGGCCAGGCTGCCCTCCTCCTGCGAGTATGCAAAGACGCTCGTGTAGTCAAAGCCGACGGTGTCCATAAAGTCGATAAGGTCGCGGAACTCGTCGTCGGTCTCGGTCGGGAAGCCGACCATGGCCGTGGAACGAATCACGATGCCGGGGATGCGCTCGCGAAGGTCGCGGAACAGATCCTCGAGCTCCTGGCGCGAACCGGAGCGACGCATGGCCTTGAGAATGCGCGCGTCGCAGTGCTGCACGGGGATATCGATATAGGGCAGCACCTCGGGCGTATCGCGAATCGTCTCGATGAGTTCGTCAGTCATGCCCTCGGGCTGCAGATAGAGCACGCGGACCCAGACGTTGTGCGGGCGCACGGCCTCGGCGACGGCACGCAGCAGCTGCGCCAGATTGCGCGGCGAGCCATCGGCGACGTCCTCGTCGGCAAAGTCGGTACCCCAGATGCCCGTGTCCTGGCCGATCAGCACGATCTCGCGCACACCGCCGGCAACCAGGTCGCGCACCTCGGAGATGATGCTCTCGGCATTGCGCGAATGATAGCGACCGCGAATATAGGGGATCATGCAGAAGCTGCAGAAGCGGTTGCAGCCATCGGAAATCTTGACGTAGGCGACAGCACCCTCGACGGTACGTTTGACCTGCGGGATATAGGCAGCAATCTCGCGCTCGACGCCCAGCACGCCATCGATGACCGCCACGATGCCGTCTTCCTCGTCGGCCTTCACAAAGGCAGCGACCTCGGGCAACTCGTCAGGCAGGTCATCGCCATAGCGCGACGGCACGCAACCGCACATAACGATGGGGCAAGAACGAACGCCGTCCTGAACCTCGTTGGCGAGTTCGAGCGTGGTCTCGATGCTCTCGGACGTTGCGGAGGCGAGGAACGAGCAAGTATTGACGATGACGATATCGGCATCCTGCGGGTCGAATGCCTCCTCGTAGCCCGCGGCGGTCAAAAGAGAACGCATGCGGTCGGTGTCAACCTCGTTCTTAGCGCACCCGAGGGTGATGTAGAGCACGGAGCCCAACGGTGTATCCATGTTGGAGAGCAGTCCTTTCGATTGATATTAGCGGTAGTTGGTGAACTGCAGCGGCTGGCCGTAATCCTGGTCGCGCAGGAACTGGATCACGGTCTGCAACGCGTCCTTCGAAGCAGAGGAAACACGCAGTTTGTCGGCCTCGATGGTCACCTTGACCTTGAGCTTTTGGTCCTTGATGTCCTTGTTGATCTTCTTGGCGGTCGCTTGGTCGATACCCTCGACGATATGGCCGAGCACGCGCACGGTGCCGCCCGATGCCGCCTGCGGAGCATCCCACGAGACGGCCTTGAGGTCGATGCCGCGCTTGATGAGCTTGGAGCTCAGCACGTCGACAATCTGCTTGGAGACAAAGTCGGCCGGGGCGTTGATCGTAAAGAGCTTGTCGCCCTTCGAAAGCTCGATCGTGGCGCCGGAATCCTTAAGGTCATAGCGCTGGGAAATCTCGCGCGTGGTCTGCTGAAAGGCGTTATCGACCTCTTGCATGTTGACCTCGGACACGACGTCGAAGCTGGAATCTTTAGCCATAATGTTTCCTTTCGAGTACAAGCGGCTTAATAGCTATCGTACGAATAGTCGGTAGAATCGCTGGGCGTCTGACCGTCAGTTGCGGTATCGGCGCCATCCGTGGACTGGGCATCGGTACCGTCGGTGGTATCGGTACCATCGGTGGTGTCGGTACCATCAGAACTTTCACCATTCTCGGAATCAGACGTCTCCTTCTTGGGAACGGTGATCGTCACGCGCGCCACGCCCGAGGTCTTGGTATCGTAACGGACCTTTTCACCGTTCTTGGTAACGGTGACATCGGAGGGCTTGGACGTGGTGATCTCGATCGAGGACTCGGGCGTGTACTCCTGCTCAAAGGGGCCAGTCGCCTGGGCGCCATAGACCGACTTGCCGTCGACCTTGACCTCAATCCACGCGGTCTTTCCCTTGGCAACGGAGACTTTGACCTTCGTGACCGCGTTCTCTTCCTTCTTGGCCGTCGTCTTGGTAGCGTCCGAATCAGTCGACTCATCCGTCGCCTCATCGGTGTCTTCATCCTCGTCGACCGTTTCGGTCTTCTTAGAAGACTTCTTAGTCGTCGTCTTGGTGGCAGTGGGCGTCTCGGGCGTGGTCTCGGGCACCGAAGATGCGCAGCCGCGCAGAAGCACCACGATGAGCACAATCAGCAGCAACACCACGGCACCGATGCCGGCGTAGACGATACGCGGATCGAGCCCGTTGTTTTGAGGAGTACGTGATCCGCCGCGTCCACGACTGGAACTGTTGCGGCCGCCTCCCTGAGGCATACGACCACGATTGCTATCGGAACGGCCGCGATAGCCACCCTGGCCCTGAAGGCTGCGCTGACCCGAGCGGGGCGCAAGTTCACCGCGGCCTTGATAGCCACGCTGGCCCGAACGCGGAGCCGAAGAGCGCTGGCCATACGGCTGTGATTGAGAGCGAAGGCGCGGCGTCACCTGCGTGGTATCGGCATCCGCATAGCCACCGCGAGAGCGTCCGGTGGAGACACCACGGTAACCGCGATCGGAATAGCCGCCGTCGCCGTAGCCGGCACGAGGGTCACGCGCCACGCCGCGAGCAGCGGGAAGTGCACGGTCCTCGGGCATCGGCGTACTGCGGAACCGGTCACGCTGCGAGCGAATCTCCTCGCCCGAACCCGTCTCGGTAATATAACCGGCCTGCTGAGGACGCTGTCCATAGCGGGTCGAACGACCGCCCTGAACCATCAGGAAGCGCCCGTTATCGACCGAGGAGCGCGAATTGACGTAGCCGGCGGCGTCCTGAAAACGACCGCCCTGCTGGGACGTCTCGCGTTCGTATGCCATCAGGTCGTCAAAGTAGGCATTGACGACCTCGCGCGGATTGAGGCCCAAAAAGCGAGCATAGCTCGAAATCATGCCCTGCGCATAGCCGCGCGGCGGCATCGAAGCAAAGTTACCGGTCTCGAAAAACTCGATGATCTGCGGCCTGATTTTGATGGTGTTGGCGACCTGCTGAATGGAAAGGCCCATTCGGCGACGCTGCTCGAGCAGCATGTCACCAAAGCGTGCAGCCATCAGAATCCTCCAAACTCACGATCTTCACGTGCCATCTCGGCGTCGACAGACTCCAGCGCGGCAAGCCCCTCCTCGTCCAACAGGACCTCACGCGGCTTGGAACCGTCAGGCGGTCCGACGACACCCTTTTCTTCCAGCATGTCCATAATACGCCCGGCACGAGCATAGCCAACCTTCAGACGACGTTGCAGGCCAGATGTGGAGCCAAGCTGCGATTCCACCACAATATGGGCGGCTTCCCAAATGAGCGGATCATCGTCTTGCGGCTCGGCGACTCCGGTGCGGACAATGCCGCCGCCACCCGCCATGGACATGGAAGCGGGCGCCACGGCAGACAGGATCTCCTCGTGGTAGTCTGGCTCACTCTGCGACTTGACGAACTCGACAATCTCGTTGATTTCGTCATCCGAGACAAAGCAGCCCTGGATACGGCGGGGCTTGCCCCAGTCGACCTTGGAGAACAGCATGTCGCCCAAACCGGTGAGCTTTTCGGCACCCATCTGGTCGATGATGACGCGCGAGTCGATGCCCGTGGCGACGTTAAAGGCGATGCGGTTGGTGATGTTGGCCTTGATGAGGCCCGTCACCACGTTGGAGCTCGGGCGCTGCGTGGCCACGATAAGGTGGATACCGGCGGCACGGCCCAGCTGAGCAATACGCACGATCGAGGCCTCGACATCCTTACCGGCGACCATCATCAGGTCCGAGAGCTCGTCAATGATGATGACCAGGTAGGGCATCTTTAGCGGCGGGTTGTCGTAATGCTCAAACTCGCCGGCGGCCTGCTTTTCGTTGTAGGTCGAGATCTTACGCACGTTGAGGCGCTCGAAGACCTTCAGGCGACGCTCCATCTCGGACACGGCCCATTGCAGAGCGCTCGCGGCCTGCTTGGGCTCGGTCACCACGGGAACATAGAGATGCGGGAGACCGTTATAGCCCGCAAGCTCGACGCGCTTGGGGTCGACCATGATCAGGCGAACATCCTCGGGAAGGGCGCGCATGAGCAGGGTCGTGATGATGGAGTTGATCATGACCGACTTACCGGAACCCGTGGTACCGGCAATAAGCAGGTGGGGCATCTTGGCGAGGTCAGCGACAACCGGCGTGCCCTCGGCATCGCGACCAATGGCCAGCTCGAGCGGACCGCCCTTAACATAGGGCAGCACGTCGCCCAGATTGACGTTTTGGCGCTTGCGGTTGGGAATCTCGATACCCACGAGCGAGGTGCCGGGGATCGGGGCAAAGATACGCACCGACTGGGCAGCGAGCGAAAGCGCGATATCGTCCTCAAGGCTCGAAATCTTGCTCACGCGCTCGCCCTCGCCAGGTTGCAGCTTAAAGGTCGTCACCGTTGGGCCGGCGATCCAGCCGACCACGCGGGCACTGCGGCCAAACTCAAGCAAGGTGGATTGCAGTGACTCGGCGGTCTGCTCCAGCTCCTTGTCCGAAGACGCGGCGGAAGCCGACTGCGGGTTGGCATGCAGGATTTCGAGCGGCGGAAGCTTGAGGCCGTCCTCTTCTTCGCCCTCGTTATCTGCGGCGCCGCCGTCCGCTCCCCCATCGCTAACCGCAGCCGATTCGACAGCACTCGAGGCAGGCGCATCGGCAACCTTGGGATGCTTCAAGAAGTCGGGAATCTGAGGTGCAGCCGAAAAAGGATTCACGGCAAACGGCGGCTCGGACTCGTCGATCTTATCGGGGTCGTCTTCCATCGAAAGCTGACCGGTTACCTGGTCGCGCTTTGCATGGCAACGCGACAGCAAAGTTGTCTTTGCGGTCTCAATCGGAGCCTCGTCATCCTCGTCATCGCCCTCGGTGAGCTCAATCTCGCTATCGGACCAAGACGGGTCGGGCTCGCTCGTGTTGAGTTTGGGCGCAGCCTTGCCCTTCTTTGCATGGCGGCGCGGCAACAGTGTGGTCTTGGCCCGCTCAGCTTCCACGGCCTCGGACACGTCGACAAACGGGTCATCGTCCTCATCGTCATCGTCCAAAACCGGGTCCACATCGTTGCCCATAACCGTGGTCACGGCAGCATCGGAGCCCTTTTGACGAAGAATGCTCAAGTGCGGACGGGCAACGCCGGGCACCGACAGGGCTTCGTCGTCACCCCACGGGCTCGCGTTGACGTCGGAACGACGGCGCTCGGCAAAATCGGCCGCACGGTCGCGAGCAGAGCGCAGCACGCCGCCCACCGAAAAGCCGATGATGACAAAACCAACGACGGCCAGACCCAACAGGACCACCATCGCGATAGGCTTACCCAGTGCATTCTGCAGCGCACTCGCAATAAACGCACCGATGTAGCCACCCGAGGCGGACAGATTTTGCGGTGTAAACATAAGGTCACACGAGTCGCTCGTACCCGGCACCATCAGCGAAAGAATGGAGACGACGGCGATAAAGACCACGGCTCCGCCCGCGACCGAGCGAATGTTGAGCGGCGAGTCCTCACCTAAAAAGAGCGTGGCGGCAAACAGCAAAATGACGATCGGCAGCACGTAGGCGCCCAGACCAAAGCCCAGGTGGTAGAAACCGGCAACCGCAGCCGTAACGGGTGCTGTTGCCGGAGAAATCACGGCAATGAAGGACGCAATCGCCAAAACGGCGATGACCACGCCGGCAATATCGCGGTTGGCCGAGGGCTCGACCAGGGGCTCAAAATCGTCGAAGTCCGCCTCGTGGCCCTTATTGGCACGCAGATGGGAACCGGCACCCTTAGCAGATGCCGGTTGGTTGTTGGCTTTATTGCCTTTGGCGTTTTGTGCAGATCCGCGCGCCAAACTAAACCTCCATGACGACCGGGATGATCATCGGACGGGTGCGCGTACGGCTCCAAATGAAGTTGGAGAGCGAATCGCGCACGGCCTTGCGAATGGCATCGGAACCGCTGCTCGTAAAGCTGAACTTACCCTTCTCGATCGTCTTCATAATGGACGCGGAGGCATCCTCGGAGAACTGGTCGTCGATGGCAAACGAGACGCCGCGGCCCGAGAACTCGATGGCCTCGATCTTCTTGTGCTTGAGCGAGACAATGGCAACAGCGGTAACCATACCGTCGTTGGCGAGCTTCTGGCGATCGCGCAAGACGATGGGGTCGGTATCGCCGATACGCAGGCCGTCGACGTAGACGACGCCGGACTCGACAGGCGTACCGCGCTTGACGATACCGCCGCGCATCTCGAGCGTGTCGCCGTTATCGAGGATAAAGATGTGATCATCCTTGATGCCCATCTTACGAGCAAGCTGGGCATGGGCACGCAGATGCACGGCCTCGCCGTGAACCGGCATAAAGTAGGTGGGCTTGGCCATGGCCATCAGGAGCTTGAGTTCCTCCTGGCTACCGTGACCGGAGACGTGAACGAGAGCGCGGTTCTTATCCCACACGTCGCAGCCGAGCTTGGCTAGGCTGTTGACAACCTGCTGGACGGCCTTCTCGTTGCCGGGAACGGGAGTTGCCGAGAGGATGACGGTATCGCCCTCGTGGATAGAGAGCGTCTTGTGCTCGCCGTTGGCCATGCGGGACAGGGCCGACAGCGGCTCGCCCTGCGACCGGTGCACATGACGACGATCTTGTCGTCGGGCAGGTTATCGATATCGAAGGCATCGATGATATCGGCATCGTCGATGTTGAGGTAGCCCAGCTCACGCGCCACGCGGGTGTTGGTGAGCATGGAGCGACCGGTCACAACGACCTTACGGCCGCACTTACGGGCGGCATCGCAGATCTGCTGCAGGCGATGAATGTGGCTCGAGAACGACGCGACGAACACGCGACCCGGGGCGTTCTTGATGGCGTGCAGCAAGTTGGGACCAACCTCGGCCTCGGACTTGGTAAAGCCGGGAACCGTGGCATTGGTGGAGTCGGAAAGCAGCAGATCGATGCCCTGCTTGGCAAAGCGACTGATAGCGGCATAGTCGGGCGTGACGCCGTCGATGGGCGTCTGGTCGAGCTTAAAGTCGCCGGTGTGCATAACGGTGCCCTGATTGGTGCGGATGAACACGCCCAGAGCGCCGGGGATGGAGTGCGTCATCGAGAAGAAGTCGAGCGAAATGCCGCCGAGGTTGACATGGCTGCCGCCCTTGACCTCGCGGAACTTGGGTGCGCGGATGCGGAACTCGGAAAGCTTGCCCTCGATAAAGCCAAGCGTCAGCTTGCTCGAGAAGATGGGCACCTTGTTGTTGAGGTCCTGCAGCAGGTACGGAAGCGAACCGGTGTGGTCCTCGTGGCCGTGGGTGACGACGATACCGCGGAGCTTCTCCTCGTTTTCAAGAACGTAGGTGTAGTCAGGAAGCACCAGGTCGATACCGGGCTGGGAGTCGTCGGGGAACATGAGGCCAGCGTCGACGAGCACCATGTCGTCGCCGCACTCGAAGACCGTCATGTTCTTGCCGATGCCGTCAAGGCCGCCGAGCGGAATGATCTTCAAGGGAGATGATTTTTTAGCTGCCATAGGTTAGTGTTGTTTCCTTTCTTCGAAACGGGTCTGGAACAACCGACGGGGCGCTTCTGGCAAACCGACCGCCGGGAACGTACAAACATGCA
>CALLSB010000150.1:0-14372 GCA_938014225.1 uncultured Collinsella sp. | reverse complement strand
CGGCTCGGCAGGAACAGTCACTGCAGGAGAAGCGGCGGAACCGACCGGCGTGGAGGCCATCAGATCGGCCGGGAAGGAATTCTGGGCATCGTCCATGAAGTGCTGGATGAGCTTAAGATACTCGGCCTTGAACTCCTCACGGGAAGCCTTGAGACGATCGATCTCCTCGAGCTCGGCCTGCTTCTCAGTCAGAGCCTGGCGGATAACCTCGCGAGCCTTGGCGTCAGCCTCGTTGCGGATACGCTCAGCGTTCTCGTTGGCATCGTTAACGATGGTCTCAGCGGTCTGCTGGGCAGCGATCAGGGCAGCGGAAATCTGGCGCTCCTGAGCGGAGAAGTCAGGGGCGGGAGCAGCCACGGGGGCGGCAGGAACGGACTGGGCGGTGGCATCCTGAGCCTGGGCAAGCTGAGCCTGCGCATCGGCAAGCTGCTGCTCGGTAGCAGTCAGACGACCCTTAAGGTCGACGATCTTAGCGAGCATAGCGTCGACCTCGGAGGACAGCGTCTCCAAGAAGACGTCGACCTCAGCAGGATCGTAGCCACGCTTGGCCTCAGAGAAAGTCTGAGCCTGGATGTCTGCAGGGGTAATAGCCATAACAAGTCTCCTTTTTCATCGCCTCGGCGCTACACGCCCGACGTAAGTTACTAAGTCAGTTCTACACGAGTATACCTATAAGAAGCTGCAGAACCAGCCTCTGCACCAACTGCAACGCAATAATCGCAACGACCGGCGAAAAATCGATACCGCCCATCGGCGGGATGAAACGACGGAACAGGTTGAGCCACGGACCGCACACGCTATCAAGCACCGCGGCAATATCCTGAAGCAAACCACCCTGCTTCATGGGAATCCACGTCATAAAGCAGTAGACGACAATGAGCGTGGAATAGAAGTTGAACAGCGTGTTGACCAGCTGGACGACAGTGTAGATGTTGATGGGAATCTCCTCGTCTTGTCTTTACTTAAGGTAGCCGTCGGCACGAAGCTTCTTGAGATCGGAATCTTTGACCTCGCAACCGGCGGGCAGCACCATGAACACGCGGTCGCCCACCTCCTTGACCGTGGCACCCAGACCGCAGGCAAAGCCGTAAGAGAAGTCCAAGACGCGCTTGGCAACTTCGGTGCGTACGCCCACAAAAATCAGTGCGACAGGCTGCTTGGTGCGAACGCGGCGCACCACGGTCTCCACGTCGTCATAGCTCTCGGGGCGCAGGACATAGGCCGGCAGCTGCGGTGTGGCGTTGATGATATTGCTCGCATAGGCCGAGGCATCGCTCGGTGCAGGCGCGGGCGCAGCGGCGGCACGGGCGCGGGTGTTCTCGGCGTAGCTCGACGGCGTGTCATAGGCACCAGGACGATAACCGCTCGCAACACTGTCCTGCGAGCGCGAAGGCGGGTTATACGTCGTGGCATGGCGAGAGTCATCGCCGACCAGCTGTCCGGAGCGTGTATACACGGCAACCGACTCAGCTTCACCACGGCGCGTCTGACCAAGCAGGCCGTTGCTCGGCTCGTCTTGGGTGTAGAAGCCCTCGCCCGAAGCACCGCTGTAGCCGTTGCCCTGATAGCCATCGTCATAGCCATCATCGTAGCCGTAGTCGTCGTCCTGGCCATAACCCTGGTCGTAACCCTGCTGGCCGCCCAGGTGCATCTTATTTTTAATCTCGTCAAGGAAGCCCATGGTTGTGTCCTCTCGCGGTTTAGTGCAGGCGCCCCGATAATCAGTGCGCACTTCAGAGCCTTATTTTACTGCAAACTCCGGGCTAAATACTACCCTGCCCAGGCGAACGAGCGTAGAGCCCTCCTCAAGGGCAGGCTCAAAGTCCTCGCTCATACCGCAGGAAAGCTCAGGCAGGTTCAAATCGGGATGCGCCGCCTCCAGCTCATCCCTCAGCTCACGAAGCCCCGCAAAGGTGCGGCGTGCCACATCCTTATTCCCCCGGGGCGCCATAGTCATAAGCCCCTGTACGCAAATTCCCTCAAGTTCCGTAAGCTCACCCGCGGCGGCGCGAATCTCATCGGGCGAAAAGCCTCCCTTCGACTCCTCACCACTCACATTGACCTCAATGAGCACACGCTGGGGGCCGGCGAGCTCGCCTGCCTCAATCTTGCGGACAGCACGGCTCGAGATCGCCTGCGCCAGACGCAGCGAACCCACCGAGTGAATCAGCTCGGCTGAGCCCAGCACCGCATTGATCTTATTGGTCTGCAGGTTGCCGATCATATCGAAGCGCACCTCGGGCAGCTCCGGATGCTCCGCCAGACCCGTGAGCTTGCGAACCAGCTCCTGCGGGCGATTCTCGGCAAAATGGCGATACCCCGCCTGGATGGCGGCAACGGTCTCATCGACACCAACGGTCTTGGACACGGCAATGAGGCGCGCGGCGTCGTGGGGACGGCCTGCGCGATCGAGCGCCGCATAAAAACGTTCCAGAATCTGCTCGCGGCGAGCGCGCATCAAGTCCAAATAGTTATCCATTGCTAATCGCCTCCGCTGACAGCCAAACAAGTAGTCCCATGCTAACGCAAGAGCGCGGCCCCGCATGTGCAAGGCCGCGCTCACTTAGGTATTTACAATCTTTCGACGAACGGGGTTGCTTACTCCTCGTCGTCCTCGCCATCGTCCTCATCCTCAAGATGATCGAGCAGGTAGCGAAGACCCTCGCTGACCTCGTTAGCGGGCACCTTGGCAACGTAGCGAGCGTCGACGGCGGGCCTCATGATAACACCCTCGCCCGAAGGCACGCGCATGCTCTCGAGCTCATCCTCATCAGTGCGGGCGATATCGCCGGCATTCATGCGCTGACCAGTCAACAGGAAGGTCAGACGGCAGGCGGCATCGATGGAAATCGAGGCGATGCGATCGAGGTAGCGCGAAACCATGATGGCGCGGCGCAGGTCGTCATAGTTGCTGTCGTCGTCCATAAAGTCGCCCGTATCCATACGGTTAAAGGTGCGGAAGAACTTCTCGTAGGCGGCGTGCACTGGCTCGTCCTCGACGGCCAAGTTGCAGATGATGGACATATCATTGGTGACGAGCGCGGAAAGCGAAGAGCCCAGCACCTGGTAGACAGCCTCAGCCTCGGCCTCAACCGTGCCGACAAGCTCCTTGGGCAGCGAGATGTCGGCCTTGATCATATGACGCGTGGCGCGGCAGATCTGACGGACCTTATCGGTCATGCGCTGCAGGTTAAAGTCGACGTAGATGATCGTCTGAAGCAGGCGGAAGTCGGAGGCGACCGGTGACTGCGTGGCGATCAGGTTGTAGCACACGGCCTCCAAGTTAGCGCAGCGCGCGTCAATCGAAAGCGTGCGCTTCTTGGTCTTGGTGGCGAGCTTGCGGTCGTCGGTCACATAGGCCTTAACGGCATCGTGGAGGGCCAGATCGACGGCCTCGTAGATGCTCAGCATCTCGTGGCAGGCCTCGATGAGCTGACGGGAAAACAGTTTACGCATGGTTCACTCCAATCAGTTGGGTGCGGTCATGCCGCCCGCACAGTGAATACGCACCGGACCAGATCCGATCGGCTTGGGACTAGTCGCACCGATCAGCCAAAGCGGCCGGTGATATAGTCTTCCGTCCGCGAGTCCACCGGACTGGTGAAGATCGCGTCGGTTTGACCATACTCGATGAGCGTGGCGGGCTCGCCGGCAACTTCCTGCAAGAAAAATGCGGTGTAGTCGCTAATACGAGCTGCCTGCTGCATTGAATGCGTGACGATGATGATCGTCATCTCGGGCGCCAGCTCGGCCATCAGATCCTCGACCTTAGAGACAGACGTGGGGTCGATGGCGGAGCAGGGCTCGTCCATCAGGAGGACATCGGGTTGCACCGCAAGCACGCGCGCGATGCACAGACGCTGCTGCTGACCGCCCGAGAGCGCCAAACCATCCTTGTTGAGCTGATTGGATACCTCTTTCCAGAGGTTGGCGCGCTTGAGCGATTCTTCCACGATGTCATCGAGGTCGCTTTTGCTAGTCACGCCCTGCAGACGAGGGCCAAAGGCGACATTCTCGTAGATGGATTTGGGAAACGGGTTGGGCTGCTGAAAGATCATGCCCACGCGACGACGGAGGTCGACCGGGTCGACGCCCTCGGCATAGATATCATTGCCGTCGAGCGTCATGGTGCCCTCGACGCGCGTACCCTCGATCAGGTCATTCATGCGGTTGATGCAGCGCAGAAACGTCGATTTGCCGCAGCCCGAAGGGCCAATGAAGGAGGTGATGGCGTTTTTGGCGATGTTGAGGTCAAGCCCCGTCAGCGCATGAAAGTCACCGTACCAAAAGTTGAAATCCTTGGCCGTAATGGCCGCTTGCTCCAACGTGGGAGCGGACTGATAAACGGACATGGGACTCCTTAACTAGCGACGCTTGCGCGACAGGAAGCGCGCAAACAGGTTGAAGGCCAAAATGATCACCATCAGCAAGAGCGCGGTGCCGTAGGCTGCGTTCATGTTGATGCCGTCGTTGGCAAGCAAGTACAGATGGACCGTCATGGGGCGGCCGGAATCGAGCGGCGAAATAGGTAGATTGATGGCCTGGCCCATGGTGTAAAGTACAACCGCGGTCTCGCCGATGGCACGGCCGATGGCAAGGACGATGCCGGTGGCGATGCGGCCAAAGGCGGAAGGAAGCACGATCTTGGAAACGACCTGCCACTTAGTGGCGCCCAAGCCATATGCGCCCCAACGGATATAGCGCGGCACGGCGCGAATAGCCTCCTCGGTGGTGCGCATGACGATAGGCAGCATCAGAAGCGCCAGCGCCAGGGCAGCCGAGACCATCGAAAGGCCCAGGCCCATGGCCTCGACAAACAAGGCGTAGCCAAAGAG
Organism: uncultured Collinsella sp.; assembly: GCA_938014225.1. GTDB lineage: Bacteria > Actinomycetota > Coriobacteriia > Coriobacteriales > Coriobacteriaceae > Collinsella. Next base: position 9,537 of record CALLSB010000150.1, on the reverse strand, counting down.
ACCCATAACGATGGAGGGCACCGAGGCCAAAGCATCGGCAGCATAACGGATGAGCTCGACGACCTTGCCCTGTTTGGCGTACTCGGCCAGATAGACGGCCGCTAGCACGGCGACCGGCGTACAGATGAGCATGGCGAGCGCCGTCACGTAGATGGTCGAGACAATCGTAGGCCAAATGCCGCCCTCGGCGTTGACACCCTGGGGCCAACCGAAGATAAAGTCGAGCGAAATATGCGGTAAGCCATTAACAACCACGTAGGCGATGATAGCGACCAGCACAAGCGTGGTGATGTAGGCCGCGGCGCGGAACACGCCGAGCATGATCTTGTTTGACAGGTCCTTGTTGATACGGCCCTTCTTACCGTGGGAAAGGGCACGCTTGATGCGCTCGCGCGACGAGGTCGTATCGACCGTCGTGTCAACGGAATCGGACATAGCCTACCCCCTCTTCTTCTTGGAAATCAGACGGACGATGCCCACCAGCATGGCGGAGATGATAAACAGGACCACGCCCATGCCGAACAGAGCCGAGCGGTGCAGGCCCGAGGAATAGCTCATGTCGAGCGCGATCTGGCTCGTGAGCGTCGAGATGGGGCTCGCAATGCTGTCGGGAATAACCGGAGCGTTACCCACGACCATGAGCACGGCCATGGTCTCACCGATGGCACGGCCCATACCCAGCACGATGGCATCAACGATACCCAGTTTGGCGGCAGGTAGCACGACCTTATAGATGGTCTGCCACTTAGTAGCACCCATGGCATACGATGCCTCGCGAATGCCCATGGGAATGGAATTGAGGGCATCGATGGTAAGCGTCGTGATGGTAGGGACGATCATGATGGCGAGCACGAACCACGCTGTCAGCGCACCAAAACCAAGACCACCGGTCAGTTGTGCGATAAACGGGCGGATGATGATCATGCCGAAAAAGCCGTAGATGATAGAAGGGATGCCGGCCAGCAGGTCGACGGCAGGGCTGATGAGCTTGCGCACGCGCTTGCCGGCGATCTCGACCAGGTATACGGCCGTACCCACACCTAGCGGCACGCCCATGGCGAGCGCACCGACGGTCACCAGACCTGAGCCGGCAAGCAGCGACATGATGCCGTAGTGGCCCTCAGAGGGCGCCCACGTAAAGCTAAAGAAGTCCGCCAGACCGATGTCGGTAAAGACGGGCAGCGCCGAGTACGTGGTAAAGACAAAAATCAGGATGACGGTAACGACCGCCAAGAACGCGCAGGCAAAGAAGATCCACTGCAGCGCCTTCTCCTTGATATAGGTACTGCGCGATACGAGCGCCAGCTCGCGCTTCTTGGGCGTCTGAACATTCTGCTCAGTCTGGGAGTTTTCCTGTGCTTCCATGCTACTCACTCCCCTTCTCGTCGTTGGTGACGGGGATAAAGCCCGCCTCGCGAATCTGCTTGTCCATCTTTTCGGACGTCACGTAGTCGATGTAATCCTGCGCCTGCTGCGAAGGCGCACCCTTCACAAAGAAGTAAAGGTCGCGCGAGATGGGATAGCCGCCGCTCGCGACCGTCTTCTCGGACGCCTCAACATGATTGACCGAGACGGCCTTGACCGAGGTCTTGGCGTTGAGGCTATCGACGAAGCCCAGCGAAATGTAGCCAATGGCACCGCGCGAACGAGATACCACGTCGCGTACCTGGCCCGTGCCCGAAAGAACGGCCGAGCGGCGATCAAACGGGGTGCCGTCCATCACGATGGTACGAAAGGCCTCACGCGTGCCGGACGCCTCATCTCGGTTGATGACCTGAATCCTCAGGTCCTCGCCACCGACTTCTTTCCAGTTGGTGATCTTGCCGGCGTAAATATCGCGGAGCTGCTCGGTCGAGAGGTTATCGACGGGGTTATCGTCGTTCACGATGACCGCAATACCGTCGTGGGCAATGACGATGGGAGTCAGGCCCAGATCCTGTTCGTCGGCATTGAGTCCACGGGAGGAGCTGGCGATATCGGCCGTGCCGGCGCTGACGGCCTCGATGCCAGCGGAAGAACCCAAACCGGAAACGAGCACGTCGATGCCGGTCTCCTCCTTAAAGCCCTCGGCCGCAATCTCGGCGATAGGAAGGCAGGTCGTGGAGCCAGCGACGGTAATGGAAGAGGTAGAAGATCCCGAAGAACAGGCGCACAGCGTAAGCGTAAGCACAGCGGCGCTCAGGACCGATACGATCTTTCTCATAGCATCACGCCGATCGCAGCATAGCGCCCACAGGTGCCGTTCTCGTTACGGTAGGAATAAAAGCGGTCGTTCTGACGCACAGTCGAAAGCTGGGTATCCACGATATTATCCGCGTCGACACCGACATCTACCAGCGCCTCGCAAATGGCAGCGGAAAGATTGAGCATGCGAGAGGTGCTCGCATCGATGCACGAGAACTCGGCGGCAAAGCGATCCATGAGTTCCTGGGATACCTCATATTCGTCACCCAAGATATGGGGGCCGATATAGGCGGAAACGTCGCTCGCATCGCAGCCGGCAGCATCGCAAAGCGCCTGGCACGCCTTGGCAGAAATACGTGCAATCGTGCCCTTCCAACCGGAGTGCACCACGGCAAATCCGCCAGGGGCCACCAGCACCACGGGAACGCAGTCGGCAAAGCAGAGCAGCACGGGCACGTTATGCGCCGTACAGACGATGGCATCGCAGCCCTCGGCAATCTGCTCGCGGACGTCCTCAAGGTCATCGGCGCCGTTCGAGGTCACCGCAACGATATGGTCACCATGGACCTGATTGGGAACGAGCAGGTTGTGCTCGCACTCGGCGGCACCCATAGCCTCGAGCGCGCGACGACGATTTTCTTGAACAGCAAAGGGGTCATCGCCAACATGCGAGCCCAAGTTGAGTGAGGAGTACGCATCTTCGGAAACACCACCGGCGCGCTCGGTGAAGGCAAAGCGAACATCGGATGTCGCGCCCTCCACCAACGTAACTCCATCATGGTCGACACGCGAAACGTTGTCCGCACGTGCTGCCATACTAAAGCCTCCTAATAACACAAGTATTGCGGCGACGCCGCAGCAGTCCGTGCCATACGGCTGCATACTTCATCAAAAAGTATACTCGCAGCGGTAAGGAGCAAACGTAAAGGGAACGTAAGGAGATTAGAGGCTTTCGTTTACAAAGGCGAAACACAACAAAAAAGGGGCGTGCCCAATCGGACGCACCCCTTGCAAGTCGTTGAGAAAAACGAACTAGAAGCTACCGCGCTTCAGGAAGTCGGGAAGCTCGAACTGATCGTTGCCGAAGTTAGGAAGCTCGGTGCCACCAACGTTGCGGGTCGGAGCGGCCTGAGCCGGACTGGTGGCCGGAGCGGTGCGTTGTGGCTCAGCGGAGGCAGCGGCCTTGCTCTGAGACTGCTGAGCAGCAAAGAGCTCGTCCTGGCGGTTGACGTTGGAGTCGGAGAAGCCCGTAGCGATGACGGTGATACGCACCTGGTCGCCCAGGGACTCGTCGACAACGGTACCGAAGATGATGTTGGCCTCGGGGTGGGCGGCCTCCTGTACAACGTCGGCGGCGTCGCTGATCTCTTGGATGCCCAGGTCCTTGGAACCGGCGATGGAGAGCAGCACGCGCGTGGCACCATCGATGGAGCTCTCGAGCAGCGGGCTGGAGATGGCCTGCTGGGCAGCATCGACGGCACGGGTATCCCCAGAAGAGGTACCGATACCCATCATGGCGGTACCGGCCTGCTTCATGATGGTCTTAACATCGGCGAAGTCCAGGTTGATGATACCGGGGACGGTGATGAGGTCGGTGATGCCCTGGGTGCCCTGGGAAAGGACGCCATCGGCAATCGCGAAGGCCTCGAGCATGGTGGTCTTCTTCTCGGCGATGTCGAGCAGCTTATCGTTAGGGATGACGATCATGGTGTCGACGCAATCGGAGAGGGTCTTAATGCCCTCCTCGGCGCTCTTCTTGCGCTTGCGGCCCTCGAAGGTGAAGGGCTTGGTCACGACGGCGACGGTCAGCGCACCGACCTCGTTCATCGCGATATCGGCAACGATGGGAGCAGCGCCGGTACCGGTGCCACCGCCCTCGCCGCAGGTGATGAACACCATGTCGGCGCCAGCGAGCGCCTCGGCAATGTCGTCGCGGGACTCATCGGCAGCCTTGCGGCCAACCTCGGGGTTGGCACCGGCGCCCAGGCCGCGGGTAAGGTCGGTGCCGATGTGCACCTTGATATCGGCATCAGAGATCGCGAGTGCCTGAGCATCGGTGTTGATGGCAACAAACTCGACGCCGCGGATGCCCTCTTCGATCATTCGATTGACCGCGTTGGTACCGCCGCCGCCGACGCCGACCACCTTAATGACGGCAAGGTAGTTGTTGATCTCTGTCTCGTGCATGTCGGTCCTCCGAACAAAGGTTATAGCCATAGCATGGGTCGACCCCTGCGCACATTAACCTTCAGGTTGAAAGTAAATGCAAAGGTAAACCGTATTATGTTTGCACATTATGAACGTATCAGTCAAATAATTGACCGTGAAAACCAAACAAACCAGATAAACGGCGTGGTATGGCCCCTCAACAAAGCATCAACCAGCGCTACGAGGTCGGAGCGTTCCTAAATGTATAGTTACCCGGAGAACGCACATTGATATACGTTACGCCCTCTACCTGCGAAAGCAGCTTGGTGACTACGCGCTCCTTCTTGACGATATCGTTCGAATCGCCCAGCGACACCTCAATGCCGTTATTGAGGTTTGCCGAGATGGCTTCGACCGAAGGCGTGGAAATATCCTTGACTTGTCCCAAGAACTCGCTCGAAAAACCACGCACATAATCCAAGCCAGCCTTAACGGCCTTGGAGCTCACCGCCTGGCCGGAAACCGGAGCGACATCCGCCGAGACATCAGTCAACAACACCGCGCCATAGTGCTTAGCGAGCGCCAGCGCGGCATCAATGCCGGTCAGGGTATTTGAGCCCTGCCCCGTCGTGATGACGTTGCCCTGGTCATCCACTTCGACCGACGTCGACAGCGGGGCGATCCAGGTGTCATCATCCCCGATGGCCCAGGCAAGGTCATCGGAGCTGATATAGGCAATTGCGATGACCTTGCGCTCCATAGGCGTAATGATGAGCGTATGCGGGAACTGACGCTGGACATCCACGCCCGAGACCCACGGGTTCTGCTTGAGGTCCTCGGTAATCTGGTCGGGATCGACGTTAAAAAGCGACGTTCCCTCGGGCAAATCGATCAGCTGGATAGCATCGTGCTTCGTCACATGCTCGCTGCCTTGAATCTGAATATCAGTGGCGGTAAACAATCCAGAGTTAATCACCACGATGGCAACGACGACGAGCACGGCCAAGACGGCCAAAACGCCGCCCACGATTTTGCCTTTGCCTGTAACGACAGAAGCGGCGTCTGATGTTTTATTTGCCATCGCCCTAAGTGAAGACAACGGGTTGACGCCTTTTTTACCCGAAGGCTTCTTGGCGGTAGCCGGCACCGATGTCAGCGAGCGCGGTTTCGATGCGCCCAGCGTGCGACCCGGACGCGCCGCCTTAGTTCCTACCGAGGGCTTAGGAGTTGCCAAAGGACGGGCAGGCTTGGCGCCCATAACAGGCTTTGACGTCACCGAGGGACGCGAGGACTTTTTTGCGGCCGGACGATTACCGAGCTGCGAGCCGACAACCGGACGACTGGTCTGTCGAGCATGCCCGACAGACTTAGAGTGCGCGACGGTATTGCGTTGAGGTTTGGCAGGCGCGCCGGAACGCCCTCCGGCGCGGCGGAAGGTGGGTTTCGATGCTCTAGAAGCCGAGGAATTTAACTTCCGGTCTGAGCTCGATGCCATACGCCTCCCTCACCTTTCCGTGCACATGTCTGATAACCGCGGCAACGTCATCGGCCGAGGCGGTTCCGTTATTAACGATAAAATTAGCGTGAACGGGCGAAACTTCCGCGCCGCCAATCGAAAAACCCTTTAATCCACAATCCTCGATAAGCTTGCCCACACTCGCATCGGGCGGGTTGCGAAAGACCGACCCGCAGGATGCGCGACCCATGGGCTGCGTACGCTTGCGCCTCGTCAGGTACCGCTCCATGCGCTCGCGAATGTCGGCCTTGGGCGCCGGTTTAAGCTTGAGCACGCACTCGAGGATAATCTCATTGCGGGGAAGGCTACATTCGCGGTAGCCCCAAGTGATCTCGGACCCCGCATAATGCTTGATACCGGATGCCGGGTCAAACGTTACGACATCCTCAACCAGCGAGCCAATCCACTCGGTCCGTGTGCCTGCATTCATAGATATCGCACCGCCAACCGAGCCAGGGATGCCAACGGCAAACTCAAGGCCCGAGAGGCTACGCGACAGGGCATCGTTGACCAGGCGCGCAAACATCACGCCCGCACCGACCGTCAGCGTACAACCGTCATCGGCAACAACTGTGCGCTGAAACTCACGTCCGAGCGAAATGACGGCACCGCGATAACCGCCATCGGCAACCAGCAGATTGGAGCCCTTGCCGATGATGACCCACGGCACCTGCTCGCGATCGAGCACCGCCACGGCGCGGCGGAGGGCATGATAGCTATGGCACGTCACAAAGAGGTCGGCCTTGCCGCCGATACGATAGCTCGTATGACGCGCAAGGCGCTCGTCCTCGATCACATCCGTGTCGATCATACCCGAGAGCGCCATGACGGCGTTAAACAGACCCATTAGACTTAAGCGTCTTTCTTGGCAGTCAGATACTCGATAAACTCGGGACCGACGGTCGTAACGTCACCGGCACCCATAGTGAGCAGCAGGTCGCCCGCGCCCACCATCTGCTCGAGCTCCTGATTGAGCTCAAGACGGCTGGAGCAGTACACGACCTCCTTGCCAGGATGCTTGGCGCGCACGGTATCGGCGAGCATCTTAGAGGTGACACCCGGAATGGGCATCTCGCCAGCCGAGAACACATCAATCAGCAGCAGTTTATCGGCATTGGCAAATGCATCGGCAAAGTCGTCGCACAGGGCCTGCAGGCGCGAATAACGGTGCGGCTGGAACACGACGTCGACATGCTTGTAGCCCAGCGACGAAGCGGCAGCAAGCGTAGCCTTGATCTCGGTGGGGTGATGGCCGTAATCATCGACCACGGTGATGCCATCGATATCGCCCACGTGGGTAAAGCGACGGCGGACGCCCTCAAAGCTCGAGAGCGCCTTGGCGGCGGCGTCGATGTCAAGGCCCAGGACATGGGCGACGGTGAGCACCGCCGTGGCGTTGAGCATGTTGTGGCGACCGGGATTGCTCTTGATCTCCACAGCGTGCTCAGTGCCGTCCTCAAAGCGAACGATAAAGTCGCTCTGGATGCCCTTGACATCCGGGTGCATGCAGACGATGTCGTTGCTCTCGGCAAAGCCGTAGGAAAGCACGTGACGACCCGTCGACTTGGCGAGCTCGACCAGATGCGGGTCCTCACCGCAGACGATGACGGTGCCGTCCTCGCCCACCAGGCTCATGAATTTGGCGAAAGTTGCCTCGATCTCCTCGATACCCGAGTAGTGATCGAGGTGGTCGGCTTCGACGTTGGTCACAATGACTACGTTGGGGTTCAGGAACAGGAAGGAGCTATCGGACTCGTCGGCTTCGGCGACAAAGTAGTCGCCCGAGCCGTTCTTGCCGTTCGTGTCATAGCCCTCGACGATGCCGCCGATCAAGAAGCTCGGATCCAGACCCATGCGGTCGAGCATGGTGGCGCACATCGAAGACGTGGTGGTCTTGCCATGCGTGCCGGCAACAGCGACGGTGGTGTAGCCGTGGCCCAAAGCAGAGAGCATCTTGGCACGGGGCCACACGGGAATACCAAGCTCGCGAGCGCGCACGAGTTCAGGGTTGGACTCCGGAATAGCGGTGGAGACAACAACCACGTCGGGCTTGACCTCGTCGATCGTGGCGGCCTCATGGCCCACATGCACCTTCACACCAGCGCGGGTAAGCTGGCGGATATAACGTGACGTCTTAAGGTCGGAGCCGGTAACGGCATAACCGCGCTCGTGAAGAACGAGGGCGATGCCGCTCATGCCGGCGCCGCCGATACCGATAAAGTGGGCGCTCTTAAACTCGGGCGCGGAGGTTGCAGTCTGGGAATCAGCCATGTGCTCGTGTACTCCTTGCGTAAACACTGCCTGTAACCCGTTAACTGTACCGCACCTACCGCATCAGCGCGAGGGCGACCGACGATATCCCGTCTAACTAACGCAAACCCTCTACCGCATCCGCCAGAAGAGCGGCGGCCCTATCCTGAGCCAGACCACGCGCCGCCTGACGCATGGCGTCGCGCGCCGCCGCGTCATCGACCAAGTGCAGCAGCTCATCGGCAAAGGCAGAACCGTCGATATCGGCATCGGCGCAGAGCACGCCGGCCCCGGCGTCGACCAGATAACGAGCATTGGTGGTTTGGTGGTCGGCTGTCGCATGCGGATACGGCACGAGCACCGAAGGCACGGCGAGCGCAGCGATCTCGGCCACGCTCGATGCGCCCGAACGCGAGAGCACCAAATCGGCAGCAGCCAGCATATCGCCCATGTTGTCGATGTAAGGCTGGATGCGGTAACGCTTCGCCTCCTCGGGCGTCAGCGCCAAAGCGCGCTCGGTCTCCTCAAAGCCGTCGGCACCCGTCGAATGCAACACATAGAGATTCTTGCGCGAAAGCAGCTCGTTTTTGAGCGAAGCCACGCGCTCGTTGAGGTGCTGGGCGCCAAGTGAACCGCCAAAGACGAGCAGCAGCGTAGCGTCCTCGGGAACGCCAAGTGCCTTGCGGCCGCGAGCGCGATCTCCCTCGATCACCGAGCGACGTACGGGATTGCCGGTCATGAGCACGTGGTCAGGGTCACCTTCGCGCTCAAAGACCGAGCGCGCTGCCGGCACCGAGATGCACACGCGGGCGGCGTGGGAGTTCATCATCTTGTTGGCCAGGCCCGGAACAGAGTTCTGCTCATGCAGCAGATACGGCACGCCTGCGTCCTTGCACCACCCCAGCAGTGGAACCTCGACATAGGCACCAAAACCGATGGCGGCATCGGGCTTGCCGACCTTTGAGAAATGACTGGCGATCGCACGCTTGGCCTTGTTGACACGCCACAGCGAGGTCAGCGCCGTCCAAGGGCGGGAGCGGTCGAAGCCCGTGACCGTAATGGGCACAAAATCAAACCCAGCCTCGGGGACCAGACGACCCTCGAGCTTGCGCGACTGGCCCACGAACACAACGCGGTGGCCACGGTCACGCAGCTCTTCGGCCAAGGCGAGCGCGGGGTTGATGTGTCCTGCCGTGCCGCCGGCTGCAATAGCAACGGTCATTTTATCGGTCATGGTAGTCCCTTCGTACACGCGGTCCCTGGTCGTCGGTGCGCAGACGTGCCGACGGGTCCGAGTTCAAATCGATTCGATTATATCCGCCGCCCGCGTTGCGAGGGCTGGGGCACTGCGGACGACCTTGCGGAGCCGTTCGCGGGCGTGGACGGGCTGCCGGCTCGGATGCAGAACCATCCAGAACGGTAAAGCCGCTACGCGAAGG
>CALLSB010000149.1:0-1124 GCA_938014225.1 uncultured Collinsella sp. | reverse complement strand
CGCAGCGGGGGTTTCTTGCATGTCCGAGGACGTGCCTAAAAGTAAACTAATGGCGGGCCCGGACGACTACAGGGCTATCGATTACCCCGTGTTCTGCAAACCTGCCGAGACGCCGGTCACAGTCGAAAGAATCAGGCTCATGTACTCGGCCTTCTTCTCCTCGGCCATCTCGTCCTGGTTCATACGCACCTCGCGAAGGGCGCGGACCTGGGCGATGGACAGGGCGTCGACGTAGGGGTTACGCACGCGAACAGCACAGCCGAGCACGCGGCGGCGCTGCAGCGGCCACTCATCACCGACGATGGCAAGGACCCACTTACGGGTGAGCTGCATCTCGGTAAAGACCTTCTTGGACAGATCATCGCGGTCGCCCAGATGCAGATACATCTTGGCGATGCGCTGATCGGTCTTAGCAATCGACATCTCGATGTTGTCGATAAAGGTGCGGAAGAACGGCCACTCCTGGTAGGCAGCCTTGAGCTGGTCAAGATCGCCCAGCTGCTCGCAGGCGGTGCCCAGGCCGTACCAAGCGGCCAGGTTAATGCGCGCCTGGCTCCAGCTGAAGATCCACGGAATGGTACGCAGGTCATCGAGCGACTTGGCGCCCAGGCCGCGCTTAGCGGGACGCGAGCCGATCGGCAGCAAGCCGACCTCGGTCAGCGGCGTCACGGTCGAGAACCATGGTGTAAAGTCCTCGGTGTTCAGCAGGTCCAGATAGCGCTCGTGGCTTGCGGCGTTGAGCTTCTCGGCCATATCCCAGAACTTCTGCGTGGTCTCGGTGTTGGTCTTCTCGACACTCGGGGCCGACTGCAAAAGCGTTGCGGCGGCAACGGACTCAACATGGCGCTGGGCCAGCGTGCGGTTGCCGTAACGGGCAAAAATGACCTCGCCCTGCTCGGTGAGCTTAAAGAAGCAGTTGACCGAACCCTTGGGCTGCGCCAGCACGGCCTTGTTGGCCGGGCCGCCGCCACGGCCAACGGCACCGCCGCGACCGTGCATGAGCACCAGGTCGATATCGTTCTTCTCGGCCCACTTGGCAATGCGCTCCTGCGCGGAATGCAGCGCGAGCATGGCCGTGGTAGGACCGGCGTCCTTGGAGGAGTCGGAATAGCCCAGCATAACCT
>CALLSB010000148.1:0-5125 GCA_938014225.1 uncultured Collinsella sp. | reverse complement strand
CAGGTTATTGCCCGTCAGGCCCCCGGTTTTGGCAATAGCCCCGCTGACGAGTGCCGTCTGATGCTCGTTCACGGCATGCTGCACCTGCTGGGCTATGACCATATTGATGACGACGAGGCCGAGGTCATGGAGGCCCGCGAGGACGCCATCCTGCGCGATCTGGCGCTCGAGCGCGGCGAGGACCCCAAGCTAGTCCATGTCGGCCCCATCACCAACCACGCCCACGACTAGGAGCCGTCTATGATTCCCGGATCTAACAAGGACCATCCGTCCTTCTTAAAGTCGTTTTCCTACGCCATGGAGGGCTTCGTCACCGCCGTAAAGACCGAGCGCAACATTAAGGTCATGCTCGTTGCGGGCGTGTGTACCGTCATTGCCGGCTGCATCGTGGGGCTCGACATTGCCGAGTGGGCCACGATTATCATCTGCTGTGGCTTGGTGATTCATGGCGAGCTGTGTAACACCGCCATGGAGGCCATCGTCGACCTGGCGACCCAGGAGCTCCATCCGCTGGCCAAGCGTGCGAAGGACATTGCCGCCGCCTCTGTATACGTTCTTTCCATCACCGCCGCGATTGTGGGCTTGCTGGTATTTGCCCACGCGCTCGGCTTTATTTAGAAAGGGATTCCCATGTCCGACAATATGCAGCCTACCGATGAGATTTTGGACAACGAGTCCCTGGACGCGGTGGATACCGAGGAGCTCGAGGATGTCGAGGAGTTCGACCCGTTTGAGGGCATGAGCGACGAGGAGCTCGACGCCCTGTGCGACGAGGGCGACAGCCTCGCGGGCTTTGGTGACGTGGAGCCCGGTTTCCGCAGCGGTTTTGTGGCCCTGGTCGGTCGTCCCAACGCCGGCAAGTCCACGCTGCTTAATGCCTGCTATGGCAAAAAGGTCGCCATCACCTCGCCGGTGGCCCAGACGACCCGCCGCCGCATGCGCGCCGTCGTCAACCGTCCCGGCTACCAGCTGGTCTTTGTCGATACCCCGGGTATTCATAAGCCCAAGGACGGTCTGGGATCCGAGCTCAACAAGAGCGCGCTGTTCGAGCTGAACGATGTCGATGTTGTCGCTTTTTTGATTGATGCCACCAAACCGATCGGCAGGGGAGACGCCTGGGTTGCCGAGCGCGTCAGATGCGCCCGTTGCAAGAAGGTCCTGGTGCTCACTAAGGCCGATGAGGCCGACCCCGCACAGGTCATGGAACAGCTTAAGGCTGCCCACGAGCTCATGGAATATGACGACGAGATCGTGACGTCGTCGGTCAAGAACTTCAACGTCGATGCCTTTATCGAGACCGTTGCGCACTTTTTGCCCGAGGGTCCGCGTTGGTTCCCCGAGGACATGGGTACCGACGCTTCCGATGAGACGCTCGTTGCCGAGTTTGTGCGCGAGAAGGTCTTGCGCCGCACCCGTGATGAGATTCCGCACTCCGTTGGCGTGATCTGCGATGCGCTTGAGCAGACCAAGAAGGTGCTGCGCGTGCACGCCACCATTTACGTCGAGCGCGAGGGCCAAAAGGGCATCATCATCGGTAAGGGCGGCGAGATGATCAAGCATATCGGTATCGACGCCCGTCGCGATCTTGAGCGCATCTTTGGCACGCAGGTCTTTTTGGAGCTGGATGTGAAGGTCAAGGCCGGCTGGCGTGACGACGAGGCCCAGATTCGTCGCTTTGGCTACAACGCCGAGGACTAAGGGCGCGCGGCACGCATGGCAGGCTCCCGGACATATCGCACCAAGGTGCTCGTCCTCGACAAGACGAAGCTCAAAGAGACCGACCTGATCTTGACGATGCTTGACGAGCGGGGTCGGCAGGTTCGTGCCGTGGCAAAGGGTGCGCGTAAGCCCGGCGGGCGGTTGGCGGCGCGCTGCGAGCTATTCTGTACCGTCGATATGCTGCTCGCACATGGACGGTCGCTTGACGTGGTTTCTCAGGCCGAACTTATGGAAGCGCCGCTCGGCGCCGCGCCCGATTACGAGACGACTTGCGCCGCAAGCGCGATCGCCGAGGTCGCGCGCGTGTGCTCGTTCGAGGACGCCGAGGACCCGTTTACCTTTGCCATCACGCAGCGGGCGCTCACACTTGTCGGCAGCGGGCTCGACGCGGCGCATATGGACCTGCTCGTGGCGGCATATGTCTTTAAGCTGTTGTCGCACGTTGGCTATCGACCCGATTTTTCGGTCTGCGTGCTGTGTGGAGACCCCATGCTGTCGTATTTTTCACCACAGGCGGGCGGGCTCATGTGCGGGTCGTGCGCGTCGAGCGTTCCGGGTGCCGAACTGGTGTCGACCGGTGATGTTGCGTGGCTGCGCGCCCTCATGTCCATGACTTTCGATGCGCTCATGGTCGAGAGGGTCGATCCCCATACCGCTGCATTTTTGTTGGGGCTTTCGCATGTTTGGGCTGCGACGCACACCGATCAGCGCCTCCGTGCGATGGAATTCATGTTGGGTCGGTGATGATGCGCAGGCGCGGGTTGCTTGTGGTAACATACCGACCTGTTGGTACCTCGACCTTGGTTGCTCGCTCCACCGGCGGCTTCCCAGTCCGAGGCGAATCGAGTCGCCCGAGGGCGACGTAAAACGAAAGGTGAAACAATGACTGTTTCCAAAGAGCGCAAGGCGGAGCTGACTGCCCAGTTCGGTAACACCCCGGTCGACACCGGCAACCCCAAGGTTCAGGTCGCCATCCTGACCGAGCGCATCAAGGAGCTGACCGAGCACATGAAGTCCCACCAGAAGGACTTCCACACCCGTCGTGGTCTGCTCATGCTCGTCGGCCGTCGTCGTCGTCTTCTCTCCTACATCAAGAAGAGCGACATCGTCGAGTACCGTGAGCTCATCAAGGCTCTGGGCATCCGCGACAACATCCAGTAAGGATTTGTACATGCTAAGAGCGTCCTGCGCAGCGGGGCGCTCTTTTTGTGTAAGGGCGTGAACAATCACGCTCTGAAGCGTGGCGGGGGCAGGGGGCCCACGTCACATGAGAAGCCCGCAGGCAAGGGGCCTGTGGGGTAAAGGAGAACAATGACACTCGTATCCAAGACCTTTGAGCTGTACGGCAAGACCTACACCTTTGAGTCCGGCGAGCTTGCCAAGCAGGCCACCGGCGCCTGTCTGGTCAAGCAGGGCGACACCACGATGCTCGACACCGTGGTCGTCTCCAAGGAGCGTAAGAACTACGACTTCTTCCCGCTGACCGTCGACTTCAACGAGAAGATGTACGCCGCCGGCCGCATCCCGGGTGGCTACCTCAAGCGTGAGGGCCGTCCCAGCGAGAAGGCCACACTCACCGCTCGCATGATCGACCGTCCGATTCGCCCGAGCTTCCCGGACGGCTTCCGCAACGAGGTGCACATCGTCGCCACCTCGCTCGTCGCCGACCAGGTCAACCCCTTCGATGTCATCAACGTCATGGGTGCTTCCCTGGCCATGACGCTCGGCGGCGTGCCCTTCGAGGGCCCGCTTGCCTGCGTGCGCATCGGCCGCAACGTGGAGACCGGCGAGTTTATCGTCAACCCCACCTATGAGGAGCGCGAGAACTCCGATCTGGACCTGGAGCTGGGCGGATCCGCCGACTTCATCTCGATGGTCGAGGCCGGCGCCGAGGAGATCTCCGAGGACGACATGCTCGCCGCCATGAAGTTTGGCCAGGAGGCCCTTGCTGCTTTCTGCCAGGCTCAGGACGAGTTCGTCGCCGAGTGGGAGCAGGTCAACGGCCCCATCGTCAAGAAGGAGTACCCGCTCGACCAGCCCGTCGAGGAGGTCCAGGAGCGCATCTTCGCCCACTACGACGAGATGGCTGCCGCCCTTCGCGACGCCGACAAGCTCTCCCGTATCGGTAAGGTCGAGGCTCTGAAGGAGTCCATCCGCGCCGAGTTCACCGAGGAGGAGCAGGCCGCTTGGGAGCGCGAGATCCCCGTGGCGCTCAAGAAGCTCGAGAAGAAGGCCATGCGCACCATGGTCGTCGAGACCGGCGAGCGCGCCGCCGACGAGATCCGTCCCATCATGGTGAAGGACAACTACCTGCCGCTCGTTCACGGCTCCGGTCTGTTCCAGCGTGGCCAGACCCAGGTGCTTTCCGTTCTGTCGCTCGGCATGCTCAACGAGGGCCAGCGTCTGGATACCATCGAGCCCACCGAGGGCAAGCGCTACATGCACCACTACAACTTCCCGCCGTTCTGCACCGGCGAGACCGGCCGCATGGGCAGCCCCAAGCGCCGCGAGATCGGCCACGGCAACCTGGCCGAGCGCGCTCTGCTGCCGGTGCTCCCCGACGAGAACGAGTTCCCCTACGCCATCCGCGTCGTCTCCGAGGTTATGGAGTCCAACGGCTCCTCTTCGATGGCTTCGACCTGCGGCTCCACACTCGCCCTTATGGACGGCGGCGTGCCCATTAAGCGCCCGGTCTCCGGTATCGCCATGGGCCTGATCCAGGAGGAGGGCAAGACCGTGGTCCTGTCCGACATCCAGGGTCTCGAGGACTTCCTGGGCGACATGGACTTTAAGGTCACCGGCACCACCGAGGGCATCACCGCCCTGCAGATGGACAACAAGGCCACCGGCCTCACCTTCGACATCCTGGCCCGCGCCCTGCAGCAGGCCAAGGAGGGTCGCGCCTTCATTCTGCAGAAGATGCTCGATGTGATTCCCGAGCCGCGCCACACCACGCGCAGCACCGCTCCGCGCATCGTTTCCATCCAGGTTCCGACCGACAAGATCCGCGACGTCATCGGTTCCGGCGGTAAGGTCATCCGCGGCATCCAGGACGAGACCGGCGCTTCGGTCGACATCCAAGAGGACGGCACCGTCTTTGTTGGCGGCACCGGCGAGTCCGTCGATCAGGCTGTCGAGCGCATCAAGCTCATCATCAAGGTTCCCGAGCCGGGCGAGGAGTACACCGGTCGCGTGGTCTCCATCCAGCCCTTCGGCGCCTTCGTGAACCTGCTGCCCGGCAAGGATGGCCTGCTGCACATCTCCCGCGTCGCCAAGGGCCGCGTGGAGAAGGTCGAGGACGTCCTCAACGTGGGCGACGAGGTCAAGGTCGTCGTCATCGAGGTCGACGATCGCGGCAAGATCTCGCTCGATCGTCTTGACAAGCCCGAGGCCCCGGCTCGCGCCG
>CALLSB010000147.1:0-1614 GCA_938014225.1 uncultured Collinsella sp. | reverse complement strand
GAAAGAAGCTGCGCCGCGGGGGAGGCGGCCCCCAATGGCTTTCTCATATCGTCTTTTATGTGGACCCGCGGAAAATGCATCCCAGTCTTTTGCGAAAAACGGGACGCGCTTTCCGGCGCTTACTTCCGACGTGCGTGCACATCTCGGTCCGCCCGCTCAGACATTCCTCCCGCTTTTGCGCCACTTTACAGACCGTTCGGTCGTCTGTCCGCACGCGCGGGTATACGCGGGTATACTCAAAACGATACTTTTCCTATGCAATACGATGCAGGCTCGGCCTGCACGATCCGAAGGGGGCAGTGATGGAGAGGATACTCGGCGTTAATCTCTCTGGCTGGTTTATTCCCGAGCCTTGGGTGACCCCGTCGCTATACGCGGCGACCGGTGCATCCAATGCGGCCGAGCTGCAGGAGGCCATGGGCACCGCCGCCTATAACGAGCGCATGCGCCGTCATTACGAGACGTTTGTGAGCGAGGATGATTTCCGTCGCATGGCGCAGATCGGCCTCAACGCCGTGCGCCTGCCGGTGCCTTGGTATGCCTTTGGCTCACAGGAGTCCGATGCCTCCTACATCTCGGTTGTCGATTACATCGACCGTGCGATTGAGTGGGCTGCCAAGTACGACATCCGCGTGCTGCTCGATCTGGCGACGGTGCCCGGTGGCCAGGGCGATTCCAACGATTCGCCCGCCACGCCGGAGGCTGTTGCCGAGTGGCATTCGTCCACTAACGGCCGTCATGTCGCGCTCGACGTGCTCGAGCGCTTGGCCGAGCGTTACGGCGAGGCCGAGAGCCTGCTGGGCATTGAGCTGCTGGATACGCCGCAGATGAGTGTCCGCAAGAGTCTCTTTGCCATGACGGATGGCATTCCGGCTCACTACCTGCGCAATTTCTATCGCGATGCCTACGAGCTCGTCCGTTCGTATATGCCCGAGGATAAGATCGTCGTCTTTTCGTCGTCGGGGCATCCCAGCGAGTGGAAGCATTTTATGCGCGGCGCCAAGTACAAGAACGTCTACATGGACCTTCACCTGTACCATTACCGCGACGAGTATGCGCTCGATATCACGAGCCCCCGCGGGCTGACGACGGCGATTTCGCGCAACAAGCGCGAGCTTAAAGAAGCGATTTCGACTGGGTTCCCCGTGCTGGTGGGCGAATGGTCGGGCGCGGCGATCTTTGCCAACTCGTCGGTTACGCCCGAGGGCCGCAATGCCTACGAGCGCGTGTTTATCGCCAACCAGCTGGCTTCGTTTGCGCCGGCTGCCGGTTGGTTCTTCCAAACGTGGAAGACCGAGAAGCGCATTGCAGCATGGGACGCCCGCGCGGCGCTCGGTACGCTCGAGCGTGGCATGATTGAATAGGTTGATATGACGCAAAACAGCGCCCATACGGGCAAACTCTATGTGGTCGGCACGCCCATCGGCAACTTGGGCGACCTGTCCCCGCGCGTTGGCGAGGCCTTTGCCGCTGCCGATGTCATCTGCTGCGAAGATACGCGTGTGACGTCAAAGCTGCTGATGCACCTGGGCATTTCCAAGCCGCTTGTCCGTTGCGACGAGAATGTGATCGCCGGCCGCGCCGCCGGCCTGGTCGACCGTCTGCTGGCGGGGG
>CALLSB010000146.1:0-21547 GCA_938014225.1 uncultured Collinsella sp. | reverse complement strand
TCAGCTGGGAGAGCGCGGGCTTTGCAAGCCTGAGGTCAGGGGTTCGATCCCCCTAACCTCCACCATGATGGACCTGTAGCTCAGTTGGTTAGAGCGTCCGGCTGATAACCGGGAGGTCACAAGTTCGAATCTTGTCAGGTCCACCATCAAAACTGTGAAGAGCCCTGAGGCGTTGCCTCGGGGCTTTTTTCTTGTCTGCGATAAATCTCATTTTGGTTTTGTGTGCTGTGCGAAAGATTGGGTAGTATAGCTATTCAATGCGGCGACCCTGCCGCGTGTTAACCGCTACGTACCGGAGGTGTTCCATGGTTCGTGTCGACATAGAGACCATCGTCATGGCCGCCGGTCCCGTGCCATCGCTTATCGTGCTTCGCGAGCGCAGCAGCAAATCGGACTCGCCCGCGCCGTTGCGTTCCCTTTCCATTCAGACTGGTTCGTTTGAAGCTGCTGCCATTAGCCGCGGCATCGATAGCGGCCGCGCCGAGCGCCCGATTACCCATGACCTGCTGCTCGATACTGTTGGCGCCCTGGGTGCCAAGCTCGAACGCATCGAAATCGTTCGCGCCGAGCCGCCCGTGTTTTACGCGACGGTTGTCGTGTTGGCCGATGGCAACGAGCATAAGATCGATGCGCGTCCCAGTGATGCCATTGCCCTTGCCGTGCGCAGCAATGCCCCCATGTTTGTGGAAGACGACATCATGAATCGCCTGGGCACTGTTTCTACCCATGCCGAGGAAGTCGACGACGAGCAAGAGTTCGAGAAGTTCGACGAGTTCGTCCATACGCTTTCCCCCGATGATTTCTAAATGCGGGGCGGCCAGGTTGCGGAGCGTTCGCTGATGGCCGGCGGCATGTCTGCCGAGGCGGCGGCTATCGCGCGTGAAGCCCAGATGCGCTCGGAGGCATCCGAGGCGGCTCGCATTGCCTACGTGACGCAGGCCCGCACGCTTCGCGAACGCCGTGGCTCGTTTATCAAGATGGTTGTCATCTCCGCCCTTGTCGCGGCAATCTGCTCGCGCCTTCGTGGTACAGTTGGTGCGCTTGGGTTTTCGATCTCTACGGGCCTGGTGATCTGGGGTGTGGTCGACGCGGTAATGCTGACCAGTCAGATCAAGGTGCTCGACAAGCGCGCGATGGATATGATGCGCGCCCGCGACGCTGCCGCCAGGATCGCCGCCGAGGCACAGGAACTGTAACGACGCCGGACTCGATGGGAAGGTCTAAAGATGGCACAGGATATGCAGGACGCCGGTAACGTCTCCGCCGAGCTCGACGCCATGGTGTGCGATCTGATTGGCGCCTTCTTGGACGACCTGGCCGCGGGCGAGAACCCGGGCGTGGTCGTGGCGATCGAGGACGCTGCTTCCAACCGCTATCTGGCGGCGCTCGACGAGGATGGCGAGGAGGCGTGCCTCGAGGCGGCCACCAACTTTATCTCCGAGCACAAGATGGGTCTTAAGGACGAGGGCCTGGGCCGTATCGCCCGCTATGCCATCGGCTATACCGGCTGCGTCGAGATTGACGGCGGCTATCACGATGCTCTGCTCGTGAGCTTCTTCGAAACCACGCTCGAGAGTGGTTTTTCGGCATATGTGCTGTATGAGGGCATGGGCGCCGGCGATGGTTTTATGTGGAGCGACCCTGAACCTGCAGGTGAGGAAACCCCTCTCATCTAAAATCGCTAAAATAAACGAGTTTTCGGTAAAAGGCTCAATATTCCCGCTGAGCGTTGTATCGCTGGGCGGGCCGCATACGCGTGCCGTTTGTATATGGATAGAAGATAGGGGAACTACATGCGCGTAGACAATCTGAGGAACATCGCCATCATCGCTCACGTCGACCACGGCAAGACGACGATGGTCGACAAGCTCCTGCGTGCCACGGACGCCTTCCGTGCCAACCAGCAGGTCGAGGACCGCGTCCTGGACTCTAACGACCAGGAGCGCGAGCGCGGCATTACGATTCTCGCCAAGAACATCTCTATCGAGTACAAAGACGTTAAGATCAACGTCATCGACACCCCGGGCCACGCTGACTTTGGCGGCGAGGTCGAGCGCGTGCTGCGTATGGCTGACGGCGCCCTGCTGCTGGTCGACGCCTTTGAGGGCCCCATGCCCCAGACCCGCTTCGTGCTGCGTCACGCTATCGACACCGGCCTTAAGATCATGATCGTCATCAACAAGATCGATCGTCCGGGCGCCAACCCCGAGAAGGCCTACAACGACTGCCTGGACCTCATGGCCGACCTGGGCGCCACTGACGACCAGCTTGAGTTCGCCATGGAGCACGTGGTCTACGCCAGCGCCATGAATGGCTTTGCCCGCCTTGACCCCAACGACGGCAATATGGACATGTACCCGCTGCTCGACATGATCATCGACGATATGCCCGCGCCCGAGGTTGACGAGAACGCCCCGCTGGCCATGCAGTGCGTGACCATCGACCACTCCAACTTTGTCGGCCGCATCGGTATCGGTCGCGTGTACTCCGGCGCCATTCACCAGGGCGACCAGATCCTGGTTGTCAAGAACGACGGCTCCAGCGCCACCTCTACCGTCAAGCAGCTCTTTACCTTCGACTACCTGGGCCGCACTGAGTGCCAGGAAGTCGGCGCCGGCGACATCGCCGCCGTCGTGGGCATCGACCGCACCGATATCGGCGATGTCTACACCGATCCCGAGAACCCTGTCGAGCTCGAGCCCATCGAAATCGACCCGCCGACCCTGTCCATCGTCTTTGAGGCTTCGACCTCCCCGCTCGTCGGTCGCGACGGCGACATCGTGGGCGCCCGTCAGCTCAAGGAGCGCCTGTTCAACGAGGCCGAGAACAACGTGACCATGAAGATCGAGGAGCTCGAGGACAAGAGCGGCGTCGAGGTCTCGGGCCGCGGCATTCTGCACCTGTCTGTTCTGATGGAGTCCATGCGCCGCGAGGGCTTTGAGTTCCAGGTCGGTCGTCCCCGCGTTCTGTTTAAGAAGGACGAGAACGGCAACAAGATGGAGCCCGTCGAGCAGGCCGTCGTCGAGTGTCCGGACGAGTACTCGGGCAAGGTCGTTGAGGTCTTCGGCACCTCCGGCGGCATCATGACGAGCATGGATACCTCGGGTATCGTGACGCACCTCGAGTTTAAGATCCCGACCCGCGGCATCATGGGTCTTAAGAACCGCATCATGAACGTCACTCACGGCGAGGGCGTGTTCTACCACACCTTCCTGGAGTATGGTCCTTATGCCGGAGAGATCGGCAACCGTCAGAACGGCGCCATGATTTCCATGACCACCGAGAAGGCCGTTGCCTATGCCCTGGGTACGCTGCAGGAGCGCGGCCAGCTGTTTGTTGAGCCGGGTACCGAGTGCTACGAGGGCATGATCGTGGGCGAGCGCAGCAAGGCTGGCGACATGGTCGTCAACATCGCCCGTACCAAGAACCTGGGCAACCAGCGTTCCTCGACCTCCGATATCTCCGTCCAGCTGGTGCCGCCCCGCACCTTCTCGCTGGAGGAGGCGCTGGAGTACATCGCCGACGACGAGCTGGTCGAGATCACCCCCAAGAACATCCGCCTGCGCAAGCGTCTGCTCAACGCCACCGACCGCAAGAAGGCTGCCGTCCGCGCCGGTCAGGTCAACAAATAAGCGCTGGGCTTTATAGCGTCTAACAAGAAAGGGCGCCGACCGTAATGGTCGGCGCCCTTTTTGGTGCAGGGGGCAGGTTCGTTTGCGCCGCCACAAAGGTGCTTGGCATCTTTGTGGCGGTTAGCTGCTAAGCGGTGGGGAGTCCCGGCGTGTTAGTCGGCTGCTGCGGCTTGAGGCGGGCGTTGCGCCAGATGATCTGGATGATGTAGCCGAGCATAAAGACAAAGGCCACGCCGCTGATGAAGCCGCCTACGAGGGGAAGCCCTGTGAGGGCGCCTGCGGCGATGCCACCCACGGCTGCCATGGCGTAGCGGTTTTGGCTGTGTCCGACCATGCGGGCGATCGCGCACCCCGCAAAGGCGTTCGACACCAATGCGATGCCGATAACGCCGCACATGAGGGCTCCGGCAAGCGATAGACCAGCGATGGAGATAATCAGCAGTAGGACGGCGGGGACGATAGCAATCGTGCCCAGAAGACCGCTCACCCACAGGGGCGTGGGGCGCTGGTGGAGCATGCCGGCGGCGCTGGCGGTCGCGCGCGGAAAGATGAGCTCGAGCAGCAGAGCGACAAAGCAGGTCGAGAGTGCCGCGGCGACGATACCGCCGATGACATC
The DNA here is from genome assembly GCA_938014225.1 of uncultured Collinsella sp. Classification (GTDB taxonomy): domain Bacteria; phylum Actinomycetota; class Coriobacteriia; order Coriobacteriales; family Coriobacteriaceae; genus Collinsella. Next base: position 17,299 of record CALLSB010000146.1, on the reverse strand, counting down.
GTTAACGGTGGAAGTATCCTCGTTCTCGGTGCGGTCGATCTTGAGCGCGCCGACCTCGGCTCCCGCGGCGCGCTCGGGGTCCTCGGAGACGTGCGCGTTCACGGTGCCGGTGATGTGGGCGTTCTTGCCCAGGATGAGCTTGTCGGCCCAAACCTCGACATCGCCCTCGACGGTGCCATCGATGGTCACCGTATCGCCCGCAAGCGCTGCCGACTTGGTGGAGCCGCGCAGGGCAACCGTCTCGCCTATCGCGTAAAAACAGTTGGCGGTGCTGTCGGAATTGAGCACAACGTGCTGACCGACGACCGTGACGCTGCCATCAACCGTGGTCTTGGCGATATCGATAGTGCGTGCCGCCAAGCGGACGGCGCCGCCCACCGTGCAGTCGCGGATGGAGAGGCTCTCGCCTGCTGCAATTATGTCGCGGCCGATGGACGCATCGTCCAAGTTGAGGGCCTGACCTGCCCAGTACAGGTCACCTTCGACGCCGGACGGATTGGCGTCATTGTCGGTCGCAAGTACGTTGCCTGCGGTGTCCGTGCCGGCGAACGACGCCGTGGGAAGCGCGGTGACCGCTAGAGCGATGAGCGCGAATAAGATCGTGATGCGGCCCCACGCTTTACGGCGCTGGGTCGACGGGAATTGATTACAGGGCATAGTGAATCCTTCGTCAGATGCTCGACATGCACCTAACAGGGTACCCAACGCGTGGGCGCTCTAAAAGAACCTCTCGGTTGCATTTCGAAGGATGAGCCCGCGCCACCTACTTTTTGCGGTGCAAAAAGCGTGCGATGTCATCCTCGGTGGGGCTTTTGATATCAAAGCGCAGCGACAGCCAGCGTAGTCCCATGGTCACCACGACGCAAACGACCAGTGCGACGACATTGCTGACCAAGCCGCTCATGACAAGGCAAACATAGCTTGCCGATCCGGCGATGGCCGCGATGGCATAGAAGTTGGTGCGTTGGAAGATACCCGGCACCACACCCATAAAACCATCTCGTAGCATGCCGCCGCCCACCGCGGTAAAAAAGCCCATCATGATGCACACCGCCGGCGCAAAGCCGTAGACCAGCGCCTTGTCTGCTCCAGTGGCGGCGTAGATGCCGACCGAGATGATGTCGAGCAAGGGAATGAGTTTTTCGGGTTTGTCGACGATTGCCGGGAAAATATAGATGATGGCTGCCGTGGCAATGGAAAGCGGGAGTGCCATCGGCTGGTTGAGGATGTAGACGTTGCCCACCTGTAGCGTCATGTCGCGCAAGAGACCGCCGCCCAGACCGCAGACTACCGCGAGCGCGACGGCGCCCACCAGGTCGAGCTTGTGCTCGCGCGCAACCAGTACACCCGAGATTGAAGCCGCGACGACGGCGAACATTTCGAGCCAAAACGGGATGGCGACCATGGCATCCGTGGCGTGTGGGGTAACGGTCATAGCGGCGACGACGGGCAAGATGAGGTCCTTTGGGTTGCTGGTTTAGACAATGCCCGTACATAGTACATGGTTGGCGGGCCTGGCGACCCTATTGCTCGGTAAACGGTCGGGACTGGATGCGGGCGTAGGCACCAAACGTGTACATCAGCCTCCAAAGATGTCAAAAAATGTCGGTTTTGGAGGGTGACGTACATGTTTGGGGGTCTGGGTTGATGTTGAACGCGATGGGGGCGTGGCTGAATAGGAGGGATGTCCAAATTTTGAGCGGAGCTCAAAATTTATCCGGTCGGCTTACGCCGACTGCGCTAAAAACGCGCCACGGGCGCGTTTTCTTTACGCTCCGCGCCCTGGCGGGTTCGAATCCCTCCTCCTCCGCCGTATTTGCTTGTAAGGGACTCAAAAGAAAAAAGCTCCCATTCTCGGGAGCTTTCTCAATCTAAATGGCGGAGGAGGAGGGATTCGAACCCTCGTGACCTTATACAGGCCAAACGGTTTTCGAGACCGCCGCATTCAACCACTCTGCCACCCCTCCGCGTGGGGTAAAAACAAAGCAGGCTCAAAGGCCTGCTTTGGAATTAACTGGCGGAGAGTCAGGGATTTGAACCCTGGAGACGCTTTTGACGCCTACACGATTTCCAATCGTGCTCCTTCGGCCACTCGGACAACTCTCCGTTAAATGCGAAAGTCAGTATACACGAGGAATCGCAAAGTGCAAACAGAAAAGTTGGCATTTTTTAAAACGCTTGGCCGCGCTTGGCGTTGCGGTGGGGTTTGAGGTACCAAAAAAACGGCTTTCGACCAGCGTGGTTGATCAGCTCAATTGTTCAAAAGGGGTATTCATAAGCGACTTGGCAATGAATATAAAAATCTTTGGGTGGTGTTGTGGACCACTGGTATGCATTTTGCGACCACAGCCTTGTGCCCGTTGACATGTGGCTTGGCTCAGCTTGTCCCCACGGCACCGTATCTTGTCCACAGATCCGTCAAGCTTTTGGTCGGCATTTGGTTGGAATGCGCATGAAACGTCGTGCGAGTATGGGCATATGTGGAGGTCATGAGGTTGTAGCTGCATATTCTTGCAGCCTGGGAGGTTGAAAGATATTATTACCAAGTCTTTTCCTGCTTCAGGCGCACCTTCACGACCTGAAGCCACATTTGCCCAGAGGAGGTGACAATATGAAGGCTTATGAACTGCTGTTCTTTGTTGACCCGTCGCTCGACCCCGAGACTCGTCTCGCTGTTATGAAGCGTATCGATACCACGATCGCTGAGGGCGCTGGCAAGGTCGACTCCGTTGACGAGTGGGGCAAGCGCAAGCTCGCCTACGAGATCAACGACCTCACCGATGGTGACTACACCCTCATCAACTTCCACGCAGATCCTACCCAGATCGCCGAGCTTGATCGCGTCCTGCGCATCACCGACGCTGTGGTCCGCCACATGATCGTCCGTCGCGACGACCAGGAGTAAGACTGTCGTTTTGGACTGGGCTTGTGCCCCAAGAGGAAGTAGTGAGTTATGAGCATCAATCGAGTGAACATCACCGGTAACCTCACCCGCGATCCCGAGCTGCGCGCCACCGCCGGCGGAACCCAGGTTCTGTCCTTTGGCGTCGCCGTGAACGATCGTCGCCGCAATGCGCAGACTGGCGAGTGGGAGGACTATCCCAACTTTGTCGACTGCACCATGTTCGGCACCCGCGCCGAGGCCGTGAGCCGTTTCCTGGCAAAGGGAAACAAGGTCGCGATCGAGGGCAAGCTGCGCTACAGCTCTTGGGAGCGCGACGGCCAGCGCCGGAGCAAGCTTGAGATCATCGTCGATGAGATCGAGTTTATGAGCTCCCGTGGTGGCCAGGGTGGCTACGATCAGGGCGGTTACGCCCCCGCAGCTCCCGCGCCCGCAGCACGTCCTGCCGCACCGGTGGCTACGCCGCCCGCGGTCGACGTCTACGATGAGGACATCCCGTTCTAAGGGTTGTTCACCTATTTTTGAGTGAGAGGCGGCTTCGGTTCGCCGAAGTTGCCAAACGAAAGGTATTTTGACATGGCTAATGATTTTTCTGCACGTCAGCCGCGTCGTAAGTACTGCCAGTTCTGCAAGGAGAACACTGAGTTCATCGACTATAAGGACACTCAGCTTCTCCGTAAGTACATGACCGACCGTGGCAAGATCAAGCCCCGTCGCGTCACTGGCGCTTGCACGCAGCATCAGCATGACATCGCCAACGCCATCAAGCGCGCCCGCGAGATGGCTCTCCTGCCGTACACCGTCCCCGTGGTTTCCTCTCGTGGCAACCGCGACCGCGGCTAAGAAGGGAGACGCATCATGAAGGTTATTCTTCTCGATGAGATCAAGGGCAAGGGCGGCGAGGGTGACGTCGTAGAGGTCGCTCAGGGTTACGCTGAGAACTTCCTGTTCCCCAAGAAGCTCGCTGTTGCCGCCACCAAGGGCAACCTCAAGCAGCTTGACGAGCGTCGCAACAACATCGCCAAGCGCGAGGCCGTCCGTCTGGCTACCGCCAACGAGACCAAGGCTGCCTTCGAGGGCAAGACGGTCACCGTTGACGTCAAGGTCGGCGACGAGGGCATCCTCTTTGGCTCCGTTACCGCCGCTATGATCGCTGACGCCATCAAGGCTCAGCTCGGTATGGACATCGACCGCAAGCGCGTCGAGCTCGGTAAGCCCATCAAGGTTGCCGGTGCCCACACCGTTGCCATCTCGCTGTACCGCGAGATCAAGGCCGAGGTTGTCGTTCTCGTCGGCGTTACCGCTGAGGAGCTCGCTGCCGAGGCTGAGGTCGAGGAGGCCGCTGAGGTCGCCGAGGCCGAGACCGCCGAGGTCGAGACTGAGGCTGCTGCCGAGTAGCATTTGCTGCAACGCAACAATCTTGTTCTAAGAAGGGCGCTCTGGGAAACCAGGGTGCCCTTTTTGCTTTTTAGCGCTGAGTGAGTGTCATGGTGAACGTTGCGTCGAAGTCCTATATACAGGACCGTTCATCCGTTTGGTTCGGTGATGATTGGCGGCGCGCGGCGCGTTTTGGGACCGTGGCTGATACTATGGATGCTCGCAAGCGATATGAATGAGGATGCTCATGGCATATGACGATAGGGAGACCGGGCTGACGGTTGAGGACCGCGGCTCAAAGTTGGGTCTTCCCCAAAACCAAGATGCAGAGGCCAATGTACTGGCCGCTATGCTGCTATCGCCCGAGGTGGTCGAAGAGGCCCAGGTCGAGCTGCAGCCCGATGACTTCTACCGGCCCATTCATAAGACCATCTATACTGCGATGGTTGATATGTACAACAGCCGCATTCCCATCGACTCCATCTCGCTGATCGATTACCTGCGAAGCATCAACAAGCTCGATGCTGTGGGCGGCGAGGCGTACATTTTGGAGTTGATGGGTCAGACCCTGTCGCTCGTCAACTGGCAGCACCATGCCGCCATCGTTCGCCGCGACTCGATGCTGCGCGAGCTGATCGGCGCCACTAACGAGATCAACGCGCTGGCATATAACGCCCCCACCGACACGAAAGAGGTCGTGGAGCTGGCCGAGAGCAAGCTGCTCAAGGTTACGGCGCGCGAGGTCAAGTCGAGCTACAAGACGTTGACCGAGTTTATGGTCGAGGCCTATAACGAGGCCGAGGAAGTGTGCCAGGCCGGTGGCCAGGCTGCGGGCGTGCCCACGGGCTTTCCGTCACTCGACCGCATGCTCATGGGTTTTCGCGAGGGCCAGCTCATCATTATCGGCGCCCGTCCTGCCGTGGGTAAGACGTCGTTCGCTCTGAACCTGGCACTTAACGCTGCCGCTGCTGGTTATACCGTCGGCTTCTTCTCGCTGGAGATGTCGGGCAAAGAAATTGCCCAGCGTCTGATTTGCGCCTACGCCATGATCTCGATCAGTGACTTCCGCATGGGCCGCATTAGCCCCGAGCAGTGGGCCAATATCAACGAGGCCACGCAGACCTTGTCCAAGCTCGATATTCTGATTGACGATACGCCCGGCACCACAGTGACCGAGATTCGCGCCAAGAGCCGCCGCATGCTCCATAACAAGGAGAAGGCAATTATCATCCTGGACTACCTGCAGCTGGTGAGTCCTCCGCCGGGACGCCGCTCCGAGAGCCGTACCGTCGAGGTTTCGGAGATGTCGCGTGGTCTGAAGATCATGGCCAAGGAGCTCAAGATCCCGCTCATCGCGCTGTCGCAGCTCTCGCGTCAGGTCGAATCCCGTACCGGCAAGCGCCCGCAGCTTTCCGACCTTCGTGAATCGGGCTCCATCGAGCAGGACGCCGATATCGTTATGTTCTTGGACCGCTCCGCCGACGAGGCCGAAGCCTCGCGCGACGATCGACCCGACGAGGGCGTTACGCGTATCGTCGTGGCCAAGAACCGTTCGGGCCCGATCGGCGACGTCGACCTGATGTTCCTGCCGGCATCCACCAAGTTCTATGAGCTTGATGGGGCACATGCCGAGGAGTAGGACAGGCGCCCGTTGCACGGGTATACTGGGAGTGTTTTGTGCTTCTGCGTGCCGTCGTGGCGCGTAGACAGTCCATGAATGTAAGGAGTAAACATGCCGTCAACCGTTTTGGTCGGTGCCCAGTGGGGCGATGAGGGCAAGGGTAAGATTTGCGACCTAGTCGCCGGCGACTTCGATGCCGTCGTGCGCTACTCGGGCGGCAACAACGCCGGTCACACTATCGTCGTCAACGGCAAGAAGTACGGCCTTCACCAGGTGCCCTCCGGCATCATGTATTCCGACCACGTGTCGGTGATCGGTAACGGCTGCGTCGTCAACCCCAAGGTTGTCCTTGAGGAGATCGACATGTTCGAGGCCGACGGTATCACCACCAAGAACCTCAAGATTAGCGGCAACGCGCATGTCATCATGCCGTACCACATCGATCTGGATGGCGCCTTTGAGCAGAAGCTCGGCAAGAAGAACATCGGTACCACCAAGCGCGGCATTGGTCCGTGCTATCAGGACAAGATGGCCCGCATTGGCCTGCGCATGCAGGACATGCTGGACGAGACGCTGTTCCGCGACAAGTTGGAGACCGCTCTCGCCCGCGTGAACCCCGAGCTCGAGCTCATCTACAACCTGCCCACCTACACCGTGGACCAGATTTGCGACGAGTACCTGCCGATGGCCGAGCGCCTGCGTCCCTACATCACCGAGACGAGCCTGCTGCTCAACAACATGATCGATGAGGGCAAGAACCTGCTGTTTGAGGGTGCCCAGGCGACGCTGCTCGACATCGACCACGGCACCTATCCGTACGTGACGTCTTCCAACTGCACCGCCGGCGGCGCCATTACCGGCTCCGGCGTCGGCATGAAGAACGTCGATCGCGTGCTGGGTGTCATGAAGGCTTATATCACCCGCGTCGGTTCGGGCCCCATGCCCACCGAGCTTTCCTATGAGTCCGAGGCCGGCCACACGCTGACCGAGGAGGGCTATGAGTACGGCGTGACCACCGGTCGTCGTCGTCGTTGCGGCTGGTTTGACGGCCCTATCGCCAACTATGCCTCGCGCGTCAACGGCCTCACCGACATCGCCGTGACCAAGCTCGACGTGCTTTCGGCCTTCGACACCATTAAGGTATGCGTTGCCTATGACGTCGATGGCGAGCGTTATACCAGCGTGCCCGAGCATCAGGTTCGCTTTGAGCACGCCAAGCCCATCTACGAGGAACTTCCTGGCTGGAAGTGCGATATCACCGGCTGCCGCAGCTTTGAGGAGCTGCCGCAGGAGGCTCAGGACTACGTGGCGTTTATCGAGGATCTGGCACACACCCGCGTGACGTTCATTGGCGTTGGCGCTGGTCGCGAGCAGATCATCAACCGATTCTGGAAGTAATCGGGACTATTTGGTTATTGCGATATACCCCTTTGCAGCCCGGACGGGCGGCCGAGGGGTATATTTGCTTGCAAAGGGCTCGCGCGGAGCGGGCCGTTCATCCATAGAGGAGGCACCCTTGAAGGCGGACACTCAAACCATCGACATCCTGTTGTTGGGCAGCGGCGGCCGTGAGCATGCTTTGGCAGCTAAGCTCGCAGCATCACCGCGCGCCGGCAAGCTCTACATCGCGCCGGGTAACGGCGGCACCGCGAGCTGCGGCGAGAACGTTGTTCTCGACGACTGCGATCCTGCGGCCGTGGCGGCGTTTGCGCAGAGCCACGGATGCGGACTCGTGGTAATTGGCCCCGAGGCTCCGCTCGTGGCGGGCGTGGCCGACGCCGTGCGCGCGGCGGGTATTCCCTGCTTTGGCCCGGGTGCCGAGGGCGCCCAGATGGAGGGCTCCAAGCTGTTCTCCAAGCAGCTCATGGAGCGTGCGGGCATTCCGACGGCAGCCTATGGTTCGTTTACCGACGAGGCTTCGGCTCTCGCCTACGTGCGCGAGCAGGGCGCCCCGCTGGTCGTCAAGGCCGACGGCCTTGCCGCGGGCAAGGGCGTTATCGTGGCGACCGAACTTGAGCAGGCCGAGGAGGCCGTGCGCGAGTGCTTTGGCGGCACCTTTGGCGATGCCGGCAATACCGTGGTCATCGAGGAGATGCTCGTTGGTCCCGAGTGCTCGCTGCTGGCCTTTACCGACGGCAAGACCGTGCGCCCCATGGCCACCTCGCAGGACCACAAGCGTGCGCTCGAGGGCGACAAGGGCCCCAACACCGGTGGCATGGGCGTCTACAGCCCGGTGCCCATCGTGACCGATGAGGAGCACGCCACCATGGTGAAGGTCATGGAGCAGACCGTGGCCGAGCTCGCTGCCGAGGGTATCGACTACCGCGGCTGCCTGTACGGCGGCTTTATGCTCACGCCTGCCGGCCCCAAGGTGCTGGAGTTCAATGCCCGCTTTGGCGACCCCGAGACGCAGGTCGTTCTGCCGCGCCTTAAGAACGACCTGGTCGAGGTCATGCTCGCCTGCGCCAACTGCGAGCTCGATCAGATTGAACTCGACTGGCGCGACGAGTGGGCCGTGGCCGTTGTCCTGACGAGTGCGGGTTATCCCGGCAGCTACGAGAAAGGCAAGGTCATTACCGGTATCGCCGATGCCGAGGCCATGGAGAACGTGACCGTGTACCACGCGGGCACTGCCGTGGTGGACGGCCAGCTCGTGACCAATGGTGGCCGTGTGCTTGCCGTGACCGCGCTGGGCGACACGTTCGAGAACGCTCGCAACCTTGCCTACGAGGCCTGCGAGAAGATTGATTTTGAGGGCAAGACCCTGCGTCACGACATTGGCCTGCGCGCGCTGCGCGGCCGCGACGCCTGGGATGCCTAAAGTCCGAGAGGGATGAGACGGATGGACGAGAAGAACGAAGAGCTCGTGGACGCGCAAATCGTCGAAGAGGACAGCCGCATGTATGGGCACGCCGAGGGCGAGCCGGGTGGCGAGGTCGCTGACGAGCCGGCGCTGGTGCTGGGCGACGACGACCCGCACGATGCCGAGCTGCACGAGAAGATTCTTTCGGAGGAGTGCGCCTGGAAGGGTAAGATCCTTGACGTCCACCGTCTTGAAGTTGAGCTGCCCAACGGTCACCGCAGCGCCCGCGATATCGTTCGCCATCCGGGCGCGGCGGCCGTTGTGGCGCTTACCGAGAGCGGCAAGATCGTACTGGTGCGTCAGTACCGCACCGCCATCGACCGCGTGACGGTCGAGATTCCCGCCGGCAAGCTCGATCCAGGCGAGGACCCGCTCGATTGCGCCAAGCGCGAACTGCATGAGGAGACGGGCTTTAGGGCCGGTCGCATTCGCTTTTTGACGTCGATTGTCACGTCCTGCGGTTTTTGCGATGAGATCATCCACATCTACTTGGCTACCAAGCTCGAGTTTGATGCGCCCAACCCCGATGATGACGAGTTTGTCAACGTGGACCTGGTGCCGCTTCACGAGCTGATCGACGCCGTACTCGACGGCAAGATCGAAGACGCCAAGACCGTCGTAGGTGCCTTGGCCTGCGATAGCATCGCGCACCGCCTTGGGGGCACGGAGCTTTAACGAGTGGGGATAGCCCTGGGACAAGTACTACTGATTGCTTTGTCCCAGGGCCTTACGTTGCTGATATTTCTTTGAGGATCACATGCTGAAGAGGTTTCTTTCGTATTACGAGCCCCAGATGGGGCTTTTTGTTGCTGATACTGTTTGTGCTCTGGTGCTTGCTGCCATTGACCTGGCGTTCCCCATTATCCTGCGCAATTTGACCGGTGGGCTGTTTACCCAGGGCCAGGCTGCCATTATGCAGGCGCTCGGTATGATCGCGGTGGGGCTGGTGCTGATGTATGCCGTTCGCTGCGCCTGCCGCTACTTTGTGAGCTACTGGGGCCACGTGATGGGTGCGCGCATGGAGTCCAAGATGCGCGAGGACCTGTTTGACCAGTACGAGCGCTTTAGCTTTGCGTACTTCGACCGCAACAGTTCGGGCGACATGATGAGCCGCGTGGTCAACGATCTGTTCGATATCTGCGAGGCGGCGCATCACGTGCCCGAGTGGATCATCATCTGCGGCATCGAGATTATCGGCTCGTTTGTGATCCTCTTTACCATCGCCCCGGTGCTGGCGCTCGCCATGGCCGTGGTGACGGCGGCGTTTGCGGGCGTCATGTTTTGGCAAAACATGCGTATGCGCGAGGTCTTTAGCGACAACCGCAAAAAGATCAGCGGCATCAATGCGCAGCTGCAGGATTCGCTGGCGGGCATGCGCGTGGTCAAGAGCTTTGCCAACGAGGAGACCGAACGCTTCAAGTTCCGCGCCTCCAACAATCGCTATCTTTCGTCCAAGGAGAACATGTATCACGCCATGGGCGTCTATACCGCGACGTATGGCCTGCTCTCGGGTGTGCTCTATGTGATCGTGGTGCTGCTGGGCGGCTGGCTGGTCGCCCAGGGACAGCTGCAGGCGGTCGATATGGCGACCTTTGCACTCTATATTTCGCTGTTCTGCACGCCGCTTGAGACGCTCGTCAATTCGGCCGAAACGTATCAGAAGGCTATCGCCGGCTTTAAGCGTATGGACGAGGTGCTCTCGACCGCGCCGGATATCCAGGACAAGCCGGGCGCCACGGATCTGCAGGTGACTGCCGGCGCCGTGGAGTATCACGACGTGTGCTTTAACTACGAGGACGTTGAGCTGGGCGAGGGCTATGCCGACGAGCGTCCCGTTATCGACCATATGGACCTGTCCATCAAGCCCGGGCAGACCATCGCTTTGGTTGGCCCTTCGGGCGGCGGCAAGTCCACGACCTGTTCGCTGCTGCCGCGCTTTTATGACGTGGCTACCGGATCCATTAGCATCGACGGTCAGGACGTGCGCGATGTGACGCAGCAGAGCCTGCGCCGCGCCATCGGCCTGGTGCAGCAGGATGTCTACCTGTTTGACGGTACGATTGGCGAGAACATCGCCTACGGCAAGCCGGGTGCTACGGCAGAAGAGATCGCCGAGGCCGCCCGTCGCGCCAACATCGATGCCTTTATCGAGTCGCTTCCGCAGGGCTACGACACCGTGGTGGGCGAGCGCGGCAGCCGTCTTTCGGGCGGACAGAAGCAGCGCGTTGCCATCGCGCGCGTGTTTCTCAAGAACCCCAAGATCCTGATTTTGGACGAGGCGACGAGTGCTTTGGATAACGAGAGCGAGGAGGCGGTCCAGGAGTCGCTCGAAGAGCTGGCACGCGGCCGTACCACAATCATCATCGCCCACCGCCTTTCGACCATTAAGCATGCTGACGAGATTGCGACTGTTGAGCATGGTCGCGTTGTGGAACGTGGCACGCACGAGGAGCTTCTCGCCCGTGGCGGCACCTATGCCCGTTACTATCGAATGCAGTTCGAAGGTGCGCGTGCGCACGAGCTCGACTGATTGATATGACAGGAAGTTTATGGCTGACAAGAACCCTTTGACTCCGGAAGAAGTGACGGAGTTATTCTCCGAAATCGATGCATCCGGCGTCTTGGATCCCACGCTCGCCAAAAAGCGTACCGAGCGCATGCGTGAGAAGGAGGCTGCGGCCAAGCGCGGTGACAAAGCGGCGCTAGCGCAGCTGCGCAGCGAGGACCGCGCGAGCCAGGCAAAACATATCGACCCGCTGTCCGAGGACGATCCTTCGGGCTCGCAGGTGAGCCATACCATTACGAAGACCGCGATGGCCGTGGTCATCGGTATTTTGGTGCTGATCGTGGGCATGCAGATTGGCTACGGCGTGATGCGTCGTCTGAACACCGCCAACCTGTCCGAGAGCGTTTCGGTTGATACCGTTTCGACGGCGCTGAAGGGCGGCCTTGAGTGGGGCAACGGCTTTACGCAGTTCCCGCTCGACTTTACCGTCGATGAAGCCGATGAACGCACGGGCACGGTCGAGGTGACGGTGTTGGACACGTCTTCTGCCAACGAGCTCGAGCTGTTGTCCAACGGGCAGATTCAGGCCGCGGCGCTTGCGACCAACGCGCTGCTCAACGATAAGATCGACCGCGTGGTGTATAACGTTCACGCCTATATCGACGAGGATAGCAACATTCAGCACGATTCCTTCTTTGGCATGTTCCCCGCGCGGGGCCACCAGAGCGCCATTTTGACGTTCGTGTGGACCAAGAGCTCATCCAACGCCACGAGTATCGACTGGAAGATGCGCATCGTGAGTATGGATGACACCATCGCCGAGCGCATTCAGAAGCAGGTGAACTCGGTGTCGTCGTTGATTGAGGATCCGGTGGTGAGCCAGACCAAGATTGACGAGGAAAAGACCGAGCGTGACCTGGAGCATCGTCTGCATGGCCGCGAGATTTTCCGCGGCGGCAAGCCCGATCGCACACCGTCCGAACTGCTGGAACAGGACAAGAAAAAGTAAGACGCCATCATCCCGCGTGAGCCACAAGCCCCGCGGGATGATTTTTTAATCCCCGTCCCAGAGAAATCATTATGCATAGAAAGTCATAATTATCATTTCGTAAACATTTCGATGAAATTAACGCCATGAGGCATGCTTGCGGTTACAATACCGCGAGGCCTAACTACACACCTTTAAGCCGGTCCTGTGAGACCGGGAAGGAGAATTATGGCGAACAACCATACCGCGGGCGCTGCCGCCCGCACCTTCGCGCCCAGCGAGCTTTGCCAGCGTATGCTGGCCAAAACCAGCAAGGGCACCTGCGGTCCCTGCATCCTGTATCTTGAGGATGGGACCATTTTTTATGGACGTGCATGCGGCGCCGAGGGCACCGCGACCGGCGAAGTCTGCTTCAACACCTCACTCGAGGGCTACTTTGAGGTCATGACCGACCCGAGTTATGCCGGCCAAATCGTAACCATGACCTATCCGCAGATCGGCAACTACGGTATCGACGAGACCGACGTCCAGTCGGCCTTCCCCGGCGACGCCGTGCGCCCTGCGAGCGCTCCGGCTATGCGCGGCATGATCGTTCGCGACATGTGCACCACGCCTTCTAACTGGCGCTCGGCCGTCAGCGTGCCGGAGTATCTGCGCGCCCACGGCATCGTCGCTATCGAGGGCGTCGACACCCGCGCTCTGGTGCGCCATCTGCGCGACAATGGTTCCAAGATGGGCATTATCTCGACCGAGATCTTCGACGTCGACGAGCTTGCCGAGCGTCTGGCCGCAGCGCCCACGCTGGTAGGCGAGAACCTGGTCAAGACCGTAAGTTGCCCCGTACCTCACGAGTTTGTGGCCGCCGATCTGCCTGCCACGCATGACTTTGCGCTTTCGGCTGCCGCTCCTGCCCGTCACAAAGTGGTCGCATACGACTGCGGTGTGAAGCGCGGCATTCTGGAGGGGCTGGTCCGCGCCGGCTGCGACCTTACCGTCGTGCCGTGGGACACGCCTGCCCAGCAGGTGCTCGACATGAATCCCGACGGCGTCTTTTTGTCCAATGGCCCCGGCGACCCCGACGCCGTGGTGGAGACCTACGAGCAGGTGCAGCAGCTGATCGGCAAGGTGCCGGTCTTTGGTATTTGTCTTGGTCACCAGATGATCAGCCTGGCCTGCGGCGCCCAGATGGAAAAGCTTAAGTTCGGTCACCGCGGTGGCAACCAGCCGGTTATGAATCTGGTAAGCCGCCGTGTGGAGATCACCGCGCAAAACCATGGCTTTGGCCTGCTGTTCCCCAGCTTGGGCAAGCTTGTCCCCGAGCTTTCCGGCGGCGAGACCGAGCATGCGGCCGATGGAGATCTGCGCGTCTGGGTGCGCCGCGGAATCGCGCCGGTCGTGATGAACGAGCGCTTTGGTCGCATTCGCCTGACACATGTGAACCTCAACGACGGCACCGCCGAGGGCATCCAGCTGCTCGACGCACCGTGCTTCTCGGTCCAGTACCACCCCGAGGCCTCGCCTGGCCCCACCGATGCCCACTATCTCTTTACCGCCTTTACGCGACTCATGGACGGCGAGGAGAACTACCTGGACATCGACACCGCGAAGGACCGCCTTGCCGGCTGGAACTTTGCTGAGTCCGAGACCGCTGAGACCGAGGAGAACTAACATGCCGAAACGTACTGACATCAAGCGTATCCTCGTCATTGGTTCGGGCCCCATCGTCATCGGCCAGGCCTGCGAGTTCGACTACTCCGGCGCCCAGGCCTGCAAGGTGCTCAAGGAGGATGGCTTTGAGGTCATCCTGGTCAACTCCAACCCGGCGACCATCATGACCGACCCGGGCTTGGCCGACCGCACCTATGTCGAGCCCATCACCGCCGAGTTTATCGAGCGCGTAATCAAGAAAGAGCACCCGGACGCGCTGCTGCCCACGCTGGGCGGCCAGACCGGTCTGAACGCCGCCGTCGAGCTGGCGAAAGACGGTACGCTCGACAAGTACGGCGTCGAGATGATCGGCTGCGACCTGGCCGCCATCGAGCGCGGCGAGGACCGCAAGCTCTTTAACGAGGCCATGGCCGAGATTGGCCTGGAGGTCGCGCGCTCGGGCTATGCCTACAGCGTGGCCGACGCCGAGGCCATCGCCGAGCGCGTGGGCTATCCCTGCGTGCTGCGTCCGAGCTTTACCCTCGGTGGCGCCGGCGGCGGCATCGCGCACACCCACGAGGAGCTCGTCTCCATCGTGAGCCAGGGCCTTGAACTCTCGCCTGCCCACGAGGTGCTGGTCGAGGAGTCCATCGAGGGTTGGAAAGAGTACGAGATGGAGGTCATGCGTGACCACGCCGGCAACGGCATCATCGTGTGCTCCATCGAGAACCTCGACCCCATGGGCGTGCATACCGGCGACTCCATCACCGTGGCGCCGGCGCAGACCCTCTCCGACCTTGAGTATCAGCGCATGCGTGTCGCCTCGCTCGCTATCTTGGAGAAGATCGGCGTCGAGACCGGCGGCTCCAACGTGCAGTTTGCCGTGAACCCCCAGACCGGTCGCTTGATCGTCATCGAGATGAACCCGCGCGTGAGCCGTTCGTCCGCGCTGGCCTCCAAGGCCACGGGTTTCCCCATCGCTAAGGCCGCCGCGCGCCTGGCTGTGGGCTACACGCTCGACGAGATCGTCAACGACATTACCAAGGCAACGCCTGCCTGCTTTGAGCCCACGATTGACTACTGCGTTGTCAAGGTGCCGCGCTTTGCCTTCGAGAAGTTCAAGGGTACCGACCCCACGCTCACCACGCGCATGAAGGCCGTGGGCGAGATTATGGCGATCGGCCGCACCTTTGAGGAGGCCTTTGGCAAGGCCATGCGCTCGCTGGAGGACGGCCACCAGGGTATCTGCGCCGGTGGCAAGGAGGGTGCCGATAAGCTGAGCGACGACGAGCTCGCTCAAGCCGTGGCCACGCCGACCGAGCACCGCATCTTCTTTGTGGTCGAGGCCCTGCGCCGTGGCTGGGACATCGCTCGCATCCATGCCACCTGCGGCATCGACCCGTGGTACCTCAACCGCATCAACGACATGGTGCAGGTCCAGGAGAGCATCCGCGGCCTGCGTGTGGAGGATATCGACGCCGACGCGATGCGCTTGCTCAAGCAGTACGGCACGAGCGACGCCGAGATCGCCGCGCTGACCGGCTCGGACGAGCGCTTTGTGCGCGCCTATCGCAAGGGCCTTGGCGTGGTTCCCAGCATGAAGACGGTCGATACCTGCGCTGCGGAGTTCTCGAGCGCCACGGAGTACCACTACAAGACGTACGAGAACATCTACCGCACGAGTCCGGATGCCAAGAAGTGCGTGGCTCCCGACGAGACCACGCCGGCGGACAAGCCCAAGGCGATGATCCTGGGCGCCGGCCCCAACCGTATCGGCCAGGGTATCGAGTTCGACTACTGCTGTGTGCATGCGAGCTATGCGCTGGCGGCCCGCGGCTTTGAGACCATCATGGTCAACTGCAATCCCGAGACCGTTTCGACCGACTACGACACGTCCGACCGCCTTTACTTTGAGCCGCTTACCTACGAGGACGTCATGGACGTTATCGATGTTGAGCGCCCCGACGGCGTCGTGGTGACGCTTGGCGGCCAGACCCCGCTTAAGCTGGCGCGCATGCTCGAGGAGAGTGGCGTCAACATCATGGGCACCAAGCCCGATGCCATCGACTTTGCCGAGGACCGCGAGCGCTTTGCCGCCCTGCTCGACAAGCTGGGCATCATGTACCCGCCGGCGGGTCAGGCCACCTCGTTTGAGGAGGCCGAGGCCGTTGCCGCACACATTGGCTACCCGCTGCTGGTACGTCCGAGCTACGTGCTGGGCGGCCGCGGCATGATGATCGCCTACGATGCCGAGCACCTGCGCGATTACATGGCCGAGGCCGCGCGCATTAGCCCCGACTACCCGGTGTATCTGGACCGCTTCCTGGAGGGTGCGATCGAGTCCGATGTCGACGCCCTGTGCGATGGCGAAGAGGTCTACATTGGCGGCATTCTGGAGCATATCGAGGAGGCCGGTATCCACTCTGGCGACTCTGCGACCTGCATCCCGCCGTTCAGCTTTAGCGAGAGCCTGCAGGCAAAGCTTCGCGAGACCACGCGCCGCATCGCGATGGCGCTGGGCGTACGCGGCCTGGTCAACGTGCAGTACGCCATTAAGGGCGAGACCGTTTACGTGATCGAGGCCAACCCGCGCGCAAGCCGTACCGTCCCGTTTATCTCCAAGGCCACCGGTGTGCCGCTCGCCAAGTGTGCCGCACGTATCATGGCGGGCGATTCCATCGCGAGCTTGGGCCTGCCGAGCGACGAGCGTCAGCTGGACTGGTTCTGCATGAAGGAAGCCGTTATGCCCTGGGGTCGTTTCCCGGGCGCCGACGTTATCCTGGGGCCCGAGATGAAGTCGACGGGCGAGGTCATGGGTATCGCCAAGAGCTATCCCGAGGCATACGCCAAGACGCAGCTGGCGATCGACTACAAGCTGCCCGACCCGAGCGCCGGCAAGGTGTTCATTAGCGTGTGCGACCGCGACAAGCGCCACATCCTTTCGGTCGCGCGTATCCTGCGCTACCTGGGCTTTGATATCTGCTCCACCGAGGGTACGGCGCGCGTGCTGCGCGGCGGCAACGTGACGTGCGAGGTCGTGGAGAAGATTAGCGGCCCGCACGACGGCGAGCGTCCCAACATCGGTGACCTGATCGCCGATGGCAAGATCGCGGTGATCGTCAATACACCGTATGGCCCCGGTTCTCGTGGCGACGGCTATCTGTTGCGTACCGAGGCGGTGCGCCGCGGCGTGACCTGCGTGACGGCGATGTCTGCCGCCAACACGTACGTGAGTGCCATCGAGGCCGTGCGCGAGGACCAGCAGGGTCACGGCAGCGCCAACGACATGGGCATGGACGTCATCGCCCTGCAGGACCTGCCGCAGTACACGGTGTAGTGTGACCTGTCCGGCCGGGGCGGGAGGGGCCGAGTTTCCTCCTGAGCGACTCTGCTTG
>CALLSB010000145.1:0-12264 GCA_938014225.1 uncultured Collinsella sp. | reverse complement strand
GCTTAAAGGCAGGAGAGCCCGCCGGCATAAAGAGCACAGCGTCCAAGTCGAGCGACTCGCGCGCCTGCTCGGCAGTCACCAAGTGCCCGTAATGAATCGGGTCGAATGTGCCGCCCATAATGCCGAGCCTAAACTCCCGCCCGTCCTCTAGAGGAAGCTCGGGCAGACCGATTCCACCGCGCAGCGACATGGCTTACTCGCCCTCCGAGGTCTCGGCATCGCCCGCGGCATCCGCCGTATCGACAACCTCGACGCCCTCATCCGCAGCATCGGCCACGTCAATGGCTTCAACGGCAACGTCCTCGTCAGCATCCTCGAGCTCCTCGTACTCCGAGAAGTCCTCAGCGCCCTCAAAGTCAAAGGCGCGCTGGCAAATGCGGACCTCGTCGCCCGCACGGCAACCGGCCTTCTCGAGCGCGTCGTCAACACCCATACGCGCAAACTTATGCTGCAGGTAAATGACGGCTTCCTCATTTTCCCAGTCGGTCTGGATGACCATGCGCTCGATGGCACGACCGACCACGCGGAAGGCACCGGGCTCTTCCTGGACAATGCGGAAACGCTTCTCACGCTGCAGGCGGCGGCGCTCCCACTCATCGTCGCGCAGAACGACCGGCTCATCCGAGACAGCCAACTCGGCGCGCAGCTTAGCCACCTGCTCGCCCACGGCAAGCATCAGAGTGTTGAGGCCGGCGCCCGTCACGGCAGACACAGCAAAGAACATATGCCCATCGTCGAGCGCTGCGCGCTTAAGGTCGGCAATCTTGTCGGCCGTGCCCGGCGCGTCGCACTTGTTGGCAACGACGATCTGCGGACGCTCCGAGAGCTCGGCGCCATACTGCTCGAGCTCGCGGTTGATGATGTGGTAATCCTCGACCGGATCGCGATCCTCAAAACCACCCGTCATGTCGACGACATGCATGATCAGAGCCGTACGCTCAATGTGGCGCAGGAACTGGTGACCCAGGCCCTTGCCCTCGCTCGCGCCCTCGATGAGACCGGGAACGTCGGCAACGACGTAAGAATATTCGCCGGCACGCACCATGCCGAGGTTCGGTACGAGCGTGGTAAACGGGTAGTCGGCAATCTTGGGACGGGCGGCACTCATGCGCGCGATGAGCGATGACTTACCCACCGAGGGGAAGCCCACGAGCGCGGCATCGGCCATAAGCTTCATCTCGAGCTCGATCCAGTGTTCCTCGGCCGGCTCGCCCAGCTGAGCGAACGCGGGCGCGCGGCGCACCGACGTCACAAAGTGCGTGTTGCCCAGGCCGCCGGCACCGCCGGGCGCCACGACAACGCGCTCGCCATCGTGAACGAGGTCGGCAATATCGAACATCGGAGTCTGCGTCTCGGGGTCGAGCTCGCGCACCACGGTACCCATAGGGACCTTGAGAATCAGGTCCTCGCCGCTCTTACCGTTACGACGGGCACCCTGCCCGTGTGTGCCGCGCTCGGCGCGGAAGTGATGCTTAAAGCGGTAATCGATCAGCGAAGACAGCTGAGCATCGGCCTGGATGACGACATTGCCGCCACGACCGCCGTCGCCGCCATCGGGGCCGCCCTTGGGAACAAATGCCTCGCGCCTAAACGACATGCATCCGGCTCCGCCGTCGCCGCCGCACACGTTAATGCGGCTGATATCGGTGAACTGTGACAACAGAATCGCCTCCTACAAAAAAGAGGGAGACCCTTGAATCCTAAAACTCAAGTGCCTCCCACATATGTGCTCTATGAAGGGTGAATTACGCGTTCGCGAGCGGGCGTACGCTGACCCTGTGCTTGATACCCTTGTGGAACTCAACGGTACCGTCGACCAGCGCGAACAGCGTGTCGTCCTTACCACGGCCAACGTTCTCACCCGGGTGGATGTGCGTGCCGTGCTGACGGACGAGAATCGTGCCCGTGGTTACCGTCTGGCCGGCATAGCGCTTCGTGCCAAGGCGCTGACCGCGGGAGTCACGGCCATTACGGGAGGAACCGAGTCCTTTTTTGTGTGCCATTGTGTATACCTACTCTTTCGTTACGAGTGTAATCTACTCGGCGACGGGAGCCTCGGCAACAGCCTCAGCCTCTGCCTTGACAGCCTTCTTGGCGCGGGAGGTAGCCTGAACCTTCACGATCTTCAGCTTGGTGAGCTGCTGACGGTGACCCTTCAGACGACGATAGCGCTTGCGCTTGTGGAACTTGAAGACCAGCTGCTTCTCGCCCTTGAACTGCTCAACGATCTGAGCGGTAACCTTGGCCTTGGCCAGCTTGTCGGGATCGGTGACGATCTTCTTACCATCGTTGAGGAAGATAACCGGCAGGGTGACCTTGTCGCCCTCATTGCCCTCGATCTTCTCGACGGTGATGACATCGTCGGTGGCGACCTTGTACTGCTTGCCGCCCGTGTTAACGATTGCGTACATGTTTACTTGCCCTTCATGCATCAGTTAGTGCAACAGCCGAATATAGTAGCAGGCGAAAATACCCCCGTCAACGAGTATGTGGAGCAAATCCACAAGTTCGCACAGGTATGGGGCTGACGAGTCGGCCCTCGTCGTCCTCGCATGCTTGATTCTGACGCTCGACATCGTAGGAGCAGATGGTCACGAGGTCTTGCATACCGGTGGAAACAATAGGTGCATCCACGCCCGGGGTCAAGCCCTGCAACAAAACATCAGCAGCGGAAAGCAAAATTTCCGGACGCATGGAGCCCTCGTTGTCGGCATGGGTGTCGAGCATGAGCACCAAATGGTCCGGGCGCCCCCGCCGTGAGCTCATAGCCCACGAGCGTGTGATCCAAATCCAAGCGCTTGCTCTTTTTTCCGCGCGCGTAGTCGATGCCATGGTCCGCGCGCAGCGTGTCGATCGCACGACGCACCTCGTCGGCGCTTACGGGCGCCTCGGGATCCAAGTGCAGGTCGATGCGATACGACAGGCGCGTGAGCTGCGCCGTCAACGCCGGCGAGCGCACGTCGATGTACGCCGCCTCGATGGGCGCCAGATCGGCCGGAGACGCCGCAGACAGGCGCCCAAACGCCTCGTCGAGCGCCACGAACTCGGTCATAAACAGGTCATACCACTCGCAGGTCGACGACGTACCCACCGGTAGCGCCGAAGAGAAGCCCACGCGCATGTGCGGAGAGAAGCCCTGCGTGACGGCATAGGGAAGTCCCGCACGGCGCACGATGCGCTCAATGGTATGGATCACTTCGAGATGGCCCAGGTACTTAAGGCGATCGCGCTTGCCATAGCGAACACGAAGCCTAAAGAGCGAGGGGTTGTCGGTCAGGCGCTCACTCATGCGCGATCACCCATCAATACATTCTTGGCGTGGAGCGTGGGGCAGATCCCGCAGCCGGTGCACGACGTGCGGGTGCAGTCGGGAGTCGTGACGCCCTCGAGCGAGCGACGGTACTCGCGCTCGAGGAAGCCGCGCGTGCAGCCGGGGCTCACGTGCTCCCACGGCAGGCGCCAGTCCAACTCGTAGGGCAGGTGCACGAGCTCATTGAGGTCGATGCCGTTTTTGGCAGCAGCTTCCTTCCAGTTATCGAGAGAGAAATGCTCTACCCAGGCGTCAAAGCGAGAGCCCGAGCGCCAAGCGTCGATGATGACGGGCGTCATGTCACGACCGGCGCGGGACAGCGCAGCCTCGATGAGCGAGGTCTCGGCATCGTGGTAATGAACGCGGACGGCACGGTTGCGAACGCTCGTGATAAGCAGCTTCTGGCGACGCTTGACGTCGTCGTAGTCGAGCTGCGGGCACCACTGGAACGGCGTGGCAGCCTTGGGGATAAAGACCGAAACCGAGATCGACACCGAGATCGAGCCGCGACGAGCCTTGGGCACCACGGAACGACCGAGCTCCAGCACGTGATCGGCCAGATTGGCGATGGCCACGATGTCCTCGTCGCGCTCGCCGGGAAGGCCCATCATAAAGTAGAGCTTCATGCGGTTCCAACCGGCCTCGAAGGCCGCCTTGGCCGCACGGTCCAGGTCCTCCTCGGTCACGTTCTTGTTAATGATGTCGCGCATGCGCTGGCTGCCGGCCTCGGGCGCGAACGTCAGTCCGCCCTTCTTTTCGCCGGCGACCGACTCGGCCATATCCACGCCAAACGAATCCAGGCGCTGCGACGGAATAGACACGCGAATACCCGTATCCTCCAGGCGACGGTTGAGCCTGCCGAGCACGTCGCGAATGCAGGAGTGGTCGGTCGTGGAGAGCGAGGTCAGCGACACCTCGTCATAGCCGGTCTTTTCCAGACCCTGAATCACCGACGAGACGATCTGGTCGGCCGAGCGCTCACGCACCGGGCGATACGTCATGCCGGCCTGGCAAAAACGACAGCCGCGGGCGCAGCCGCGCAGGATCTCGATAGACAGGCGGTCGTGGACCAGCTGCGCATAGGGCACGCACGACTGCGACAGCGGATTCGTGGCGCCGAAATCCTCGACGACGCGCTTGTAGACCACGGTCGGCGCATCCTTGCCCTCACGCGGCACGGTGTAGCCATGCGGCGAGCAGGGCTCGTCGTGACAAACCTCATAGAGCGACGGCACGTAGTTGCCGGCAATGGATGCAAGCTGCTCAACAATCTGCGCGCGCGGGACTCCTTCGTCACGCAGACGGCGATGCAACTGGCAGGTCTCGAGCAGCGATTCCTCGCCCTCGCCGATGAGGATAACATCGAAGAAGGCCGCGTACGGCTCGGGGTTGTACACCGAGGGACCGCCGGCGATGATAATGGGGTCGTCTTCACCTCGGTCGGTCGCCAACAGCGGAATGCCAGCGAGGTCGAGAGCCTCGAGGAAGTTCGTCACCGCCATCTCGTGCGGCACATGCAGACCGACGATATCAAACGAAGCGACCGGCGCTGCACCCTCGAGCGAGAGCAGCGGAATGCCCGCCTCGCGCATGGCGTCACCCATATCTGGCCACGGCACATAGCCGCGCTCGCAGGAGATGCCCTCGGCCTGGTTAAGGATGTTGTAGAGGATGGCGATGCCCTGGTTGGGCAGACCAACCTCGTACACATCCGGGTAGATCAGGCAGCAACGGTAGTCGGCATCGGCCTTGGAAAGCGTACCCCACTCGTGATCGATATAGCGGCTCGGCTTCTCGACCTTGGCGAGCAGCGGCTCAATTAAATGAAAACAGTCTTGGTATGCAACGCGCAACGGAAAACCCCTAAGCAGCGAGATCTGATGCGTCCTGATAGGACGCCATAGGACGGGTAGCGCCCGCGACAGTGGTCACCAGATCGCGAACGCGGGAGAACGTGGCAGTGACCACCTCGTTGGCACGGCTGTAGTCGACATCGCGCTCGTAGAGCGAAACGAGCGCACGGCCCATGCCATAGGTGCCCGCGGCGGCAGTGAGCGCCTTGACGGCAAACCCAATATGCGGCGTCTGCTTGACAAGTGCGCGGGTGACCGCTCGGATCACAAGACCGCCGGCAAGCACGCCCGCGACCTCGTAGCCGCGCTCAGGCTTAATGCCGCGTCCAAAGACGGCAGCGAGCTCAAAGAGCATGCCCACCTGCGCCAGCGCCATAACGGGATAGTCGGCGCCCGGCAAAAACACCAGCGCACCGGTCGCCATATTGGTGAGCGCGCACGAGGTGATGATACGATTGGCCGCCGCGATGCGCATGAAGGCAAAGTTCGCCGCAAAAGCCGTTTCCTTGTCGGTGCGATCGAGAATCCAGCGGGCAAGCGTCTCGAGCAGATACGTCTTATCGGTTGCCGCTACCACGCCGAGCATGGGCGTGGACTCCTCGATAAACGGCACCTCCACAGCAGACTCGGCAAGCACGCACACGGGCGCGCCGGCGATCACGAGCTCCTGCACGGCACTCTCCAAGCGGTCGGAACCACACGAGAGCACCAGCGCCACATCGGTATCGGTCTTTGGAGCAATTCGCTCCTCCCCCAGACGCTCGACGCGCACAATGCCCGAGGTCGTCTGCGGCACAAAGGCGTCACGCACCGTCTCGGCCAGAAAGCGCGAGGCGGACGAATCCAGATAGACCGAGACGCGCACCGGCGTATCGGAATCCTTCTTAACGGACGCGCCCATCTTAAAAGCGCAGGTCAGCTTATCTACGGGAATTTTCATAGCAAACCCCTCCAGCGGTTACGCGGCGCCCGAACGATGCCGCCATATGGATTGTACGATACCCACCGTCAGCAGCTGAATCATCATCGAAGACGAACCGAAGCTAATAAACGGTAGCGGAATACCGGTAATCGGCATCATGCCGATGCACATGCCGATGTTTTCGAAAGTCTGGAACGCCCACATGCCAACGATGCCAACACACGAAAGACGCAAAAACAGGGACTCGCACTTAAAGGCGACGCCAATCGTCGAAAAGATCAACAGCACGTAGAGGCACAGGAGCAAAAAGGAACCGCAAAAGCCAAAGGTCTCGGACAGGAAGGCGAAGACGAAGTCGGTGTGGAACTCAGGCAGAAAGCCGCCGGCCGACTGCGTCGCATGGCCCAAACCCTTACCAAAGAAGCCGCCCGAGCCAACGGCGATAAGCGACTGCTGCAGGTTGTAGGCATCGTCCGAATCGGCATTATCGGGGTCGATAAAGACCGTCAGACGGTTCATCTGGTACTGCTTGATGAGCACATCGTGGCCGAGCAACGAATCAAAGACCGAATCAAGCGCCAGAACGAGGGCCACCAGACCCACGAGCAGGGCAAGGGTCGACAGCACCCATTCGCGGCGTGCACCGCTCATACAAATGACGATGGCGCCCGAAACAAGCACGACCAGGCCCGAGCCCAGGTCGCCCATGGCAACGACGGCCAAAAACGGAATGGACAGCATGCCGCAGAGCTTGACGTAGTCGCGAACGGTATCGATGCGACCGTTATACTGCGAGCCAAGCGTAGCAATAAAAAAGATGGTGATGAGCTTGGCAAGCTCAACCGGCTGGAATGTCAAGCCGATACCGGGAATCTTGATCCAGCCCGTCATGCCCAGACCGCCCGTATAGGACAGACCTGGAATCTTGGGCGAGAGGATCACGATCAGGTCGATGACGAGCAACGCCGTCGAGAAATTGGAAATACCGCGCAGGTCGGTACGCCAGACCAGCACCGCCAGCACCGTACCGATTCCAATTCCCAGCAGATGGCGTGAGAACGAAGCGTCGGCCTTAAACTGCGAAGCCGACCAGATAATGATGGCGCCGTAGGCGACGAGGGCCACAGTAGCCACGAGCACACCGATATGCACCTTTTGGCGAAACGTGCCGCGCGAGGCCGAAAGTTGCTTGTTGACACGGTCCAGGCTGCTGCGAGAGCCGGTCTTGGTTGAACGGAACAGATCCGCCGGAGAAAAATCCATCGCAACCTCCTATCGAACCGAAGAATCGCCCGAGGCCGAAGAGGTATCGGGCTCGTCATAAATCACGCCGAGCACGTCGCGCACGACATGCATCGCGGTATCTGAGCCACCGCCGCCCTGCTCCAGGACGGTAGCGATGACATACTTGGGGTCATCGGCCGGTGCATAGGCGCAGAACCACGCGTATTCATCCTCGCCACTTTTCTCGCCCGTGCCCGACTTGCCGTATACCTGCGGCGTCAGGGTGCCAAAGTGAGCCGCCAGGGACGTCGATGCCGTGTAAATCACGTCGTGCATGCCGTTGCGAACAAGAGCCAAATCCGAATCGCTGTTGATCTTGGCCTCCAGGCGCTTCTTCTTGCCCTTGCCGTTGTACTTATAGGCATCGCCGTCGCCATCACGCGACACGGCAGACAAAAACACGTGAGGCACGTACTGTTTGCCGCCGTTGGCAAGACCCATATAGGCACACGCCATCTGCAGGGGCGTCACCAGGATGTCGCCCTGACCGATGGCAATGTTGGTCATATCGCCGGCATTCCACTTGCGGTCCTCGGCAGATGCGTCGGTGAAGTACGACTCTTTCCACTCGGCATCGGGAATACGGCCCGCGCCCTCACTCGGCAGATCGATACCGCAGGTCTTGCCTAGACCCCAGCGACGAAAGACCTCCTGCAGACCCTCGGGATGTTGCTCGTCATAAAAGAACGCCTTGCCCATGTCGTAGAAGACAGGGTCGCACGAGTTGGCGATACCCGACTGCAGCGTCATGGTGCCGTGGCCGGAATGCAGCCAGCAGTACTTGCCCCACGACTTGCCCAGACCCGTCCAATAACCCGTGCAGTTGGTCGTCTGCCCCGACGTGTAGGTTCCAAACTCAAGACCGGCCAGTGCCGAGAGCGGCTTGATGGTCGAGGCCGACATGTACTGTCCGCTAATGGCGCGGTTGAGCAGCGGGTGGGAACCCTTGTCATCATTGAGCTCGGTCCACACGTCATTTGAGACGCCGCCAATAAAGACGGACGGATCGAACTTGGGCTGGCTCGCCATGCCCAGGATCTCGCCATTGTTGGGATCGAGACACACTACAGCGCCGTTGCCGGCATTGCTGTAGCCAGTGGTCTTGGCAAGCTCGATAGCGCTCGCCAGCGCCGTCTCGCAGGCCTGTTGGATCTTAAGGTCGAGCGTGAGCTTAATGTCGGAGCCGGCCTTCGCGGGCACGGCGCCGGCCTGACCGGTCACATTGCCCGAGGCATCGACCTTGACGGTCTGCTCACCACGAATACCCTGCAGCAGGTTTTCGTAGTAGCTCTCAACGCCCGCCTGGCCCACGATATCGCCCGACTGGTACGTAATCTTGCCAGCAGAAGCATCATCATCGCCAGAGGTTTTCTTATTCTGGGCCTCGAGCTGCTCGGAGGTAATGGTGCCGGTATAGCCCAAGATATGGCATGCCGTCTCGCCATATGGATACTGGCGCTCGGTACGCTCGGCAATCTTGACGCCCGGGAACTCGCCGGCATGCTCCTGAATATAGGCAACCGTGGAGCGACGGACGTCCGTCGCGATGGTATGCAGGCTCTGAGCGCCCTCTGTATTGTCCTGAATATTACGAAGGACCGCCACGTAAGGCATTCCAAGCACGTTGGCAAGATGGCGAACCAGAACCTCATCCTCGGCAAGGTCGCGGTAGGCCACGACAGCAAGTGAGGGACGGTTCTGGACAAGCGCCACGCCATTGCGGTCGAGGATGCGACCGCGCACAGCGGGTGTTGTAACGGTGCGAGTCTGATTACTATTGGCCTGCTTCTCGTAATAGTCCGACGAGACCATCTGCATGCCCCACAGCTTGACGGCAAGCGCCGCAAACATCGCGCCCACACCCGTGGTGAGGATGGAAAAGCGGCCCTTAAAGGCGGTCGACGCGGTATTGCCCTCGCCCTCGGTGGCGCGCGGGGCCGTTCCATGCTGCGTATCGTAGGTAAAACGGGAATCGCCACGACGCATGACGACCAGCGCGACCACGATGGCCACAACCAGCACGATACCGGCGATAATAACCGTCATCTGGGAAGACATCTACGGGCCTCCCCTATTTGAGCTTGCGGGTCTTGGGCTTAAAGCGCATACCCGTCTGGCGTCCGCCACGTGCGGAGAATCCATAGCCGGACTGCGGCACGACGCCGGACATCAAAAACGGAATGGCAACCAGACCCGTCAGGATCGAAGACGGCAACGCATGCCCAAAGATCGCCACGACAAAGCTCGTCTCCAAACCCATAAACAGCAAGATGATGCTGTAGATCACATTAATGACGAGCGAAAAGGCGCCCACGGTGATGCCGCGCGCACTCGGGGTACCGCCCGTCTGACCGACGGCGCTGTGCACCAGGGCAAAAGAGCCCACGGTCAACAGGAGCGACATAACGCCCACCGGCACGGCAGCGGACAGGTCATAAAACAAGCCGCTGCAAAAACCGCACACGACGGCACGGGTCGGGTCGCCCGAGAACACGCTTAGGCACACCAGGATAATCATGAAGTTGACGCGACCGCCCGCAATGGAGATCTGCGGTGCCAGGCCTGCCTGCAGCAGCACGCACACGATGGCGGCGATCACAAACGTACGGGAGCTCATCCCCTGCTCGTGTAGATCCATGGACATGCCCCCTATTCGCTCGAGCCAGAATCGGTCGTCTCGGACGTGTCGGAACTGTCATCCGAGCTCTCGTCCTTCGTCTTGGTCGCAGTGTCGCGCGACGTTCCCTGCGGCGTGCTGTTGGCCGTGCTCACGTCCTCATCCGAGGCCGATTGTTCGTCGGTCAGCGAGGTGATGACCAGCACTTCCTCGTTGTTCTCGGCCGTGGTCTGAGCGCGCACCACAATGGTGTAGTACACGTCGTTTGCCGATTTCTCAACCGACGAGACGGTGCCGAGCGGTAGACCCTTGGGGAACACGCCACCGATGCCCGAGGTCACGATGATGTCGCCAACCTTAACATCGGAGTCGACGCTCACGTACTCAAGACGCAGCGTGCCGTCAGCCTGACCCTGCAGCATGCCCTGGGCGCGCGTGTCCTGCACCATGGCGGACACACCCGAGTTCTCGTCGCCAATCAGGCGCACGGTGGACGTCTTTGCCGAGACTTCGATGATCTGGCCGATAACACCGGCAGAACTCGTCACGGGCATGTTGATGGTCAGGCCGTCGGCAGAGCCCTTGTCGATGGTAACGGTCGAGGTCCAGGCATCGCCAGAGGCACCAACGATACGAGCAGCGGTCGATTTGAGGTTGTAGGTCGACTGCAGGCCGACCAGCCCCTCCAGACGCTCAGCGGTCTTTTGAGCCTCGGAGAGCTCAGCAACCTTAGAGGTCAGTTCCTCGTTTTGCTTCTTAAGCTCGTCAAGCGTGTCCTGCGACGCCGTAAGGTTGGAGAACACGTTGCCGATCGCATTGAAGGGAGCCGCCACGGCCGAGCCCACAAAGCGCACCGGCGAGGTAATCGTCGTTACGCCCGAGCGCACGGCATGAATCGGCCCTGCCTCGCCCTCGCGGATGTAAAACGTGAGCAGCAACACCGAAATCAGGCTGAAAACAATCAACGGGCGCATACCCGTTGATTGTCGCTTGGTATTCAGATTTGTGGAGAAACCCGAAGATCGTGCCAAATGGAATCCACCTTTTGGAAATTAAGCATTGGTCTGGACGAAGCCGCCATCAAACGCATTGGCCTCGAGCACGCGGGCGCAGCCGTTAACGACGTTATCGAGCGCCGTAGGACTGACGTTGACCGAAACACCGGTCTCATCGCGCAGGCGCACGTCGAGACCGCGCAGCAGCGCGCCGCCACCGGTCAACAAAATGCCGTAGTACATAAGGTCCGAGGCAAGATCGGGAGGCGTAGCGTCGAGTGCGTCCTTGACGGCCTTGGCCATCTCGTCAAGCGGCTTGTTGAGCGCGCGACGAATCTCCTCGCTCTCGATGCGCACGGTCTTGGGCAGACCGGTGATCACGTCGCGGCCGTTGACCTCGACGTCGAGCTCGTCCTTGAGCGGCACGGCGGAGCCGACCTTGATCTTGATGTCCTCTGCCGTACGCTCGCCGATGGCCAGGTTATAGGCATCGCGAACGTGCGTGAGGATAGCCTGGTCGAACTCGTCACCGGCAATACGGATGGACTGTGAGACAACGATGCCGCCCATAGCGATAACGGCAACCTCGGTGGTACCGCCGCCGATGTCGATGACCATGGAGCCGGTGGGCTCCTCGACGGGCAGGTCGGCGCCGATAGCGGCAGCCATGGGCTCTTCGATCAGATAGGCCTGGCGGGCACCGGCCTGGATCGTGGCCTCAAATACGGCACGCTTCTCGACCGACGTGACACCGGAGGGAACGCAGACGACAACGCGCGGACGCGGAGTCCATGGATAGCGCTTCTCGGACGCCTTGTCGATAAAGTAGCGAAGCATGGCCTCGGTAACATCGAAGTCGGCGATGACGCCGTCCTTCAGGGGACGAACGGCCACGATGTTGCCGGGCGTACGGCCGAGCATGCGCTTTGCCTCGATACCGACCGCGAGGATGCGCTCGTCGTTCTTGTCGATGGCGACAACAGAGGGCTCGCGAATGACGATGCCCTTGCCGCGCACGGAGACAAGCGTATTTGCGGTACCGAGGTCGATGGCAAGATCGCCCGCATAGCTACCGAAGAACATATCCATCAAAGAAAACAACGCAACTCCTGATGTGTTGGATGATTGCTGGAAAACTACTAGCTCATCATACTAGCGCAAGCCCGGCACCTCACTTGCGGTGAAGCGCCGGGCAAAGCTAAATCCCATAAGGTCACTACTGGTTGTCAGCAGCCGAGAAATCCATATCGAGCGAGGAAACGGCCCAGCCGATATGGTTGTCG
>CALLSB010000144.1:0-9467 GCA_938014225.1 uncultured Collinsella sp. | reverse complement strand
GGGGATGGGGTTAGCTGCGGGGGCGGTGGCGGAGCTTGTCGATGGTGGCATCGGTGCCGTGGCTGCGGGCTTCGGCGGCGCGGCCGCGGGCGTCGGCGGCGCGGTCGCGGGCGTCGGCAGCGGTTTGGCGTTTGCGACGGTAATCGATCATGCCTTGGATGATGGGCTTGCCAAAGCTCACGACATCATCGTTGTAGATAGCGGTTCGGGCTGCGAGGAGGCAGTCGGTAAAGT
Organism: uncultured Collinsella sp.; assembly: GCA_938014225.1. Classification (GTDB taxonomy): domain Bacteria; phylum Actinomycetota; class Coriobacteriia; order Coriobacteriales; family Coriobacteriaceae; genus Collinsella. The sequence continues at coordinate 9,233 of CALLSB010000144.1, read as the reverse complement.
CCATATGGGTCTTACCAAAGAGTTTGACGGCAAGGGCGACAACGGTTGGCTCGTCGACCATGACGTCATCGAGCAGCCTTTTCATGGCCGCAGCAATCTCAACGCGGGGAACCTTATAGACGTCGCGCAGCGTGACCACGACGCGCGTGATAATCTCGGGGTAGACGCGAGCGGTGCGCGTGGCGATGACCTTGGCGGCGCGCGGTGACAGAACTTCGTCGTCGTCAAGCAGGTAGCGTAGGATGACGGTCTCGTCGATGATGGTGCTACTCATGGATATCTACTTCCTCGGGACCCAAAATCGAATCGTAGCTTTCTGTAGCAAGGTACTCAATCCAGGCATTGCGCTCCTCGGAGCGGCGATTGGGGTTCCCATATGCTTTGAGCGATCCATAGGCGGCGGTGCCGTCCTTTGAGCGCACGGCGACCGGCTGAAAGGGGAGCTTGCGCATCAAAATGCTTTGCGCGACAAATAGACGGACAGCCTCGGCGAGCGATGTGCCCATGGCGTCGTAGAGATGCTCGGCATGCTGCTTGTCTTCCTCGCGAATGCGCACCTGCAGGATGGCTCTTTTTTGAGTCGATGACATCACTGGCCTCCCTTAATGAGCGTGCAATATGAATGGTCAAATACAACATTGGCTAATAATAGCCAATCTTATAACCACTGCTTTATTGCACTCAAGTTAATGAGTGCGAAATATATATCAAACGTATTACATCCTTTATAAACGAGCGTGAAATCTCCCCAGGATGTACGCATGTAATACACTCACCTTTATAGCTTCTAGAGAATAATTCCAACCTGCCAAAACCCCTGCAATACACCCGTATTGCAGGGCCTATGCTCAAGTTTGCCACCTGCAACTGCGTATATTTAGCCTGTATATCGTTGGAGGAACTCTATCGAAGTGCCTGTTTCGCCGCATGCACTCGATACGCCGATGCCGGACCACGGGCGGTCCGGGGCAACGTCGACAGGGTCTCTCCGGCATGGGATTCAGGAGGGAGTGAACAACATGGGCAATAAACGAGTCGTGGCTGATTCTTCACGCTGCATTGGGTGCCAAACCTGTATGGCGGCGTGCATCGAGGCGCACGATATTCCCGGCAACATCGCCGCACCTCGCTTGCGCGTAACGCGCACCTACGAGATTTCCGCGCCGGTGGCATGTCACCACTGCGAGGACGCTCCGTGCGCCAAGGCCTGCCCCACGGGCGCCTTGTTCTTTGATCAAAAGAACCATCGCATCGGCGTCAACGAGGACAACTGCATCGGCTGCAAGAGCTGCGTCATGGCATGCCCCTTTGGCGCCGTGAGCGTGGCGACCACGCAGGTCCCCGTCTTGATGGGCGACGTTCGCGTGGGTTCGCAGACCAAGAGCTTCGTGCTCAAGTGCGACCTGTGCGTGGACCGTTCCGGCGGTCCGGCGTGTGCCGAGGCGTGCCCGACCAAGGGCCTCACCCTGGTAGACGAGGAGCGCCTGGCAGAACTGACTGCCGAGCGTGCCCGCGCCACCATCGAAAACGAGGCGTAAGCGTCGGGCGACAGGCCCAATGATTGTCAAATAAGTACCGAGTATTCGGTAGCAGAGAAAGGAAGGAGGGTGTCATGGAGAAGCATAAAGTGATCTGCCCGTATTGCGGCGCCGGTTGCCAGTTTAACCTCTTGGTCCAAAACGGCCAGGTCGTGGGTACCGAACCGCTCAACGGCATCACCAATCAGGGCGAGCTGTGCCTTAAGGGCATGAGCGGCTACGACTTCATCAACGACACCAAGATCTTGACTCCTCGCGTACTGCACCCGATGATCCGCCGCACTAAGGGCGCGGATCTTGAGCGCGTAAGCTGGGACGAGGCACTGGATTTCACCGCATCTAAGATGCAGGCCATAATTGACGAATATGGTCCTAACGCTGTCATGACCACCGGCTCTTCGCGAGGCGGCGGCAATGAGGCGAACTACGTCATGCAGAAGTTTACGCGTGCGTGCATCGGCACCCACAGCGTGGACAACTGCGCCCGTACTTGACACGGCCCTACTGTCCTCGGTCTGATGGACACGGTTGGTTCAGGTTGCATGTCATGCTCCATCCCCGGTATGGAGGATGCGGGCTGCATTTTCCTCTTCGGCTATAACCCTGCCGATTCGCACCCCATCGTCGCAAGGCGTATCGTGCGAGCCAAAGAAAAGGGTTGCAAGATCATCGTCGCCGATCCGCGCCATATCGAAACCGCGCGTATCGCCGATCTCTACCTTCCGATCAAGAATGGTTGCAACGTCGCGTTCCTCAACGCCTTTGCCAACTGCTTGGTCAACGATGGCCTCTACGACAAGGAATTCGTCGCCGAGCACACGAACGGCTTTGACGAGTGGTGGGAGACCATCAAGAACTACACTCCCGAATCCGTACAGGACATCACGGGTGTCGAGCCCGCGTTGATCCACCAAGCTGCCGAGATGTACGCCACGGCGAAGCCCTCTGCCATCATTGGCTGGGGCATGGGCGTATGCCAGCAGAAGCAGAACCTGAAGACGGTGCACACCATCGCCTCCATCGCCTGCGTTGCCGGCCAGATCGGCAAACCCAATTCCGGTCTCGCGCCCGTGCGTGGCCAGAATAACGTCCAGGGCTCCTGTGATATGGGCATGCTGCCCAACCTGTACCCTGGCTACCAGAAGGTCACCGACCCGGCAGTGCGTGCCAAGTTTGCCAAGGCTTGGGGCGTGCCCGAGGAAAAGCTCCCGCTCGAGGAGGGCTACAAGCTCACCGACCTGGGCCACCTGGTCGACGAGGGCAAGGTGCACTGCTTCTACAACTACGGCGAGGACCCGGTGCAGACCGAGCCCGATTCGGCCGGTATGCGCAAGACGCTCTCCGAGCTGGACCTGTTCATCTGCCAGGACATCTTTATGACGCAGACGACCATGCTCGCCGACGTCATCCTGCCTGCCACCTCTTGGGGCGAGCACGAGGGTGTCTTTACCGCATCCGACCGTAGCTTCCAGCACTTTGACGCGGCTGTTCCGCCCAAGGGCGAGTGCCGTCACGACTGGGAGATCTTCGCGGATCTGTCTACGCGCATGGGCTACCCCATGCACTACGACAACACCGAGCAGATCTGGAACGAGTGCATTAGCCTGTGCCCCAACTTTGTGGGTGCGACCTACGAGAAGATGGCTCCCGAGGGCGGCTACGCCCAGTGGCCCGTCAAGAGCACCGATGTGAACGACCACGGTACGCCCGACATGTTCGCTGGTGGCAAGTTCACCACCAAGGACGGCCGCGCCAACCTGATGGCGCACGACTGGGAGGCGCCCTCCGAGCTTCCCGACGATGAGTACCCGCTCATCCTGTGCACCGTCCGCGAGGTCGGCCACTACAGCTGCCGCTCGATGACCGGCAACTGCAAGACGCTGGCGCTGCTTGCCGACGAGCCCGGCTTTGTCCGCATGAATCCCGCGGACGCCCAGGCGCGCGGCATCAAGAACGGCGACATCGTCTCGATTCACAGCCGCCGCGGCCAGGTATACAGCCGCGCCGACGTGAGCGATCGCATCAACAAGGGCACGGTCTACATGACCTACCAGTGGTGGATCGGCAAGTGCAACGAGCTGACCATGCACAAGGTCGACCCGGTCTCGCACACGCCTGAGGACAAGTTCTCCGCCTGCCAGGTCGACGCTATCGCCGACCAGGTCTGGGCCGAGGGCGAGGTCGAGCGTCAGTACACCGAGCTCAAGCAGGCTCTGGTCGACGCCGCCGCTCCCCAGGACGTTGAGCCCGGCGCCGCCAAGTTCGACGACGAGACGCACGTGAATCAAATCGTGTAGTCCCGTTCTCGTTGGCTTTTTGGGCCGGGCGTCCCGTACGTTCGGGGGTCCGGCCCGTTATTTTGAAAGGAAGTGGGGATGAACCGCTTCATCGACATCAACCCGGAGAGGTGCATCGGCTGCGGAACATGCCAGTCCGCCTGTGCCGACGCCCACCGGATGCAGGGTCTTCAGGATACGCCGCGCCTGGCGCTCGTGAAGACCGGCGGTATTTCGGCCGCCCTTGCCTGCCACCATTGCGAGGGTGCCCCCTGCGCCGAGGTCTGCCCGGTGAATGCCATCGAGCACGATGGCGACCGCATCCACGTCAAGGAGCAGGAGTGCATCGGGTGCAGGCTGTGCGCCATCGCGTGCCCCTTCGGTGCCATCCATCCCGATGGCACGTCTATCGCCGGTGTCGCAGGCATGTGCGACCCGACGCCTTCGTATCCTAAGTCCCTGAGCAGCCTTCTTACGTGGGCTCCCGGCCAGTACACCTGCGCTGTCAAGTGCGATCTGTGCGCCTTCGATTCGGACGGCCCACATTGTGTGGCGGCGTGCCCCACCAAGGCGCTGACCGTCATGGGCGGCGCGGCCGATCGCGAGCTCGACGAGGCCAAGCGCCTGCGCTCGATCGAAAACGGTCCGGTCGTCGACGTTACCGCTGTGGCCCAGGGCCTGTCCGAGAAAGCAGAAGGGAGCGTAAACAATGGATAGCATGACGCTGTTTGTCGCATCGCTTGCCGTCTCGTGCATCGGTGCGCTCGCCTCGGTTCTGCTGATCAAGGCCGATAATGCCGCCAAGACCGCCGGCTGCCTTATCGGCGCCGTCGCCGCGGTGCTTTCGTTTGTGGCCGGTATCCAGGCCGTGCTGGGCGATGTCACGTCGGTCGACACCATCGTGTTCTTCCCGTTTGCCCATTTCCAGCTGCTGCTCAATCAGCTGTCCGGCCTGTTCGTGGCGCTCATCTCGGTGCTCGCGTTTGCCGGTTCGATCTACGGTCTCAACTACTTTGATGAGTACCCGGGCAAAAAGGGCCGCGCCGGCTTCTTCTTTAACACCTTCGTGGCGTCCATGATGCTCGTCATCACCACCGACAACGTGTTTTGGTTCCTGGTCGCCTTTGAGCTCATGTCGCTGACCTCGTACTTCCTGGTCGTGATCGAGGAGAACGAGAACTCCATCCATGGCGGTTGGCTTTACTTTGTGATCGCGCACGTGGGCTTTGTGCTCATCATGGCGAGCTTCCTCACCATGACCAACTTCGCCGGCGGCTCGTTTGCCTTTGCGGATTTCCGCGCTACGCAGTTTAGCCCCGCGGTCGCATCCGTGTGCTTCGTGCTCGCCTTCTTTGGCTTTGGCGCCAAGGCCGGTATCATCCCGCTGCACGGCTGGCTGCCCAAGGCACATCCCGAGGCGCCGTCCAACGTGTCGGCCCTCATGTCCGGCGGCATGATCAAGATCGGTATCTTCGGTATCCTCAAGGTTGGGCTCGACCTGCTCTCCGCCTCGGGCGTTCAGGTCTGGTGGGGCCTTATGGTCATGGTCTTCGGCGCGATCTCGTCGGTCCTCGGCGTGGCCTTCGCCCTGCAGGAGCATGACATCAAGCGCCTGCTGGCCTATCACTCCGTCGAGAACATCGGCATCATTCTGCTCGGCGTCGGCGCCTCCATGGCCGCCATGGCGCTCAACTCGGTTGGCATCGCCGTCCTGGCTCTGATGGCCGCCCTCTACCACACGTTTAACCACGCGATGTTTAAGGGCGAGCTGTTCTTGGGCGCCGGTGCACTGCTGTACTCCACGGGTACGCGCAATATGGAGAAGATGGGCGGCCTGTTCCGTCGTATGCCGGCTACGGCCATCTGCTTCCTTATTGGCGCGCTTGCCATCTCGGCCATCCCGCCCTTCAACGGCTTTGTGTCCGAGTGGTTTACCTATCAGTCGCTCTTTAACGCCGCCATGCAGGGTGACAAGGCCGTCATGATCGTGGCCGTGTTCGCTGCCGTCGCGCTTGCCATTACCGGCGCGCTGGCTGTCACGTGCTTCGTCAAGGCCTATGGCGTCTCCTTTGCCTCCGCGCCCCGCTCCGAGGCCGCGGCCAATGCCAAGGAGGTTCCCGCCCCCATGGTGTTTGCGCAGGGCTTGCTCGCGGCCATCTGCGTCGTGCTGGGCATTGGCGCTCCCGTGATCGCGCCCGTGCTGGTCGATGTCGCCGCGTCCGTGCTGCATCCGTTCGGTGGCGTGTTTGCCGCCGAGGGCATGGAGCTCATGAACCAGTACTCCGGCGCTGCCACCTCCACGCCCGCGATCGCTATTGCGCTCGTGGTGCTCGTCGGTCTTGCCTGCGGTTATCGCAAGCTCAAGACCGTCGGCAAGGTGCAGAAGTCCCAGCCGTGGGCATGCGGCTATGCTCCCAACGAGCATATGCCCGTCGTGGCCACGACCTTTGCCTCCGAGGTGTCCTGGTTTATGCAGCCGCTCTACACGCTGCGCGACCGCTGCACGGCCGTCTGCTGGTCCATCGCGCACTTCTTCCAGAAGCTCACCGGTGTGGCCGAGGCTGTGGAGCCCGTACCCGACAAGGTTCTCGTCGATGCCCCGCATAAGGGTGTCGAGAAGCTCGCCGACCTCGCGACTAAGCTCGAGGGTGGCAACTACAGCATCTATATCTGCTATATCGTCGCGGCACTCGTGGTGTTCCTCGTGCTCGCCGTGCAAATGGGTTAAGGAGGGGAGAGCATGAACAACATCGTACTTGCCGTTCTGCAGGGCGTGGTCGTCATGGCCGTCGCGCCGTTCTTCTCCGGTCTCGGCCGCGTGATCCGCGCCAAGATGCACAACCGTCGCGGCCCCAGCATCATGCAGGACTATCGCGACCTGGCCAAGCTCTTTGCGCGCCCCGAGTCCCAGAGCGATGACGCGAGCTTTGCGCTGCGCATTATGCCGCCGCTGTTCTTCGCCGTCGCCTTTATGCTCGCGATGGGCCTGCCGCTCTTTACGGCGCAAAGCCCCATCCCGGTCTTTGGTGACGCCATCACCATCATGTACAGCCTGGCGCTCGCCCGCTTCTTCTTCGCCCTCTGCGGTGTGGATTCGTCCAACGCCTACGCCGGTATCGGCGGCGTCCGCGAGCTGCTCATGAGCGTGCTCATCGAGCCGTCCATGCTGCTGGCGCTGTTTGCCGCCGCCCTGGTGTGCGGTTCCACCGACATCGCCACCATGGGTCAGCACATCATGACGGGCGCCATCGACGCGCCGGTCGCCGTGATCCTCGCCGGCATCGCCTTTGCGATCGCCTGCTACATGGAACTCGGCAAGCTGCCGTTTGATCAGGCCGAGGCCGAGCAGGAGCTTCAGGAAGGCCCGCTTGCCGAGCTTTCCGGCCCGTCGCTCGCCATGGCCAAGCTTGCCATGTCCATGAAGCAGGTCCTGGTCGTCGCTTGGTTCTGCGCGATCTTCGTCCCCTGGGGCGAGCCCGCGACCGTGGGTGCCGCCGCCGTTCTGGGTGCAGTCATCTTCCTGGTGAAGTGCCTTATCGACTTTGTCGTATGCGGCGTGATCGAGAACTCCTGCTCGCGCTCGCGTTTTAAGGTACTCGGTAATCAGACCTGGGCTGTCGTTGGCATCGCCGTGCTGGCGTTTGTCTTCGTGGTCGTCGGCGTGTAGGAGAAGGGAGAAACAATGTCATTTGCAGTCAGTCTGTCCCTTCTCGGCTTGGTCGCTATCGCGGCCCCGATGGTGGCCTCGGTGCTCGTCGCCCTGTTCCCCCGTCCGTACGCCAAGTGGTTCAGCGTTTTGGGTGCCGCCGTCTCGACGGTCTGCACCATCGTCCTCGCCGCGAATTTCGCTGGCGCCGGCATGCCCGACACGCAGGTCCCCCTGATCTCGTTTGGGCAGACCCTCGTCATGGGATTCACCTTCGATCGCATGAGCACGCTGCTCGCGCCCGCCTTTGTGGGTATCGGCCTGCTTGTCGTGATCTATTCGATTCCCTATATGAGCGAGAATAACCGTGAGCATCCCGACGCGCCGCGTCGTCGCTTCTACGCGTACCTCGCGACCTTCATCGGCGCCATGGCCGGCCTTGTGTACAGCTCGACCCTTTTGGGCCAGCTCGTGTTCTTTGAGATCACGGGTGCGTGCTCTTGGGGCCTCATCAGCTACTACATGTCGCCTACGGCCAAGAAGGCCGGCATGAAGGCCCTGATCATTACGCATATCGGTGCGCTCGGCCTGTATCTGGGCGCCGCCATCGTGTTTGCCCATACCGGCACCTTCGCCTTCACCGCGATTGCCGGCCTCGACGCCAAGCTCAAGGCTATCGTCCTTTTGCTCGTGCTGTTTGCGGCCTGGGCCAAGTCCGCACAGGTTCCCATGTACATGTGGCTGCCTTCGGCCATGGAGGCGCCGACGCCTGTTTCGGCCTACCTGCATGGTGCCTCGATGGTCAAGGTCGGCGTGTGCGTGTTCGCACGCGCGCTCGTTTCTGCCGGTGAGATTCCCGAGATCGTGGGCTGGGTTGCCATTATCGACGCCATGGTCACCATGCTCTTTGGTTTCCTTATGTACCTGCCGCAAAAGGACATGAAGCGCCTGCTGGCCTTCTCCACGATTGCCCAGCTCTCCTATGTGTTCTTTGGTCTGGGCCTTTCGGTCTTTGGCAGCCAGCTGGCCTTTGACGGTGCCGTGTGTCACATCTTTAACCACGCCTTCGCCAAGACCCTGTTCTTCCTGATCGCCGGTTCGTTCTCCTTTACGCTCGGCACGCGTATGCTGCCCAAGCTTCGCGGCATCGTAAAGAAGTACCCGATCTCGGGCGTGGGCTTTGGTGTCGCGGCGCTCGCCATTGCCGGCGTGCCGCCCATGAACACGTTCTTCTCGAAGTTCCAGATCATCGCCGGCGGCTTTTCTGTAGGTGCCGGCAACGTCGCGATCCTGGTGCTCGTGTGCATCATGGTCGCCGAGACCGTCGCCACCTTCGCCTGGTTCCTCAAGTGGATGGGCTATTGCCTGCCCGGCGAGCCGAGCGACGAGGTCGCTGCGGGAGCCCCGCTTCCCCGTGCGATGGCGTTCGTGTTCATCGTGCTCATCATCATGGTCATCGTCAGCGGCCCGCTTTCGGCCAGCTGGATCGGTTAGGAGGTAGAACGACATGGGTTATTCGATCGTCAACATCCTTGGCGGCCTTCTGATCGTCACGTCCACCATGGTGGTCGTCTCCAAGAACATCAAACATGCCATCAACTGGTATGCGGTGCAGTCGCTGGTGCTCGTGGGGCTGCTCGCTACGCTCGGTGCCACCACCGGTGCGCAGGAGCTGCTTATGTGGGCCGGATCTGCCTTTATCACCAAGGTCGTCCTGGTCCCTTATATCCTCAACCGCGCATACAAGAAGATGGGCGAGCCGAGCGACGCATC
>CALLSB010000143.1:0-4421 GCA_938014225.1 uncultured Collinsella sp. | reverse complement strand
GATGCGCGCCTCGACGGGGTTCACCACGTAGTGCTTGATGGCCTTGATGGCGGCTTCGTCCAGAGCGCCCGAGATCATATAGACCTTGGCGGAACGCACGGCGGGGCGCTCGCCCTGGCTGATGAGCTGCACGCACTCGCTGGCGGAGTCGGCGCGCTGGTCAAACTGGCCAGGCAGGAATTCGACGGCAAAGACGGCGCCATCGCTTGCGGGGAGCTCGTCGTAGGTCACATCGACCTGGGGCTCGCTAAAGACGGTCGGCACGCAGGAGCGGAAAAGCTCCTCGTCGATGCCCTCGACGTCGTAGCGGTTGATGATCCTCAGGGCCTCGATGCCCTTGATGCCGAGAATCTCGGTCAGCTCGCCCTTGAGCTGCTGAGCCTCGACGTCGAACCCGGGTTTCTTCTCCACGTAGATACGAGAGACCATTGGTTCCTGCCTTCCTGATCGGTTGGGCGTACGGTACGGTATGCGGCAGCGGTCGGTTTGCGGGGTCTGCCCTGCGGTCGCCTTGAGCCACATGTTTGTAAACCTCACTATGATACGACAGCTCGCGGCGCGTTGAGGACGGCGAGGGTGCTACAGTGATGCGCAAACAAGAGAAAGGCATCACATGGCATTCGTTTCACTCGCCATCATCGCGCTCGTGGCCTTTGCAAGCCCCTTCATCGCCTCGGCGATTCCCGGAAAGCCCGTTCCCGAAACGGTCTTTTTGCTCGTCTTCGGCGCGGTGCTGGGACCCCATATGCTCGGCGTCATCCATGTAGATGCCGAGGTCTCGCTCGTGTCAGAGCTCGGTCTGGCATTTTTGTTCCTGCTTGCCGGCTTTGAGATCGATCCCAAGAACATCACGGGCGTCGAGGGCCGCTACGGTATGGCCACGTGGGCTGTCACATTTTGTATCGCCTGGCTTGCCGTGCGCTTTACCCCGTGGTTCTCGGTCAGCCATTTCGACGGTATCGCCGTGACGCTCGCCTTGACCTCGACGGCGCTTGGGGCGCTCATGCCCATCTTGCGCGAGCGGTTGCTTGCCGGAACGCGCGTCGGTGATTCGATTCTTGCCTATGGTACGTGGGGCGAGCTCGGCCCCGTGCTCGCCATGTCGGTACTGCTGTCTGCCCGTACGGGCATCGAGACGCTGCTGATCTTGGGCTTATTTGCCGCCGTGTGCGTGCTGCTTGCCGTGGTCCCCAGCCGCTCCAAACGCGTCGGCAGCCGCTTCTTTGCGTTTGTCGAGGAGCGCGCCGATACCACGTCGCAGACGTTCGTACGCCTGACAGTGCTTATTTTGGTCACGCTCGTGGCGTTCTCGGCCATCTTTAGCCTCGATATCGTATTGGGCGCTTTTGCCGCCGGCTTTGTCCTGCGCTATATCATCCCCGAGGGCAACCATACGCTTGAGACCAAGCTCGACGGCCTGGCCTACGGCTTTTTGATCCCGGTGTTCTTTACCGTGTCGGGCGCTAAGATCGACCTGACGGCCGTGGTGTCGCGCCCCGGGCTGCTCGTGGGCTTTATCTTGGCGCTGCTGATCATTCGTGCCGTGCCCATTCTCATCTCTATGAGCATTTGTCCCGTGACGCGCGATGTGTCGGCGTATGGCCGCATTACCGTGGCGCTCTACTGCACCACGGCGCTGCCGATCATCGTTGCCGTAACGAGCGTGGCCGTCAACGCGGGCGCGCTGTCGCAAGATATTGCGTCGGTCATGGTTGCCGCCGGTGCCATCACAGTGTTCTTGATGCCATTGCTCGCGCAGCTCTTCTACCGCGTGGTCGACGCCGCGCCGGTCGCCGCCGTGGCAGAGGTTGCCGAGCATCCATCCGATGCACTTGACATCCTGCGCGCCCATCACGATTTGGCGAGCCTGCTCGCACGCGAGCACGAGCTGCTGACCTCGCATGGCCATGGTCGCGTATTCGAGGGCCTGCCTACGCTCGATACGATTGCCGAGCGTCTTTCCGCCGAGGCGGCGAGCGGCCACATCGATGCCCGCATCGTGGACGCGGCGCGTCTTCTTGCCGATAAGACCTATGGTGATGAGGTTGACCCGTCCGAGCTGACTCCGCGTGAGCGCCGCCGCCTTGAGCGTGCCAAGCTCGCCGTACACGAATACCGCCGCCGCATGCTGGAGCTCTACGCGCGCGATGAAGCCCAGGACGACGACGGCAAGTAGCAAGGAATGTCGGGATACGGGTTCCGTCCAAATAATAGAAGGCGCGCTGCCTGCGGTTGATGCGGACAGCGCGCCTTTTGCGTTGAACTCTGTTGAGGTTCGAAGCCGAAACTTTCGACCTTTAGGAGCGGGCTGCCCCGTCGACGGGGAGGATGGCGCCCGTGACATAGGAGGACATGTCGCTCGCAAGGAAAACGAAGGCGTTGGCAACGTCCTCGGGCTCGCCCATGCGACCGAGCGGAATAGTGGCGATGATGGGCTTGATGACCTCTTCGGGCAGGTTGGCGACCATATCGGTCTTGGTTACGCCTGGGGCAACGGCGTTGACGCGAATGCCCATGGGGGCGAGCTCGCGCGAGAGCGACTGGACCATGCCGTTGACGGCAAACTTAGACGTGGGGTAGCCGACGCCAGAGGGCTGGCCGTACTTGGCGACCATCGAGCTTGTGGTAGTGATGGTGCCGCCGTGGCCGGCCTCGGTCATGATCTTGGCGGCAGCCTGGTGACCGTTAAAGACGGCGACGACGTTGAGGTCCATAACTTTGGCGAACTCCTCGGCTGTATAGTCCAAAAGGGGTGAGCGCTGGGAGATTCCGGCGTTGTTGACGACCGTATCGAGACCGCCCATATCGGCTGCAGCCTGGGTAAAGGCCTCGGTCACGGCTTCGAGTGAGGTGAGGTCGCAGGAGCGACCCCAGACCTTGGCGTCGGGATAGACGGCTGTCAGCTTCTCAACGGCCGCATCGGCGGTCTCCTGACGCGAGCCAAAGACGGTGACGGTGGCACCCTCCTCGATAAAGCGGCAGGCGATGGCATAGCCGATACCGCGCGTGCCTCCGGTGATGATTGCTTTCTTGCCCTCGAGCAACATGGTGCCTCCATTCTTCGGGGGGTGGACGTACGCAGCACAGGATAGCGGCGGACAAAAGCAAACATGCCTGCTTATCGGTGAGCGGTATCCCTGGTTGACACCGAACGGTCAAATTGTTCAAACGCGGATCGCGTCAATGCGCCCCGAGCGTGCAAATAAAAGGGCTCCCGTCCAAGACCAGACGGGAGCCCTTCGAGCAAATGCGTTGTGGGGTGTAAACCGAACTAGTTAGCCATGACGCCTTCGGTCCAGGCCTCGACGTCCTCGATGCGCAGGACGTTGGCGACCTCGGCCACGCAGTCGACGCTGGCAAGCTCGGCGGCGGCAGCCTGGACGTCCTTCTCGAGCGCGCGGTGCGTCAGGAAGATGACCGAGCAGGCATCGCTGACGCCCGACTTGCCGTCCTCGACCTGGTTGATGAGCGAAATCGAGATGTTGTGCTTGGCAAAGATGTCGACCGTCTCGGACAGGGCGCCCACGCGGTCGGCGACCTTCAGGCGCACATAGTACTTGGTCTGGAGCTCGTCCATGGGCTTAAAGGCGAGGTTGTGACCATAGGGCTCAATCTCGGGCAGCGGAGCCACGCCGCGGCTGATCTGCTCGGAGAGCGACAAGATATCGCCCACGACGGCGCTCGCGGTGGGGAAGGAGCCTGCGCCCGCGCCGTAGAACATGGTCTCGCCCACGGCGTCACCCACCACGTAGACGGCGTTCATGGCGCCGTTGACCTTGGCGAGCATATGGTCTGCCGGGATGAGCGTGGGATGCACGCGGACGTCGACGCCGGCGTCGGTGTTGCGGGCGATGCCGAGCAGCTTAATGGTGTAGCCGAGCTCGCGAGCCTGGGCGATGTCCTCGGCGCCGATGGTACGGATACCCTGCTGGTACACATCGTCGGTGGTAACGCGGGTGCCAAAGCCGATAGAAGCGAGGATCGCCGTCTTGCTGGCGGCATCGAAGCCGTCGACGTCGGCGGACGGGTCGGCTTCGGCATAGCCCTTGGCTTGTGCATCGGCGAGCACGTCGGCGTAATCGGCGCCCTCGGCGTCCATGCGCGACAGGATGTAGTTGGTGGTGCCGTTGAGGATGCCGGCGATGGTCAGGATCTTGTTGCCCACCAGATCGTGCTCAAGTGTGCTCACGATGGGGATGCCGCCGCCGCAGCTGGCCTCGCACTTAATCTGCACGCCGCACGCGCGTGCCTTCTCGGCAAGCGTCTCGACGTGACGGCCCAGCAGGGCCTTGTTGGCAGAGACGACGTGCTTGCCGTGCTCAAAGGCAGTGGTGAAGATCTCGGTTGCGGGATGCTCGCCGCCGATCAGCTCGACGACGATGTCGACGGCGGGGTCGGTGACGACATCGTGCCAGTCGCTC
>CALLSB010000142.1:0-1582 GCA_938014225.1 uncultured Collinsella sp. | reverse complement strand
GTACTCGCCGCCCGCCTCGACAAGCTGCGCATGCGTACCGTCCTCGACAATCTCGCCGTCCGCCAGCACCACGATGCGGTCGAGCGCCGCCACGGTGGACAGGCGATGTGCCACCACAATGGAGGTGCGGCCGCGCATAAGGTTCTCGAGCGCCTCCTGCACCAGCGCCTCGGACTCGCTATCCAGGGCAGACGTCGCCTCGTCGAGCACCAAAATCGGCGCGTCGGTCAGGATAGCGCGGGCGATGGCCACGCGCTGGCGTTGGCCGCCCGAGAGCTTGACGCCGCGCTCGCCCACCATGGTGTCAAAGCCACGGGGCAGGCGGTCGATAAACTCCAGGGCATTTGCCAGGCGCGCGGCCTCTCGGATCTGCTCGTCGGTGGCGTCGGGGCGGCCGTAGGCGATATTCTCGCGAATGGAGCGATGGAACAGCAGCGCCTCCTGCGGCACGTAGGCAACCTGGCGGCGCAGGCTCTGCTGCGTGCAGCGCGAGACGTCTTGGCCGTCCACGAGCACGCGGCCGCCCTGTACGTCGTCCAGGCGCAGCAACAGTTTGGTGAGCGTCGTCTTGCCCGAGCCCGATTTACCCACCAGGCCCACGCGCTGGCCCGCCGCCACGTGAAGCGTCAGGTCGTCGAACACGTTCTCGCCCGCCGCGGCGTCACGGTATGCAAAGCTCAGGTGCTCAAAATCAATCGCACCTTCGGTCACTTTAAGCTCGGGAGCGTTCTCGTCGTCTGCCACCAGACGCGGCTCCTCCAGCACGCGCGTCATCTCGGCCGCATCACCGAGCGCGCGGTTGATGCGCTGCATCATGGAGCTTACGTAGTTCAGACGCATGGTGAGGTTGTACGTATAGGTAAAAATCATGACGAGCGCGCCGGCAGAGATGTCAAACCACGCGTTGCCTCCCGCGACGAACACACTCACCACGGCCATGGTGATGACGATAAGGCCCGAGGTCGTAAAGTTGCGCTGCATCATGGCGTGCATCGAAACCGTCTCGGCGTCGCGCGCGGCGCGGTCGGCGGCATCGAACAGGTCGCGCTCAAAGTCCTCGCGCCCACAGGTCTTGACGGCCAGGATGTTCGTGACCGCGTCGGACAGCACACCCGACAGCTTGTTCTGCGCGGCGGACGTCGCGGCCGAAAGCGGCATGATGCGCTTATACATAAGCCAGACAAACGCGATGTAGACGACCATGATGCCCACCAGGATCACAGTAAACGTCGGCACCACCGGAGCGAGCGCCGCCACCGTGCAGACAACCGAGGTGATAGTGGGAATGAGCGAATACACCGTCACGTCCACCAGCCCCGTATAGCCGCTCATAAAACGGCTCGTCTGGCTCACAAGCGATCCGCCAAAACGGCTGGTGTGGAATGTCATGGATTGATTGGAGAGCGTGTCAAAGCACAGGCGCGCCAGGTGATAGTTGCCCGCAATCTCGAGCTTGTAGACGGTGTAGTCCTGCAGCTTGGAGAGGATTTGGCCCACTAGGTTAACGAGCACCAGCGCCAGAATGTAAGGGCCAAAGACCTCAAACACCTGGTCGCCCGCCACGGGGCCGGCCTGGACGCGG
>CALLSB010000141.1:0-5194 GCA_938014225.1 uncultured Collinsella sp. | reverse complement strand
GCAGGGGTCGCTACGCCGCCGGCGGCAAAGTTCACGACGGGAAGCTTGCCCGTGGCATGGACCTCGCGTACCAGCTCGACCGGAACCTGCAGTTGCTTGGCTGCCTCAAAGAGCTCGTCGTCGCGCAGGGCAACAACGTCGCGGATCTGTTTTTGGATCTTGCGCATGTGACGCACGGCCTGAACGACGTCGCCCGTACCCGGCTCACCCTTGGTGCGAATCATAGTGGCGCCCTCGGCAACACGGCGCAACGCCTCGCCCAAATCGCGGGCGCCGCAGACAAACGGCACGTCAAACTGGGTCTTGTCGATGTGATAGACGTCATCGGCGGGGGAGAGAACCTCGGACTCGTCGATGTAATCGATCTCGATGGCCTGCAGGACCTGCGCCTCGACAATGTGACCGATGCGGCACTTGGCCATGACGGGGATGGAGACGGCCTCTTGGATGCCCTTGATCATCTTGGGGTCGCTCATGCGCGAGACGCCGCCTGCGGCGCGGATGTCGGCCGGGATGCGCTCGAGTGCCATGACGGCGCAGGCGCCTGCCTCCTCGGCGATACGTGCCTGCTCGGGCGTGGTGACGTCCATGATGACGCCGCCCTTGAGCATCTGCGCGAGTTCGCGATTGAGTTTGACGCGATCGGCCTTGCTGGTCTGTTCTGCCATGGTTGCTCCCTTGGTTGGCATGTGCATTGCTTGACGGAACATCCTATCGGGGAGCTGGGTATGGCAAAATACTCAGTTTTCGAGATAATAATAAGGTCAGCCTAATACCAGATTGAACAGCTCGATAAGGTCAGGTGGCAAACTCATGCTTGACTACAATTTGGAAAAACGCGGCGAAGCATCGCTCTATGAGTATGTTTACCAGCAAATTCGAGATGATATCGTAGCTGGACGCATTGTGGCGGGGGAGCATTTGCCGTCTAAGCGCGCCTTTGCCAGTCATCTGGGAATCAGTGTTATTACCATCGAGAATGCATATAGCCAGTTACTCGCTGAGGGCTATATTTGCTCAATACCACGTCGTGGCTACTACGCTTGCGAGCTTCCGGATGCACCGGTTTTGGCTTCGGCTGCGGAGGGCATCGACCGAGATGCCGTCTCTGTGGGCCCCAGCGTGCATGATGTCAACGGACAGGTCGAGCGATTCGATGCGCTTTCTCCTTCTGCTTTGGAGGCGGCGCGGCTTTGGCAAAGCGCGCTACGGGCGACGCTGGCATCCGAAGACGAACGCGAAATCTTTTCGACCGCACCGGCACAGGGCACCGCTCGGCTACGACGCGCAATTGCTCATCATCTGCGTGGGACAAGGGGTATGAATGTCGACCCCAACAACATCGTTATCGGTGCGGGCGCCCAGCTGCTCGATACCATGTTGGTTCAGTTGCTTGGAGCCGACAAGGTGTATGCCGTTGAGGATCCGGGCTATTTGCGTCTGACGCGCATCTATCAGGCTATGGGCTGCGAAGTTCGACATATCCCGTTGGATGACGACGGCGTGGACTTGAGCACTCTGCAGAAAAGCGGGACCGATGTCCTTCACCTGATGCCGTCTCACCAATATCCAACTGGCCTGGTGACGAGCATCGCGCGCCGATATGCGCTGCTGAGCTGGGCCGCCGAGCGACCAGGTCGGTATCTCATCGAAGATGACTTTGATTGTGAGTTTCGCCTTGCCGGCAAGCCGATTCCTGCGCTCGCATCGATCGATGCCGCCCAGTCAGTTATTTACACCAACACGTTTTCGAAGAGCCTGTCATCGGCGTTGCGTTTGGCGTACATGGTGTTGCCCGATGAGTTAATGGAGCGGTTTAGGCGCAACCTTGGTTTCTACGCCTCGTCGGTGAGCTCTGTTGATCAGGTCGCTTTGGCGCGTTTGCTGGAATCGGGTGATTACGAGCGACATGTGAACCGCGTGCGCGTTCGTGCTCGCGAGGCGCGTGATGGCCTGATGGCGCTTGTGCGGAAGGTATTTCCGGCAGGAGAGGTCTCGATCGAGCATGCAGACGCGGGCCTTTACTGTATCGTGGTTGCGGAGCGTGGAACGGGTGGAAGCACTTTTGCACGGGCCCTCACGCGCTCGAGCATCCCTTTTATCGATATTGGTGACTGTTTTTGGTGTGCCGATGACGCATCTGTCCCTGAAAACTCAACTCAAATTCTTGTTCAGTATGACGATCTGAGTCCAAAAGTACTAACTACCTTGGAATTGCAGCTAATGGGGGGCACTCTGCAACCTAAGTGAGTAGGCTTTTGGAATTTTGGCGACCAGGCAGTTTTGTAACAAGCTATCTACCTGCGGTTTTGAAAAGCAGGATGACCGGGCTGCTCGGGATGTTCAAAAAAGTCTACTCACTTGCCGCGCAAAGCTCCTGCATGAGAAAAAATGGGGTTTTCAACAGGGCTTCGTCCAGCTCTCGGCAAGCTTTTGGCCAGTTGGGGAGTGCTGTTGAAAACTTGGCAGTCCGTTCGGCGCCATTTTTGGTGCGTTCGCGCCAATGCGTGACTGACTGGGTTGAAATTCGTGTTTTCCTGTGCCTATGAAGGATTTACTTTGTGACATATCGGCTTTTAGGTACTGGCGTTTGCCTCCTCAAGTCCGCGCTTTGTGTCCGCCGCTTCCACGACCGGAAGAAGACCGGCAGCGATATGATCTCGCCCGCAACCCGACGGCTGCGGTCGCGCTCGGTTTTCCGTTGTATACATTGGTTCGGACGAGAAACAAACGGACTTGTCCAGCCAGCATTAGGCAGCGGCTGTTTCTTGGTGAGCTTCCCAGGGAATCCGTGCTGGAAACGGAGCATGGGTTTTTGATTACGTCTCCTCTACTGACGGCATTCATCATGTCGCGGCACCTGACGGATCTCCAGCTTCTTTTGGTATTGGCGGAGATGTGCGGCTTGTTTGCGGTGTGCGCCCTGCCAGCGGCACTTGAGGCGGAGCTTTCGCGTGCAATTGATTCGGGCGCGATTTCGACAACGTTCGGTTGGGTGCGCTGCCCGTCCGAGGACGGCACCGCCTCAAATTTATGGCGTCGAGACGCTTTGGTTTTGGGCGGAGACCTTGACCGTTTTTGTTCAGATGTTTGCGGGATGCGTTACGGCAATAGATTTATGGCGGTATCGCAACTCGTTCCATTGGGTGCCGCGTCGCCTTTTGAGGTCGAGGCGTATTTGCTACTTGCACTGCCGCGATCCCTGGGAGGCGAAGGTTTTTGCGACATAGAGCTTAATGTTGAAGTGATGCTAGGCACAAGTGCTCGAGCGATTGTGGGAAAGTCCCGTGTATATATCGACCTACTTCTTTCTTCACCGGACGGTAGGCGACAGGTGGCCATTGAATGTCAGGGAAAGGCCTCGCACGGACGCGCAGGGGATGGCTTGCGTGACGCTGACCGCATGACGGCCCTTCAGGCCATGGGCTACGATGTGCTTCTCCTGACACACAGACAGATATCGGATGAGGATAGATTCCGCGCGATCGTTAAGGCCATATGCAGGATGCTCGATGCTGAATATCGTGATAAAAGCTCGGATGAGCAAAGGGCTGAGACATTACTTCGGTCTGAACTATTCGTTGACTGGACAAAATTGGGAGTAATTGACGGAAAGATGCCCGTTAGACACAAAATGGCTCGATCGTGGACGGCTGCGAATCTAAGTGAGTAGACTTTTGGCACTTTGGCGACTAGGTCGTTTTGCAACAAGGCATTTACCTGCGGCTTTATAAAGTGATATGGATGGTCTGCTCGGCAAGTTCCAAAAAGTCTACTCACTTAGTTTTTGACGAGAAGCCGATGCCGAAGGCGGTCCTATTTCAGGGCGTTAACAAGTTCGTGAGGCACGAAATAGGCCCGGACCAATACGGTCCGGGCCTCATCGAGCTAGAGGTTATGTCTCAAGCGGTTGGCTTAGCCAAAGTAGCGCTTAAGCAGGCCGGCAAAAGCTTTGCCGTGGCGGGCCTCGTCACGAGCCATCTCGTGCACGGTGTCGTGGATGGCATCGAGGCCAGCGGCCTTGGCGCGCTTAGCAAGATCGGTCTTGCCGGCGGTGGCGCCGTTCTCGGCCTCAACGCGCATCTCGAGGTTCTTCTTGGTAGAGTCGGTCACGACCTCGCCCAGGAGCTCAGCGAACTTGGCGGCGTGCTCGGCCTCCTCGTGGGCAGCCTTCTCCCAGTACAGGCCGATCTCGGGATAGCCCTCGCGATGAGCGACGCGAGCCATGGCCAGGTACATACCGACCTCGGAGCACTCGCCCTCAAAGTTGGCGCGCAGGTCGGCAACGATGTCCTCAGAGACACCCTCCATCTTGGCGACGCCCACGACGTGCTCGGCGGCCCACTCGAGCTGGCCCTCCTCCTGCTTCAGGAAACGAGAACCGGGAACGCCGCACTGGGGGCACTTAAAATCCTCGGGCAGCTGGTCGCCGTCGAACTCTTCCACATAACCGCAAACGGGGCAAACAAACTTCATGATTCGATCCTTTCGATCGATGGCGATTGCGCGCTCGTCCGGTCCCGTAAGGGCCCTCTCCGGACGTGCGTCTTGACGAGTTCTATTATCCATAAATGCAACCAAATGTGAAGCCTATTAGGAATGATTTTTAATAAAACAATTTTGAGATATGAAGATGTTGATTGATTAACGATTGGCAGGCCGTCTTTGACCGCCGCTGAGTACAATCGGGCGAGCAAATGTTGACCTATCAACAAATGAAGGAGTTTCCTTTATGCATCTAGCCCGTCGTGCCTGGTGCCGAACATATCAGACGGTTTTTCGCATTGCATTGCCGATCCTGCCCTATACCGAGCCGCGCATTTTAGAGCATGCCGAGGATGTGCCCGCGGTGCTTCAAAAGCGCTCGATCCAGAAGGTCCTTATCGTGACGGATCCCGGCATTGCCCGTCTGGGGCTCACGGCACCGCTCGAGACGGCGCTCGCATCCAGGGGGATTGGCGTTACGGTCTATGCCGAAACGCGTGCAAACCCCACGGTTTCAAACGTGGAAGAAGCGGCGTTCCTGTATCGAGAGAGCGCCTGCCAGGCCATTATCGGCTTTGGCGGAGGATCAGCCATGGACTGTGCCAAGGGCGTGGGCGCACGCATTGCGCAGCCAAACAAGCCCATCAACAAGATGCGCGGCCTGCTGCGGATTCATCGTCGCCTGCCGCTGCTCATCGCCGTTCCCACT
>CALLSB010000140.1:0-2295 GCA_938014225.1 uncultured Collinsella sp. | reverse complement strand
CGTTTTGAATCTGGTGCTCGGCCGCGCCTGCGACAAAGGCCGCGTCGAGTTCGGCTTCGTCGGTGCGGAAGGTGACGTTGGCGATGGAGCGACTGTCGGCCTGCGCGGTGCCATGGAACAGCTCGCTGTGCTCGAGCAGGTTGTAGAGTAGGTTAGCCTTGGTCCAGTTGCGCTCTGCCATGGCGGCAAGTCCGCCGGTCTGCTCAACCCAACGGAACACCTTGCCGCACACGTAGATGCCAAAGGTGTTGGGCGTGTTGAGCATGGAACCCTTGGCGGCCTGGGCCTTAAGGTCCAGGTACTGCGGCGTCTGCGCAAAGGCTGGGCCATCTGCGATGAGGTCGTCGCGCACGATGACCACAGTCACGCCCGCGGCGCCGGCGTTTTTCTGCGCGCCGGCGTAAATGAGCCCGTAGCGCTCAACGTCGAGCGGCTGTGACAAAAAGCAGCTCGAGACATCGGCGACCAGCGGTACGTCGCCGCAATCGGGCAGCTCGTGGAACATGGTGCCAAAGATAGTGTTGTTCTGGCAGATGTAGACGTAGTCGAGCCCGTCGCCCGCGGCCTCGGCGGCAATGCGCGCGTTGATGTCGGCCATGTTGGGAATGTGGTCGAAATTGGTGTCTTCGGAGCTCGCGAGCAGCACGGTCTCGCCGTACTTGGCGGCCTCCTTGTACGCCTTGTTGGCAAAGTTGCCGGTCACGACGTAGCCGGCGCGGCCGCGGCGCATGAGGTTCATGGGGATGCCCGCAAACTGCAGCGTGGCGCCGCCCTGCAAAAACAGGACACGGTAGCTGTCCGGGATGCTCAGCAGACGGCGTAGGGTTGCCTCAGCGTCGTCGATGATCTGCTGGTACATGCTAGATCGATGGCTCATCTCGAGCACGGACATGCCGCAACCGCGGTAGTCCATCATCTCGTCGGCGATCTCGGCGAGCACGCTTGTGGGCAGTGCGGCCGGGCCAGCTGAGAAGTTGTGCACACGTGCCATCTTCTATTTCCCCCTCGTAGTCGTTTGAACGTTCGGGATACTTTAGCACAGTGCAGCGTCAGGCGCGACCGCATCACAGCAAAACCCGAGTGCGCCGCTATGATTTACAGGATGGTTACATGGGGGAGAGGTGACCTTACTCCTCAGGCAAATCCAAATCTGCGAGCGAAGACATGAGGTTCTCTAGGCGCTTGATCTCTTCGCCGCAAATTAGCTACCTCCTGCCCGCTACGACGCCAGTGTGGCAATGACGGCTTCGTCGCCGGCGTATATTAGGGTGTTGCCATCGGGAATGATCGTTTGGCCGTCGCGCTTGAGCATCACCACAATAAACGGATGCTTGCCTTGCGGCACGTCGCGCAGGCGCTGGCCGGCCAGGCGACCGTGGGGCGTCACGGTGACCTCGCGCAGCGTAACCTCGGCACGCTCTTCAAACGTCGGGGCAGCCATCACCAATAGGTCGCCTTCCTCAATCACGGTATCGCCATTGGGCAGCACCGGGTGCGCGCCATCGCGCAGCACCAGGACGACGAGCATGTCCGTGGCGCTGCCAATATCGGCGAGCGAGCGTCCGGAAAACGGATGGCCCGCGCCCACCTTGAACTTGACAAACGACATGCCGTCCTCGTCGCGGTAATCGTTAAACGTACGGCGCACGTCGCCTTCCGCGTCGATCATATTGAGCTTTTTCGCCACCGCCGGTAGCAGCGAGCCCTGCACCACAATGCTCGACACGGCAATCACAAATACCAGGTCAAACAGGTCGTGACCGCCAGGAACACCGGCCACCACGGTAAAGAGGCTAAACACGACCGAAGCCGCGCCGCGCAGACCCGCCCAGCTTACGAGCGCAACCTGGCGAGGGTTCGTCTTAAAGGGCGCTAGGAGCACGCCGACGGCGATGGGGCGGCTCACAAAGAGCATAAACGCCATGAGCGCCAGGCCCGGCAGCAGCATCTGCGGCAGGCGTGCGGGCGTTACGAGCAGGCCGAGCAAGAAGAAGATCGTCATCTCGGCCATCTCGGTGAGGGTATCGAAGAAGTGCGCCATCTCGACCTTGCCGGTGATGTCGCTCGCACCCAGCACAATGCCGGCCAGGTACACGGCCAAAAATCCGTTGCCGCCCAGGTAGCTCGGCAGCGCGTAGGCGACGATGGCCACGGCGAACAAAAAGATGGTCTGCGCGCCCTCGGCCGTTGCGTGCGCGCGTTCAATCAGGCGGCCCGCCGCCCAGCCGATGGCGAGGCCCAGGCCCACGCCCAAGATAATCTGCTTGGCCAGCAGTGCGGGAATGTTGATGTCGC
>CALLSB010000139.1:0-27973 GCA_938014225.1 uncultured Collinsella sp. | reverse complement strand
CTCGCCCGCGCGCCCGGCGCGCCGCACGAGCTCGGTAAACACCGACTCGGCCATCGTCGAGCGGCAGATGTTGCCATGGCAGATAAACAGTACGCGTTGCACAGGACGATACCTTTCATATAGAAGGCTGCTAAAGAGTCGAAGCCGGGCGCATGCCAAGTTTTATTTCTTGGCCAGTTTGAAGTAGCGCTCAAATATCAATTCGAAAACGTAATAGAACATCAATCGACTGTCGAGGTCCATGCTGCCCAAGCGGATTTCTTTTTGCACGGTGTAGATAGGGTAGTCGGCTAGTTTCGAGAGAGAATTTCGAGAAAAGCCGGTGAGCGTGACGACCTTGCATCCGCGCGTTTTGGCTATCGATGTGGCGTCAATAGACACCTGCGTCTCGCCGCTTACGGAAACGCTGAAGACCAGGTCGTTTTTGCCGAGGAGTTCTGCGTAATGCCTCATGACGTGGCGTTCACTGAGCGTGTCGGTATTCTTGCCCATTATTTTGAGCTTTTCAGCCATTTCGAGGCACGGGTACTTCGAAAAGCCCGAGCAGAAGAACACGATATGCGAGGCGTCCTGGATAAGACTCACAACCGAATCGATGACCCGGTCGTTAAGCAGATCTTTGGTCTGTACGAGCTGGGTATCAAGAGGAAGTGCCTCGATAGTGAATCGATTGCGGTCGAGCGAGGCGGAATACGATTGTTTGAGCTCCGTAAACCCCGAGAAGCCAAGCTTGTGGGCAAGCCTGACGATTGTATTGGGAGCGACGAAGAACCGTTCAGCAACGCTCTTAAGCGTGACATCGTCAATATCATCACGCAGCTCGATGATGTAGCGCATGATTTCGCCTTCGAGATCGTTGAGCTTGCTCTCGCCAGCTCGCACGTGATCATAAAAAGATTCTTGATCTTTCATAAGATGTTTCAGCCCCTCGCACCTCGTCGTATATATGGTACCGCTTTGTGTTGCCAGGTGAGAAATCGGTAATCGGTCAAGATTGCCTATTGCCCGTGAACTGGGCAAACGTGCGTGTCTGCCTACACATATCTGTGTTGTGAGCGAAATCATGTGTCCCCGTTTCGCATTGGCCCACACGGAGACTCTCAGATAACCTCATGTCGCAAAATATCAATCGAAACGAAGCAAGCCGAGGACAACCGCGGAGCCCAAGGCCTTCGAGAACACCGATCAGCCAACCCTGGAGGGACGGAACATGAAGGATAAGCTCAATATTGTGATCGTTGGCGGCGGCTCCACGTGGTGCCCTGGCATTCTTAAAGCCCTGACCAAGCACATGGACATTCTGCCGCTGAACCGCGTGATGCTCTATGACATCGATGCCGAGCGTCAGCGTCCGATCGGCGAGTTTGGCAAGATCCTCTTCGCCGAGGAGGAGCCCGGTGTGGAGTTTGGTTACACCACCGATAAGGACGAGGCTTACACCGACGTCGACTTTGTGCTCTGCCAGATTCGTACCGGCGGCTACGAGATGCGTAGCAAGGACGAGAAGATTCCGCTGCATATGGGAATCATCGGCCAGGAAACGGTGGGCCCTGGCGGCATGGCTTACGGTATGCGCTCCATGCATGACATGGTTGAGATCGTCAACGACGTTCGCGCTCATAGCCCGGAGGCGTGGATTATCAACTACACCAACCCGGCTGCTATTGTGGCATATGGTCTCGAGCGCGTCCTGCCCGATGAGCATCGCGTCCTCAACATCTGCGATCAGCCCGTCAACCTCATGCGCTCTTACGGTCGCCTGCTCGGTCGCGATATGAGCAAGACGGAGCCCGTGTACTTTGGTCTCAATCACTTCGGTTGGTTCAAGCACATCTACGATGAAGAGGGCCATGACCTCGTCCCGCAGATTAAGGAGTACACGGAGAAGAACGGCTTCCTTCCTGCCGATGCCGAGCAGCGTGACCAGTCCTGGCTTGATACCTACGCCATGGTCAAGGACATGCTCGAGGACTTCCCCGACTATCTGCCCAACACTTATCTGCAGTACTATCTGTATCCCGAGTACAAGGTCGCTCACCTCGACCCCGACTACACTCGTTCCGACGAGGTCATCAACGGTCGTGAGAAGCGCGTGTTCGCCGAGTGCGAGCGTGTTGCCAAAGTCGGCACCGCAAAGAACTCCTCGGTTGTGCAGAACGATGCTCATGGCGATATGATCGTGGAAATCACCTCGGCCATTTATCGCAACACCAATAAGACCTTCATTGTCATCGTGCCCAACAACGGCATTATCGAGGGTATGCCCGATGACGCCATGGTCGAGGTCGCGGCAAGCGTGGGCGCCAATGGCCCGCAGCCCTACGCTGTCGGTAAGATTGGTACCTTCTATCGCGGTCTTATGGAGAACCAGTACGCCTATGAGCGCCTGACTGTTGAGGCTTGGATGGAGGGTTCCTACGAGAAGGCTTTGCAGGCACTCACGCTTAATCGTCTGGTCGGTGACGCAAAGAAGGCGCGTAAGGTGCTCGATAAGCTCATCGAGGCCAATAAGGATTACTGGCCGGAGCTTAAGTAGTCAGTCCTACAGCGCATAATAACTGTTATGGGGCGTGTGGGTTGTAGAACTGCACGCCCCGTTTCTTTAAGAGGGGTATCCCATGAACAAAGATGAGCTGCTGGCTAAGTTCCAGCGCCTGGGCAAAGTCCTCATGACGCCTGTCCTGATCCTGCCAATCGCCGGCATCCTTCAGGGCTTTGGTAATGCCTTTACCAGCCCCACCCTTACGGCAGCTGTTCCCTGGCTTGCTGCTCCGGGCTTTGCGATTTTCTTTTCGATTCTTAAGGCCGCTGCCGGCATCGTTATGAACAACATCCCGGTTATCTTCTCGATTTGTCTCGCCTATGGCTTCGCCAAGTCCGAGAAGGCTACCGCGGCGCTTTGTGGCTTTTTGGGCTACATGTGCATGAACTCCGTGATGGGCACGTTCCTTACGGCGACTGGCGTTATCGATCCCGCGAATCTTACGACGGGCCAGAGCACGATCCTCGGTATCACCACGCTCGACACTGGCGTTATCGGCGGTCTTCTGGTGGGTGCAATCGTCGCATGGTTGCATAACCGTTACTACAAGATTGAGCTGCCTGCCGTGTTCTCCATCTTCAACGGCACGCGCTTTATTCCGGCGGTGACGCTGCTCTCATGCAGCATCCTCGCATTGGTCATGTCCTTTGTTTTCCCGTTTATTCAGAACGCTCTCGGTGCGCTGTCCGAGTTCATCAAGACCACGGGTGCCTTTGGTGCATTTGTCTACGGCGCCGGCGAGCGCATGCTCCTGCCTTTTGGCCTGCATCACTTTGTCTATTTGCCGTTCTTCTTCACGTCGCTCGGTGGCGTCGAGACCATCGACGGCCAGACTGTTCAGGGCGCTATCAATATCTACAACGCGATCCTGGGCTCTCCCAGCACGCCGTTTAACATCGAGGTCAGCCGTTTTGTCATGAACGGCAAGGTTATCTTCGCCATGTTCGGCCTGCCCGGCGCTGCACTCGCCTTCTACAAGACGGCACTTCCCAAGAACAAGAAGAAGACCGCAGCGCTCATGATCGCCATCGTGGTGCCTTGCATCCTCTCCGGCATTACCGAGCCGCTCGAGTACTCCTTCCTGTTCATTGCGCCCATCCTCTACGTGTTCCACGCTCTCATGGCTGGTCTTGCCTATGCGCTGACCTATATCCTGCAGTTCAACGTGGCCGGTTCCGCGTCCTTCGGCGGCCCGCTCCTGTCGTTGATCTTTAACGGCATTATGGGTGCAGCCAAGGGCTCCAACTGGCAGGTTATCCTGTTCCTCGGCCCCATCTACTTCGTGGTGTACTACTTCGTCTTCAAGTTCATCATTCTTAAGAAGGGCCTTAAGACCCCCGGCCGCGAGGAAGAGTCCGACGATGAGGCCGAAAAGGCTCCCAAGACCGTGATCAGCGACCTCATTCCCGCCATCGTTGAGGCAGTGGGCGGCGACAACAACATTAAGTCTGTCGAGGCCTGCTTCACCCGTCTGCGCATCCAGCTCAATGACTGTGACAAGGTGGTTGATGACGCCGAGTTTACCGAAAAGCTCGAAGCGCGCGGCATCGTGCATGTTAACGGCGGCGTGCAGATTGTCTACGGCAACATGGCATCTAACTACGCAACCCAGATGCGCGAGCTGCTGGGCATGGAATAAACGCCCCACATATCTATAAAATCCGGTGTAGAAGGCGGCGGCAGACAATGCGTCTGTCGCCGCCTTTGAGTTACCCCACGCGCATTTCGTGTACTTCGGATACACGAAATCGTAGAAAAGCGTGTATCCGAAGTACACGAAATTGCACTGCTGAAGCTTCCGTGCGGATAAACACTACTTGTATGGGACGGTTTTCACCGGTTGCTCGCCACCTTGGGCTATGTTCGCCCCTATGCCTGCATCCGGGGCTGTGCTGATTGACGGCGGCGCTCCCAGCGAGCCAGCTTGATCGTCACCAGCGTGAGCGCCCAGGCCACAAGCGAGAACGCGGCGCCCACTGCGCCCACGTACGCAATGCCAATGCTGCTTACCACGGCGCCGCCCACTGCGGTGCCAAAAGAGATGCCGACGTTAAACGCCATGGGCTCAACCGAACTTGCGAGTACCATCGACTTGGGATGGCGGCTGCGTGCCACGTCCATAAAGTGCGTGATGCACGACACCGAGAACAGGTACATGAGCAGCGCCAAGCTAAAGACAAAGACCAGCGCGAGCGGCATGGTGCCGCCCACGGCAAACAGTCCGAGTAGCGCCGCAGCCTGCAGCACAAACGTCACAAGCAGCGCCTTCATGCCAAAGCGCGCATCGATCCATCCGCCCAGGATGTTCGAGATCAGGCAGAACACGCCGTAGGCCATGAGCGTGGTGCTCGCCTGAACAGTGCCCATACCCAACACCTGCTCAAGATAAGGCGTCACGTAGCCGTAGAATACGTAGACCGAGCCCACGCCAAACAAAAAGATGAGCATGCCGGTGATGATGCTCGGCTCGCGTAGCAGACCCGCCTGCTCGCGAAAAGTGGCGGGCTCGTCGGTTTGCCCAGCGCGCGGCATAAACGCCACGAGCGCTCCGCAGATCAAAACGGCAAAGGCGAGCGTGCCGTACATGGCCACGTGC
The DNA here is from genome assembly GCA_938014225.1 of uncultured Collinsella sp. Lineage (GTDB taxonomy): Bacteria > Actinomycetota > Coriobacteriia > Coriobacteriales > Coriobacteriaceae > Collinsella. Next base: position 22,835 of record CALLSB010000139.1, on the reverse strand, counting down.
CAATCGAGCGTGTCGGCCACAAACTTGCCGATCGAAGTGACAAAGACCATTGCCACGGAAAACGCACCATATACCACCGAGATGGCAAGCGAAGTTTGCTGCGGGGACAGCAGCTCGGGGATGTACGTCACACCCACGGCGAGCAGTGCGCCCGAGACGGAGCCCAGGACAATACGCGAGATAAACAGCACCTGGAAGTTGGGCGCCAACGCCATGACCAGGTTGCCGAGCACAAAGACGATGCTGTAGCACACGAGCAGCTGGTAGCGGCGAAAACGCCCCGTGCCGAGCGCAAGCACTGGCGTGGCGATGGCGTAGACAAGCGCAAACACGCTGATGAGCTGGCCTGCGGTGGCAAGCGATATGCCGAGTTCCGTCGCCAAGTCACTTTCGATGCCGATGACCACGAACTCGGAGCAGCCGAGCGAAAAACCTAACAGCACGAGCAGCGCCAGGCAGAGCTTGGTGCGCGCGGGGGAGAGCGCGGCGGCGGTTGATGCTGTTGTGGACGAAGTTGCGGTGGTCAAGGTAGTTGCTCCCATGTTGCGTTATATGAGCTGGATTCAGTCCCTGCAACTCTACCAGAATGTGTCAGGTGCCCGCCCCCTTTGTCGCAGGCTGCGCTTGCCTGTATAGTCGCAATACAGGCGAAGATGGTCTCAGATACATCGCGGGCGACGGGAGATCCCATGGGTATGCACACGACAAAGGTTGCAGCGGGCGAGGGCAAGTTTGCGCTTGAGGAGGCCGCAGCCCGCATTCTGCGCGCCGGCTGGGATGAGGGCGGTGCGGGCGCCGAGGTCGTGGCGGTCGATGCTGCGACCGGCGAGACGCTTGGCCCCGTCGACCGCATCGAGGCCCATACCGGCAAGGGCATTCTGCATCAGGCATTTCTGACGCTTTTGGTCGAGGGCCGGGGCGAAGGCGCGCGCCTGCTGCTCTGTCGCCGCAGTCCGCTCAAACGCCTGTGGGGCGGAGTGTTGGCCGATAGCTGCCGGCCATCCGCTCCCCGGGGAAGACGTCGCGGCCGCCACGGCGCGTCGCATCAACGAAGAGCTCGGCATTACGCGCGATCCCGCCGATCTTAAGCACCTCGGACACGTGGTGTACCGCGAGGACCACGGCGACGGTCGCTGCGAGTGCGAATGGTGCGAGGTGTTCGCAGCCCATGTTGAGCCGGGCGAGCTACGCATCAACCAAGAGGAAATCTCGGAGGTGCGTCGCGTGGCCCCGTCCGAGCTCGACGGCTACCTGCAGGGTCATCCCGAGCAGCTGGCCCCCTGGCTCCGCGAGGCCCTCGAGGCCCCCTCCATTCGCGCTGCCCTCGCGATGTGACAAAGGGGCAGTCCGTTTGTCACATTCCATACCTTAGAAACTTGCAAGTTCTGCAAGTTTCTAAGGTAACATCTTATAAACTTGCAAATAATGCAAGTTTATAAGGTTTCATGTCTGGTCGGGCGCTAGGGAGACTCTATGGATATCGTTCGCCGAAGCCGTTATCTTGATCGGCTCATTGCTTTTCAGGATACCGACCTCATCAAAATCGTGACAGGCATACGCCGTTGTGGCAAATCAACGTTATTGGACATGATGAGGGACTATCTGGCGCAACAGGGGGTGCCAGCCGAGCGTTTGCTGACCTTTAAGATGGAATCTCTAGAGTACGCGGGAATTACGGATTATCTGACGTTTTATCGTATGGTTCGGGAGCGCATCGACGGCATCGATCATCCCTACCTGTTCTTTGACGAGCTCCAGAATGTCGAAGGTTGGGAAAAGGCGGTCAACTCGCTCCGAGTGGATTTGCCGTGCGATATCTATGTCACGGGCTCCAATGCCTTTTTGCTATCGAGCGAGCTCGCAACGCTTATCTCGGGCCGATATGTCGAGGTCAAGATGCAGCCTCTCACGTTTAGCGAATATCTTGATTTTCGCTCGATTGATGCGGTCGCCGCTGAAGGGCTTGGTGAGAGGGTCGAACTCGTTTCCAAGACGGGCGATCGCCTTAATTCAAATACCGTGCTTGAGCAGTACATAACCTATGGCGGCATGCCGTTTCTGGCCCATGATGAGCCGAGACGTGAGCCGTGCCGCGACTATATCCGTAGCCTCTACCAGACGATCGTCGCGCGCGATATCCTGTCGCGTGCGACGCGTAGGGGTCGCGGAGCTATCACCAAGCGCGATGTTCTCGAGCGGCTCTGTGCGTATCTGGCAGACAACATCTCCAACCAAACCTCGGTCAACAAAATCGTAGGGACGCTCAACGAATCGGCAGGCGGTAAGACCAACGCATCGACGGTGTCGGCATATATTGACGCTCTGGAAGAGACGTACCTGTTTACCAAAGCAAAAAGGTATGACATCAAGGGGCGGGAGCTCCTTAAGACAGGCGGTAAATATTACATAGCTGATACGGGAATTCGCAGCTATCTTGACGGATATAGAGGTAGCGATAGCGGAAGGATGCTCGAGAACGTTATCTACAACCAGCTTGTATTTGAAGGATACGAAGTGTTTTGCGGCCATCTGCGCGCGGGGGAAATCGACTTTGTCGCAATCGGCGAGGGATCGGACCGCAAATATATCCAGGTTACCGAACGAATCGATGCCGAGGCGACAAGAGAACGCGAGCTGCGACCGCTCAAGCTAAGCACGCTAGAAAAAATTCCTGATTCGTATGAGAAGATCCTGATTGTCAGGGATGGCGACCATCCAACGGACATCGATGGCATCAGAATCGTGGGGGCAGTCGACTTCTTGTTGAGAAATAAGATTACCCGCGGCTAAACGCAAACAGATTCGTTTCGATGCGACAAAGGAGCAGCCCTTTTTCGCATTCCGTGCGAGCCCTCGTGCCGTCTGAGGGTATAAGGCTAGCAAGTGTTTATTTGCGAGGCCTAAGGGGCGCCCCGTATGGATATCGATAACTTTGAATGGTGGTATAGCGAGGGCGAGGCTCCGGACGAGGAGTGGGACGAGCCCGCGCCGCGTGACGTGTCGAGCGACGAGGGCGAGACCGGCAACGATGCCGTCGAGACGGACGCCGCTTCCGACTCCGCCGAGCCCCTAACCTTTGAACAGGCCTGGGCCCAGGCCGAGGCCGACGAGGCTAAGGCCGATGCCACGGCCACACTCGGTGAGCCGGCGGACATGTCCATCTCGCCGGCCAAGACCCCGCAGCCGCGCCATAACATCGATCCCGGCAGTACGGCGTCCTTCAGCATACTCGACGTGCCCGCGCAGGGTGCCCGGGCGCCCGCCCCCACGCATCGCCCCAACCTAGCTCGTGAGGAAGACGCGGCCCGCCGCTCGCCGCTCGGCCCCATCCTCATCGCCTTTATGGCCGGCGTCATCGCTTGCTCGGCGATCGGAAATGTCTGGAGCCATGTGGAGCAACAGCGCAAAGATGCCGCCAAGGTCGAGATGTCCGTGGAGCAATCGCTCAGCCGCACGCGCTCGGTGCATGTGTCGGTCGAGGTCAAGGACGGTGCGACATGGGACACCGCCCGCGGCGACAGCCAGATGCTCATCCACATCGTGGGCCGCACACTCAGGGGGCAGGCGATTGACGAGTATCAATATGTCAACTCCGCTGGCGACGGCATCGAGCTCAAGCCCGGCGACTACGAGCTCACGGTCGACGAGCCGCCCGTCGCCACCGATGGCACGCGCTTCCGTGCCTCAAAGCGCATGGTTCCCGTGAGCTTTAACTCGCAGGCGCCCGATACGGTCGACAGCACGCCGCAGGGCGGATTCGACCTTTACGCAATCGCTCAATAGCTGCGCCTGCCGCTTCTCCTTGCCGCCAAGAGTGGGACAATAGCCCTCGACACTATTGTTTACTTTTGGAGGAAGTAGCATGTCTACCGTCACTACCATCAAGCGCGGCGGCCTCACCGCGGCCATCGATTCCATGGGCGCCCAGCTCACGAGCCTTGCCCTCAACGGCAACGAGTATCTGTGGCAGGGCGACCCCGCCTTTTGGGGCAAGCACGCGCCCATCCTGTTCCCCATTGTGGGCTCGCTGCGCAACAACACGGCAACGTCTGCGGCCGGCACCTGCGAGATGCCGCGCCACGGACTCGCGCGCATCGTCGAGCACAAGCTGGTCGAGGTTTCGGAGGACGGCTCCTCGGTAACTTACGAGATCACCGATACGCCCGAGTCGCTCAAGGCTTTCCCCTACCACTTTAAGCTCAACATGACCTATGCCCTAACCGGCGACGCCACGCTTACCCAGACCTTTGCCGTCACCAACACCGGCGACGTGGACCTGCCGTTCTCGGTGGGCGGCCACCCCGCATTTAACGTACCAGCTCCCGGTGCCGAGGACGAGGCATTCGAGGATTACGAGTTGGCGTTTACCGAGGCTTGGACTAATGAGGCTCCCATCATCACGCCCGACGGTCTTATGACGTTCGAGGGTAGCTACAAGGCGCCCGATAACTCGGACGTGCTGCCCATCACGCACCGCAGCTTCGATAACGATGCCATCATGTTCACCGATACCCCGGGCTCCACGCTCACGCTGCGCGGCCGCAAGTCGGGCCACGGCGTCAAGATCGACTTTGAGGGCTTTAAGTACATCGGCGTGTGGTCTGCCGCCAACGACGCCCCGTTTGTGGCGCTCGAGCCCTGGACCGGTCACACCACCATGGACACCGAGCACGACGTCTTTGAGCACAAGGTCAACACCATTACGCTGGCGCCGGGCGAGACAGACGTCCGCAGCTTTAGCGTCACCCTGCTCTAGACGTGACAAAGGGACAGCCCCTTTGTCCCTTCCCACCCGCTAAGCCTCCCTGCCGTCCCCGGCAGGGAGGCTTTTTGGTAGGTAGTCATTGGGGACGTTCTTAAACGACTGCTGTGTGTCTATTAATTTTTCGCGCACATGCCGCGCTGCTGGTTGCGGGCGTATATCCTGTCTTATTGTCAGTAACGCAAAATAGGGAAGGCACCAGATGCAACCTCGGCAACAGCGCGGCATGCAGACCCAGCCGGTATGCAGCCGTCGCATCTTTTTGGGTAGCGCTCTCGCTGCGAGCGCTTCCGTCGTCGCCGGCGCGCTCGCCGGCTGTCAGCGCCCGTCCACGCTCAAGGTGGTTCAGCCCACGACGGGCGGCGGTCGCGACGACCTGTCCGATTCCGTGATTGGCAAGGACAAGATCCGCATTGGCATGGAGGCGGCCTACGCCCCGTACAACTGGCAGGTTTCCGAAGCCAGTGAGTACACCATCCCCATCGACAACGTGCAGGGCGCTTACGCCGATGGCTACGATGTTCAGATCGCAAAGATCGTCTGCAAGGCCCTTGGCGGCGAGCCCGTTGCCGTCAAGCAGAGCTTCTCGGGCCTCATCGATTCGCTCAACAACGGCCAGATCGACCTCATTATTGCCGGCATGAGCACCACGCCCGAGCGCGAGGAGTCCGTCGGCTTTTCCGATCCGTACTTCATTGGCTACTTTGGCCTGTTCGTAAAAGAGGGCTCGCCCTACCAAAACGCGACCAAGCTCAGCGACTTTAGCGGTGCCACGGTACTCGGCCAAAAGGACACCATGCTCGACACCGTCATCGACGAGATCCCGGGCGTTGTGCACAAGAACCCGGTCGACTCCGTCCCCACGGTGTTCTCGAATCTGCTGCAGGGCACGTGCGACGCCGTGACCTACAACACCGAGAACGAGAAGGGCTATATGGCCCAAAACCCGGGTATCGTGCCGATTCAATTTGCCGAGGGCGAGGGCTTTAAGCAGGAGGTCACGGCAAACGTCGGCTGCCGCAAGGGCTCGGATAAGCTGCTTAAGCTCATCGACAAGACACTCAAGGGCATTAGCCAAGAGGAACGCGACCAAATGTGGGACGCGTGCCTCGACCGTCAGCCGGCATAGGGAGGCAGCATGAAAACCATCAATCGTCTGGCCTCCTTTATCAAGGCCGATCACCGTTATGTGTACCTGGGCACGAGCGTCATCGCGGCGCTCGGCCTGGCGTTTAGCCAGCGCAATCCCACGCCGCTGAGCTTCTTGGCCCCCACCGGTATCTTCCAGGATTGCCTTTGGGCGATTCTTTGGGCCTGGCTCGTCGTGTCGGCGGCGGCGCTCGTCACCAAACTCATGCACTGGAACGACTATCGCGAAAAGTCGCCGTTCGCATCCGAGCGCTTCCGTCGCGGCGCGCGCTTAGGCAGCTACGTCGTGGTCGCCATCGCGGCGATCTTCTTTGTCGACCGCTGTGTCATGTCGTTTATCGACCTGGTGCAGGTGAGCATTGTCTCGGACTCCAATCCCAGCGACTTTTTGCCGAGCCTGGTCTACATGACCTATAAGAGCGGCGACTTCTTTATCCGCGGCATCGAGATCACCATCGCACTTGCGACCCTTGGTACCGTCATCGCCTTTTTCCTGGCGCTGCTCTTTGTGTTCCTGCGTATTCAGACGTTCGACCGCGTGGATAACGACCTGGTGCGCTTCTTTAAGAGTGTCGGCCGCGGCTTTGCGACCATCTACTCCACCATCGTGCGCGGCACGCCCATGATGGTCCAGGGCCTGCTCATCTATTATGCGGGCTTCACCGTTTTGCGCGGCATGGGCTTCGAGACCGCCCAGGCCAACCAGATTTGGAGTACCTTCACCGCCGGTCTCGTCACCATCTCGCTCAACTCCACCGCCTACATGATGGAGGTCCTGCGCGGCGGTATCGAGTCCATCGATCCCGGCCAGGCCGAGGCGGCGCGCTCGCTGGGTCTGTCGCAGTGGCAGGCTATGCGCAAGGTCGTGTTCCCCCAGGGCATTAAAAACGCGATCCCCGCGCTCACCAACGAGCTCATCATCAACATCAAGGACTCGTCGGTGCTTTCGGTCATCGGCGTGTTCGACCTCATGTACGCCACCACCACCGTCGCCGGCGTGTACTACCGCCAGATGGAGGTCTACTGCGTGGCGCTCGTGGTCTACCTGATCCTGACGCTCGTGGCGAGCCGCCTGCTCGAGGCCTTTGGCAAAAAGCTCGGCGCCGAGGCCCCGGCAACGCTGCCCAGCTCCAACTAGGCTCAAGACGAGGAGAATCATCATGGCAGATATCGCCACTACCGGCACCGCGGCCGCCGCACAGACCAATGAGCCGCTCATCCGCGTCGAGGGCCTGCGCAAGAGCTTCGGCTCGCTCGAGGTGCTCAAGGGCATCGACCTGTCCGTTAACCCCGGCGAGGTCGTTACCATTATCGGCGCCTCGGGCTCGGGCAAGTCGACCTTCCTGCGCTGCCTCAACCTGCTCGAGACCCCGGACGCGGGCCACATCTGGTTCCACGGCCAGGACCTTACGGCCGAGCGCTGCAACATTAACAAGCTGCGTGAGGACATCGGCATGGTGTTCCAGGGCTTTAACCTGTTCAACAACATGGATGTGCTCGACAACTGCACGCTCGCGCCCGTCACGCTCAAAAAGATGAGCAAGGCCGAGGCCGAGAAGGTCGCGATGGAGCATCTGACGAGCGTGGGGCTCGAAAAGTTCGCGCACGCCGCCGTGGGCCGCCTATCCGGTGGCCAAAAGCAGCGCGTGGCCATCGCGCGCGCCCTGTGCATGAATCCGCAGATCATGCTGTTCGACGAGCCGACCTCCGCACTCGACCCCGAGATCGTGGGAGAGGTGCTCGAGGTCATGCGCAAGCTCGCTGCCGACGGCATGACCATGGTCGTCGTCACGCACGAGATGGCCTTTGCCCGAACCGTGTCCGACCGCGTGGTCTTTATGGACAAGGGCGTGGTGCTCGAGGATGCCGCGCCGGCCGAGCTCTTCGGCAACCCCAAGCACCAGCGCACTCGCGAGTTCCTCTCGCGTTATCTCGAGGACAAATAACCGACCGCAAACGCTTACGTGGCAGGGCCGCTCCGGTGGGGCGGCCCTCGTCATCACAATCGAAAGGATGTCATGGCCGAGGTTTGGCGCTTCTTTGCGCATGAGGATGATTTTGCCGATTTGGATGAAACTGGCGCGTGCGAGCGCCTGGGGCGCGTGCTGTCGTTTCCGACCATCTCGAGCATGGATGCCGAGGCGGTGAACTGGCAGCCGTTCGACGACCTGCGCGCCTATATGCAGCAGGCCTGGCCGCACGTATTTGCGGCGGGCGAGGTCGAGCTTATCGATCATTCGCTGCTGGTGACACTTAGCGGTTCCGACCCTGCCCTCAAGCCCGTTATGCTCATGGGCCACATGGACGTGGTCCCCGTGGTGCCGGGTACCGAGGCCGACTGGACGCACGCCCCCTTTAGCGGGCACGTGGACGACACCTACATTTGGGGTCGCGGTGCGATCGACATGAAGGACCAGGTCGCAGGCATTCTCGAGGCTGTCGAGTATGCGCTGGCGCACGGTTGGCAGCACGAGCGCACGCTGCTCCTGGCCTTTGGCCAGGACGAGGAAACCACGCAGTACGGCGCAGGCACCATCGGCCGCGCGCTCGAGGAGCGCGGTGTTGAGCTCGAGTTCCTGATCGACGAGGGCGACTACCGCATCGTTTCGGATGCCGAGTACAGCGCGGGCGAGGGTTGGCTCATGCACGCCGACCTCGCGGAGAAGGGCTATGCCGATATCGTGCTCAAGACAAAGAGCGCGGGTGGACATTCTTCTAATCCCTACGGCGGCACGTCGCTCGAGGTGCTCAGCCGTGCCATCACCGCAATCTGCGATATCGAGTGGCCGACGCGCGTGACCGATTTGCTTGCCGCCCAGCTCGTCGAGCTGGGGCTCTACACGGCGGATGAAATTGCCGCCAACGGGGGCGCCATTGTCCGCGATTGCCTCGCCAACAAGAAGCTCTATCCGCTGGTGACGACCACCTGCGCACCCACGCAGATCGAGGGTGGCAGCACCGGCGCCAACGTAATGCCGCAGGATATGTGGGCCAACATCAACTTCCGCATGCTCGAGGGCACGAGCGTGGCCGACGTTGTGGCGCGCTGCCGTGAGGCGGTTGCCGGGGCGGACCTTGCCGGTCGTGTCGAAGTGGAGCTAGGCCCCGGCAGCTCCGAACCCTCGCCGTCCCCGCGCATCGGTGGTCCCGGCCTCGAGGCGGTTCGCTCCATCGCCGCCCGCTATTTCCGTGATCCAAAGGAGACGGAGGAAAACGGATCATTCGAGCCAGTGGCAATTGTGCCCTCGACCGTGATCGGTGCGACCGACGCCGCCAACTACCAACACATTTGCCCTGAGTGCATTCGCTTCTCGGCCTTTGTGGTTGATGACGACGAGTGTGATCGCGGCGTCCATGGCACCAACGAGCGCATCACCCGCCGCGCCTACCTCCAGGGCATTCGCTTCCTCGTCGCTCTACTCCAAACGCTCTAGCCAAAAAGCAAGCCCTTGGTGCAATGGGGCCAGGTTTGTTTGTACCAATCATTCCGTGCGGGTTATATGCAGGTTTGCCTGCGCACGCTATCATGTATGGGTTAGACCGCAACTATGTACCCCATACGCGAAGGGATGCGCATGTATCTGAAGATCGACATGTTCTAGCCGGGCTTACCCCCGCAGTGGCGCCGTGCGCCCCATCAACTCTGCCGATTTTCACCTTCACGCATATAAAGGAGTCCCGCCATGCGCGACAAGCTCGAAAAGATCATCAAGGCCTACGAGGAGCTCGAGAAGAAGCTCTCCGACCCGGCCGTCGCCTCCGATATCAAGGAGTTCACGCGTCTCAACAAGGAGTACGCGCACCAGTCTGACCTCATTGCCGCCTCGCGCGAGTACATCGGCGCGCTCGATGACATCGAGGCGGCCAAGGAAATGCTGCACGATACCACCGATGCCGATGAGAAGGAGATGCTCCAGATGGACATCTCCGAAAACGAGGCCAAGCTCCCCCAGCTCGAGGAAGACATCAAGTACATGCTCATCCCGAGCGACCCCAACGACGACAAGAACACCATCGTCGAGATTCGCTCCGCCGCCGGTGGCGACGAGGCGGCCATCTTTGCCGGCGACCTGTACAAGATGTACCAGCGCTTCTGCGAGTCGCGCGGCTGGAAGACCACCGTGCTCGATTCCAGCCCCAGCGAGGCCGGCGGCTTTAAGTCCATCGAGTTCAAGGTCGAGGGCGACCGCGTCTACTCCGTCATGAAGTTCGAGTCCGGCGTGCACCGCGTCCAGCGCGTCCCCAAGACCGAGTCCCAGGGCCGCATCCAGACCTCCACGGCTACCGTCGCCGTACTTCCCGAGGCCGAGGAAATCGACGTCCAGATCAACCAGTCCGACCTGCGCATCGATACCTACTGCGCCTCCGGCCCTGGCGGTCAGTGCGTTAACACCACCTACTCCGCCGTGCGCATCACCCACCTGCCCACTAACACCGTGGTGCAGTCCCAGGAGCAGCGCTCCCAGATCCAGAACCGCGAGGTCTGCATGCAGATGCTGCGCGCCCGCCTGTACGAGATGGAGCTCGAGAAGCAGCAGGCAGAGCTTGGTGCCGAGCGCCAGAGCCAGATTGGCCACGGCAACCGCTCCGAGAAGATCCGCACCTACAACCAGCCCCAGGACCGCGTGACCGACCACCGCATCGGTTTCAACTCCACCTACAACGGCGTCCTTCTGGGCGACCAGCTCGGCACCGTGATCGAGGCGCTCGCCGCCGCAGAGCGCGCCGAGAAGCTGGCACAGGCCGTTTAAGTTACGGCGTTTTACCAAACGCCGTAACTGCTCGACGCTGCGCGCCACCCAGAGCGACAATTTGTCATTCAAAAGGCAAGGCATGACCAGAAGGTCTATGCCTTGCCTTTTTCATGCCAACTTGTTCGCTCTGGACGTCGCTCGCTGTCCGTCCTCTACCTGCGGCGTTGCCATCGCTGCCGAAGACGGCAATTGATTAGTTGGCACTTAGGGACGTTCCTTTTCTACCGGCAGTTTGGGACACTCCTGGCTTAGTAGTCATTGGGGACGTTCTTAAACGACTAGTCAAATAAGAGCGTCCCCAATGACTAGGTTGGGCACATTGCTTTGTGAGTTTATTCAATCTTCTTTAATAACAATTAAGTTGTTTACCTGCTTAAAGTTACTTATCATTTTTAAAAATAATGCTCGAAAAAGCGTCCGAGAAGTCGCGGGGCGATTTTTGATGGGTCGTGCGTCAAGCGATGTGGCAAGTTCTTGGTTAGATATTGGTCAGTTTTGGGTCAACCTTGCCAAAAGCTTGACGAATGCAGATTTAGACGTCGACGAATGAACATTTCAGGCAGGTTCCAAGCAAAATTCTGGGCTGATTCTCGATAATCGCCTTCAATCGTCCCTTGCCAAGCGCTAGCCTCGCTTACAATCTGCTCCGACATTCGCGCGCCGTCCGGCGCTTAAGAGGGGAGGGCCCCATGGCAAACGAGATTTGGACCATCAAGCGTTGTCTCGAGTGGACCAAGGAGTACCTGGCCGAGCGCGGCGAGGAGCACCCCCGTCTTTCTGCCGAGTGGCTGCTGTGCGCCGCCACGGGCCTGGCGCGCATTGACCTATATATGCGTATGGACGAGACGCTTAACGCGGCCCAGCTCGAGACTATGCATGCGGCCGTTGTCCGCCGCGCTAAGGGCGAGCCGCTGCAATACATCACGGGCAGCACGCAGTTTCGCATGATCGATGTCGCGTGCGCCCCCGGTGTGCTCATTCCGCGCCCCGAAACCGAGATGCTCGTCGAGGAAGTCCTCAATTATTTGGATGCCGAGGTGCTGAGCCCCGAGGCTGCTGCCCGTCAGCGTGTTGAGCTGCCTTGGAACGATGAGGTCGAGGAGGCACGCAAGGCCGAGGCCGCGCTGGCCGACGAGCGCGCGACTGCCGAGCGCCGTGCCGCTAACCTGACGGCTGCCGATGAGGCGGCGCTAGGCAGCGACGTGCTCGGCAGCCGTGCCTATGCCGAGGAGCTGGCCGACCGCGAGGCCGAGGAAGCCGCCGCGCAGGCAGCAGAAGCCGAAGTCGCGGAAGCCGCCGAGTCCGAGCTCGACGAATACGGCATCGCCATCGAGGGTGCCGACCAGGAGACGGCTTCAGCTCAGGATGCCGCTTCGCCTGCCCCAGCCGAGCCCCGCATCGCCCGCGTTCTCGAGGTCGGCTGCGGCACGGGCTGCATCTCGCTCTCCCTTGCCTGGGAGCGCCGCGGCCACGTTACCTGCACCGCCACCGATATCGAGCCGCGCGCTATCGATCTGGCCACCAAAAACCGCGACGCGCTCGGTCTCACATCCGATGAGGTCGTCTTTAGCCTCACCAACCTGGTGAGTTCCATTCCCCGCGAAGAGTGGGGCACCTTTGATGTGCTCGTCTCCAACCCGCCTTACATCCCGACCGACGTCATGCGCTCGCTGCCGCACGAGGTCAAGGACTTTGAGCCCGACCTGGCGCTCGAGGGCGGCGCCGACGGCCTCGATATCTTCCGCCGCCTGCTCAATGCGGCGCCTTACATGCTGCGCGCCGGCGGCCTGTTTGCCTGCGAGCTCTACGAGGGTGCCCTCGATGCCGCGGCCGAGCTCTGTCGCCAGGCAGGCCTTTCGGACGTGCGTATCGTCCATGACCTCACCGATCGCCCCCGCATCGTCCGAGCCATCGTCACCGAGCCCAAGCAGCGCCAGTAATATTTATTAACTGGTTAACAAAAATTATAAAGTAGTTTATAATTAGGACGGCTGAAAGAGGTCGGCCCATGCAACCTCCTACCTTTCGGGAAATCATTGCCCTACTCAAGCACGATGGATTCGTGAAGGTCGCGCAAGTCGGTGGTCATGCTAAGTATGTTTCTGGCGATCGTTTTGTCCCCGTGAACGGCTCTGGTGGTGATCGACCAAAGAAGGGCACGTGGGCAAGTATTCGTCGCCAAGCTGGATGGTAGTTGGAGGCAAAATGAGGCAGCGATTTACCTATGACTGCGTTCTCATAAAAGAAGACGACGGTTACTGCGCCAGCTTCCCGCAGATTCCCGGCGCCTTTGCCGATGGCGATACGCGCGAAGAAGCGATTGCCCATGCCACCGAGGCGCTGATGGCGTTTTTGGCCGACGACCTCAACAACGGTTTGACTCCGGCAGGGTACGAACGCTCGGCCGAGGTCGTGGCCCTTTCAGTCGAAATCGACCACGAGGACGCTCGGGAAGCGGCGTGCCGAACATTTAAAGATGCAGCGCTGGACCTCAAAGTCTCCGCTCCGCGGATTACCGCGCTGGTCAAAGCCGGAAAACTCGATGTTGAACTCGTCGACGGCCGTCGGATGATAACGATAGACAGCATCGAGCGCTACGCCGCCCAAAGACGCCATGCCGGCAGGCCAAAGAAGTTCGTCGCAGTCCAATAACCCCCTCACTTTCACCGACTACTAGAGCCGCTCACCAAACCAACATGCGCTCTGGGCAAATAGGCTGAATGTTTCGTGCGAGAATGCCCCTCAGTAAACAAACTTTCACCAGAGCGTAAGGGGCAGGCATACACATGCAGACGGTCTATCGGGTATACGAGGGAACGCGCGAGCCGCATCGGCTCGCCGTCGAGCGCACGGCCGAGGTGCTCGGCCGCGGCGGCCTGGCCTTGATCCCGACCGAGACCGTCTACGGTGTCGCCGTGGCAGTCAACGCCTTCTCGGACGCCGTACCCCAAGATACAAGCGAATTCCCATCGTGGCCGCGCGATCCGCAGGCTGTCGTCAATGGCGCCGCGGTCCCTGCGCTCGGTACCGGCTACCGCCGCATCTTTACCCTCAAGCAGCGCAAGCTCACCCAAACGGTCGCCTGGCTGGTTGATAATGCCGAAGCACTCGACCGCTATGGCGTGGATATCCCCGAAGAGGCTCGCGTACTCGCGCGACGATGCTGGCCGGGAGCCCTGACTATCGTGGTCAAGGCGGCCCCCTGCGTGCCGACCTTTATGCGCGCCGCCGACGACACGGTGGCACTTCGCGCTTCGGCCTCGCCCGTGGTGCAAGCGCTCATCCGCGCCTGCGGCAGCCCTCTTGCCTGCACCAGCGCCAACACGCATGGCGCGCCCGCGCCGGCAAGTTTTGTCACGGTGGAGGAGCGCATCCTGGAGGGGGTCGATGTTGCCGTCGACGCCGGCGAGACCCCGTGTCGCGACGCCTCGACCATCGTGTCGTTCCAGCACGGCGGGCTCCAGATCCTGCGCCAAGGCGCACTTCCCGCATCAGAGATCGAACGGGTCCTGTCCGACCCGATGCAATAGAAAGGTGTAAGCGATGTCGTTGAATCTGGGCAGCCTGGGCATGGAAGATGCCTCGTTTAACTTTGGCGGTTCCTACATCATGGCGCTCGACTGCGGCACCACCTCGGTACTTGCGACGATCGTCGACGAGTACGGCTGCATCGTCGCGCAGGCACGTCGTAGCGTCAAAACCAGCTTCCCGCGTCCCGGTTGGATAGAGCAAGACCCCATGGAGGTGCTTGCCAGCCAGATCGGCGTGATGATGGAGGTCCAGTTTAAGAGCGGCATCCATTCTGACCGCATCGCCGCCATCGGTATCTCCAACCAGCGCGAGACCACGGTGGTGTGGGACCGCATAAGCGGCCAACCCATCTATAACGCCATCGTGTGGCAATGCCGTCGCACCGCACCTCTGATCGACGAGCTGGTCGAGCGGGGCGCAGAAGAGCTGGTGCGCTCCCGTACGGGACTCACGCTCGATCCGTATTTCTCGGCTTCCAAGGTGCAGTGGATCCTCGACAACGTCGACGGTGCGCGTGAGAGCGCGGCGGCGGGCGACCTCATGTTCGGCACCATCGATACCTGGCTCATCTACAACCTCACCGGCAGTCAGGTCTTTGCCACCGACTACACCAATGCCAGCCGCACGGCGCTCTTTAATATCCATACGCTCGATTGGGACGACGACCTGCTGGCGCTCTTTGACGTTCCACGTTCCATGATGCCCGAGGTTCGTTGGAGCTCGGGCGACTACGGCCGCGTCGCGAGCGACATCATGACCAACATGCCGCCCATCATGGGCGTGGCGGGCGATCAGCAGGCGTCGCTGTTCGGCCACTGCTGCTTCCATCCCGGCCAGACCAAAAACACCTATGGCACGGGTTGCTTTATGCTCATGAACACCGGCGACGAGGTCGTCGAATCCAAGAACGGTCTGGTCTCCACGATCGGTATCGCCGCGGACGGCAAGATCAGCTATGCGCTCGAGGGTTCTATCTTTGCCGCCGGCTCAACCATGAACTGGCTGCGCAACAACATGGGCATCATCTCGAGTGTGAGCGAGTCCGCGCAACTCGCCGCTTCGATCAACGACAACGAGGGCTGCTACTTCGTCCCCGCCTTCGCTGGCCTGGGCGCTCCCTGGTGGGACCCGCGTGCCCGCGGTATCGTGTGCGGCCTGACCGGTGCCTCGAGTCGCGCGACCATTGTGCGTGCGGCCTGCGAGTCCATGGCCTACCAGAGTTATGACGTGCTGCGCGCCATGGAGCAGGACGTGGGACTTTCGATTGAGCGCCTGTCCGTCGATGGCGGCGCCTCACGCAACGAGTTCATCATGCAATTCCAGGCCGACCTGCTGGATATCCCCGTGCTGCAATGCGAGACGGTGGAGACCACGGCAATCGGTGCCGCGTACTTGGCGGGTCTTGCCGTCGGCTATTGGGAAGACCTGGAAGAACTGGAGCAAAATGCCCAGATCGTTAGGACCTTCCTTCCCCACATGTCCGCCGAGCGCCGCGAGCAAAACCTTGCGGGCTGGCGTGATGCAGTCAGGCGCTCGCTCAGCATCGCACAGTAGGGCTGTGATGGGCTGCTCGATATAACAAACCGCTAAACTAATGCATGGCGTGCGGCGGCAACATTGCTTCGCGCCTTGTCAGCAAGGTCGTTTTGCGGCCGCAACGAAAGGGGCAATCAACCCATGACCGTCACCTACGACGCGTCCCGTGTGACGCTTGTCGACCACCCGCTCGTCCAGCACAAGCTGTCGATCCTGCGCGACAAAAACACCGGCACCAACCAGTTCCGCCAGCTTGTGCGCGAACTCGCACTTTTTGACGGCTACGAGGCCATGCGCGACCTGCCCATGGAAGACGTCGAGGTCGAGACCCCCATCACTACCGCCACGTTCAAACAGCTTGCCGGCAAGAAACTCGCCATCGTGCCCATCCTGCGTGCGGGCCTTGGCATGGTCGACGGCATCCTCGACCTGGTGCCCTCCGCTCGCGTGGGCCACATCGGCATGGAGCGCGACGAGGTCACCCACGAGCCGCACGAGTATTACTGCAAGATGCCCAAGGATATCGACCAGCGCATCTGCCTGGTCGTCGACCCCATGCTTGCCACGGGCGGTTCGGCCGAGATGGCCATCAGCTACCTGCGCGAGCGCGGTGTCAAGGACATCCGCATGCTGTGCATCGTCGCGGCCCCCGAGGGCCTCAAGTCGCTGACTGAGAAGGATCCTGATGTGCATATCTATACCTGCGCCATCGACGACCATCTCAACGAGGCTGCCTACATCGTTCCCGGCCTCGGCGACGCCGGCGACCGCATCTACGGCACGCTGTAATCTCTGAGCCATACCGGCTAACGTCGAAAATACGAAGAAATGGTGCGCGCGGGCGAGCAAAAGACGTCCACGCGCACTCCTGTTAACGGACGTTTTGCGCTGAGGGGTTCGAGAAAAACGTATTACCGTACCTGCGGCATAAAGAAGGTCTTAAGAAAACGAACAGGTGCGTATTAACCGATGCTTTTTCGGTTGTACTTTAGCGATTGGCTCGTACAATAGTCACCAATGTTTGGCGGGAACTGTCCTGTGAGGCGATAAAAAAGGAAAGTGAGGACGCCAGTGTTTCAGATAGCCGATCTGCTCGCTATCGTTGCAGGTGCCATCGCGGGCGCGATTGCCTTCCTTCCCTTTGTCTTTACGCTCAAGCCGGTTCTTGACGATAAGCAGAATGCGGACATGCTCAAGGGTATGGTGAGTCTCGCGGTCTCGGCAATCGCGTTGCTTGTCTTTACCTTGGTTGTGTTTGTGTTGTTCGGAGAGGCATTTCGCATGTTCCTCCTGGGCGAGGCGATCGGCTTCGTGGCCTTTATGGCCGCCTGCGCGGTTCGCGTCGCCAAGGCGCTGCGAGATCCTCATGAGGTCGAAAGGTAAGTCGTGGAAATTTTTGAAAAGCTGCCTGATGAGATTAATCATCTGGTCAGCGAGTTCAGCTCCACCCCTGTCGTGGGCGATCTGAGCTGCGGCATCACGCAGTACTCGTTTTGGCTGATCGTCTCCACGATCGTGCTCCTGATCGTCCTGGCCGTGTTCAAGAAGAAGCAGACCCTGGTTCCCAAGGGCTTCTTCGTCAACGGTTTCGAGTACATCATCGAGTACGTCGAGAACGATATCGGCATGGGTGTCGTGGGTGAGAACTGGAAGAAGCACTTCCCGTTCCTGTGCTCGCTTTTCCTGTTCATCCTGATCAATAACATGATCGGCCTGATCCCGGGAATGAAGCCCGGCACCGGCGCAATCGGCTCCACCGCCGCACTCGCCATTTTCGCCTTCGTGTACTTCATCTACTACGGATGCAAGGCTCACGGCGTGATCGGCTACATCAAGAGCCTCGCCCCGCAGGGCGTGAGCTTCCCGATGAACGTGCTCGTGTGGGTCGTCGAGCTTTTCTCGACCTTCCTGCGCCTCATCACGCTTGCCGTCCGTCTGTTCTGCAACATGTTCGCAGGACACGTGGTCATGGGCTCGTTCGCCATCATGGCGAGCATGTTCATGCAGCCGCTGCTTCAGCAGGTTTCCGCGGCCCACGCCGTCGGCGCCCTGCCTTCGCTGGCCTGGCTTGCCATCCTCATCCTGATCTATGCGATCGAGCTTGTGGTCGGCGCCATCCAGGCTTACGTCTTCACGGTCCTTACCGCCGTGTATGTCTCCGAGGCAGAGGAGGTCGCGGAGGAGGAGTAGTCTTCCGTTCGTGCCTTAAAGGTAAGGCAATTCGTTAAACCGCCGGTGCCCGTACCCATGGAGCCCGGCAGTTATAAAAAGGTTATCCTGCGTGAAATAAGACACGCACGACAAAGGAGGAATCGTGGGAGTTATCGGTTACGGTCTCGGTGTTATCGGCGCTGGTCTTGCTATCGGCCTGTCTGCTCTGGGTGCTACGGGTGCTATGGCCCGTCAGCCTGAGGTCCAGGGCCGCGTGTTCACCGTCTTCATCATGGGCTCCGCTTTCGGCGAGGCTCTCGCTCTGATCGGCTTCGTTGTCGCGCTGATCGTTAAATAGCACGGAGCGTCAAGTATGAATCTTTCATCCCAGAAGAGCGCGATCGCACTCTCCGCGTCCGCGGCCGCGCTGCTCATGCCGGTTTCCGCGTTCGCCGAGGACGGCGCCGCCGGTGCGGACATCCTCATCCCTAAGATGGCGGAGTTCATCCCGGCGCTTATCGCCTTCCTGATTATCTGGATCGTGCTGGCCAAGGTCGCCCTGCCGGGCATCATGAAAACCATGGAGGAGCGCGGCAAGAAGATCGAGGAGAGCCTCGACGAGGCCGAGAAGACCAAGCAGGAGGCTATCGCCAAGCGCGCTGAGTCCGACTCGATCGTCACCGACGCCCGTCGTCAGGCTGCCGACATCGTTCTCGAGGCCCGTAAGGACGCCGAGTCCGAGCGTGCCCGTATCATCGAGGCTGCTCACAAGGAGGCCGAGGAGATCATCGCCAAGGCCCATACGACCGTCGAGGACGAGCGCAAGTCCATCTACGCCGGTGCCGCGAGCTCCATCGCCGACCTGTCCGTTGCCGTCGCCACCAAGATCGTGGGCGAGGCACTCGAGGACGATGCCGAGCAGAAGAAGCTCATCGAGCGCTACATCCAGGAAGCAGGTAGCCTGAATGCCGACTAGCCGCTATCAGGACAAGGTGCTCGAGACCTACGCGCATTCCCTTTTGGAAGCCGCCAAGGCCGAGAACCATGTGTTCGAGGACCTCGAGATGGTCGAGCGTTTGGCTTCTGCCAGCCCCGAGATCATCGCCGTGCTCGACACCATGTCCAAGCGCGACCAGCTCGACCTTCTTCCCAAGGTGGCAGCTGCCTTTAAGTATGTTGCCGAGGAAGACGAGGATGTAGTGGGCGTGACCGTCACCACGGCGATCCCGCTCGACGACGAGCTGCGTCAAACCATCACTAAGAAATGCGAGCAGGACTTCGGCCGCAAGGTATTCCTTATCGAGCAGGTCGACCCGTCTATCGTGGGCGGCCTGGTGCTCGAGGCCCGCGGCGAGCGTCGTGACATTTCCGTCAAGACGCAGCTGCGCATCGCGCAGGAGACCCTCGCAAACTCTGCTAATTCGTACGGAGGTGAAGCCTAATGTCCGAAACCCTCAATGCCCAGGATATCGCCAAGAAACTGCAGGAGCAGCTCACGAGCCTCTCCGCGACGGTCGATACGCATGAGGTTTCAACGGTCGACGAGGTAGGCGACGGCATCGCGCGCGTCTCCGGCCTCAAGAGCGCCATGGCAGGCGAGCTTCTGGAGTTCAAGAGCTCCGATACCGGTGAGACCGTCTTCGGCCTTGCCCAGAACCTTGACCGTGACGAGGTCGGCGCCGTTCTGTTTGGTGCCGTCGACTCCATCAAGGAAGGCGACGAGTGCCGCACCACTGGCCGCATTATGGATATCCCCGTGAGCCGTGCCATGCTCGGCCGCGTCGTCAATCCGCTCGGCCAGCCCATCGACGGCCTGGGCGACATCGTCGCCACGCACCGTCGCCCCATCGAGTTCAAGGCTCCCGGCGTCATCGATCGTACCCCGGTGTGCGAGCCGGTTCAGACCGGTCTGCTCGCTATCGACTCCATGGTGCCTATTGGCCGCGGTCAGCGTGAGCTCATCATCGGCGACCGTAAGACCGGTAAGACCGCCATCGCCATCGACGCCATCCTCAACCAGCGCGGCAAGGGCATGGTCTGCATCTATGTCGCCATCGGCCAGAAGGCCTCCACGGTTGCCAACATCCGCGAGACCCTCGCTCAGCACGGTGCGCTCGACTACACCATCATCGTTTCGGCCACCGCTGCCGATTCCGCCCCTATGCAGTACATCGCGCCTATGGCCGGTGCCGCTATCGGCGAGTTCTTCATGTACAACGGCGAGGACGGTAAGCCCGCCAGCGAGACCAACCCCGGCGGCCACGTGCTCGTCATCTACGACGACCTGTCCAAGCAGGCTGTGGCCTACCGTCAGATGTCGCTGACGCTGCATCGTCCGCCCGGACGCGAGGCCTATCCTGGCGACATCTTCTACCTGCACTCTCGTCTGCTCGAGCGTGCCGTCAAGATGTCCAAGAAGAACGGTTACGGCTCCATGACGGCTCTTCCGATCATCGAGACCCAGGACGGCGACGTCTCGGCCTACATTCCGACCAACGTCATTTCCATTACCGATGGTCAGATCTACCTGCAGTCCGAGCTCTTCTTCCAGGGTCAGCGCCCGGCAGTCGACGTGGGCATCTCCGTGTCCCGCGTCGGTGGCGATGCGCAGACCAAGGCCATGAAGCAGGTCGCCGGCAACCTCCGTCTGGACCTCGCTTCGTACCAGGAGCTCGCCGGCTTCACGCAGTTCGGCTCCGACCTCGACGAGGCTACTCAGAAGCAGCTGACCCATGGTGCCCGCATGACCGAGCTCCTGAAGCAGCCGCGTTACAAGCCGTTTGAGGTTGGCGAGCAGATCGTTACGCTGTTCGCTGGCAACGAGGGCTTCCTGGATGACCTGGAGATCGCCGACGTGCTGCCTTTCCGTGCCGAGCTCATCGAGTACATGGACAATGGCTTTGGCTCACTGCTCGACAAGGTTCGCGCCAAGAAGATCGATGATGACACCAAGGCTGAGCTCTTGCGCGTCATCGGCGACTTCAAGCAGCAGTTTATGGCCAAGCACCATTCGGATGTTTCTGGATCAGAGGAGAACTAAGCCCTATGGCCAACCTTCGCGACATTAAGAAGCGAATCTCCTCGGTTACCACGACCAAGCAGATCACGCGCACGATGGAGATGGTCTCTACGGCCAAGATTCGTCGTGCCCTCGATCGCTCCAAGCAGGCCGAGCCCTATAAGGAGGCGCTGACCGACGTCATGTTGACGGTCGCCGGCGACGCCTCCTGTTCGGGCACCGATCCCATGCTGCAGAAGCATGAGAGCGTCAAGCATGGCCTGATTGTCGTTATTGCCTCGGACCGCGGCCTTGCCGGCGGTTTCAATACGACGGTGGAGCGCACGGCCGAAAAGCTCGCCGCTTCTTGGGCGAACGACGGCATCGAGTGCGAGATCATCGCGTGTGGGCGCAAACCGGCCACGTATTTCCGTGACCGCGCAAACGTCGTCATGCACTTTGAGGGCAACTCCTCTGAGCCCGATTTCAACCAGGCCCGCATGATTTCCTCTCATATCTGCGATGCGTATCGTGCCGGTGAGCTTGACCGTGTCGAGCTTGTCTACCACCACGCCAAGAACCGCGTGGATCAGGAGCTTCGCGTCGAGCATCTGTTGCCGCTCGACCCCGAGATGATCGCTATGGCCCACGGTCCGCGTAAGAACGAGACCGACGCCCCTAAGCGCATCTCGTCCACGTTCGAGTTCGTGCCCTCTCCCGAGCATGTTCTCGGCAAGCTTGTGCCGTCTTATATCCTGACGGTCATCTACCAGGCCCTGATCGATTCGGCGGCTGCCGAGCAGGGTGCACGCCGCAAGGCCATGCACTCCGCGACGGAAAACGCCACCGCGATCATCTCGACCCTTACCCGCACGTATAGTCGCGTGCGCCAGGCTTCGATCACGACCGAGATTAACGAGATCGTCGGCGGAGCCTCAGCATTGGAGGAACAGTAATGGCTAATAACACCGTACAGCTTGCGGTCGAGGAAGCCACCAAGAAGACGACTGCCGGTGATGGTCGCATCGTGCGAATCATCGGCCCTGTCGTCGACGTCAAGTTTGACGGTGCGGTGCCCCCGATCTACAACGCGCTCACGGTCGAGGCCGAGACCCCGATCGGTCATCTGAGCACGATCCTTGAGGTCGAGAGCCAGCTTCCGGGCGGCGTTGTCCGCACGGTCGCCATGTCCTCGACCGACGGCCTGCAGCGCGGCCTCATCGCCACCGATACCGGTGAGCCCATGAAGATGCCCGTTGGCCCCAAGACGCTCGGCCGCATTTGGAACGTCATGGGCAAGCCCGTCGACGGCAAACCCATGCCCGAGGTGGAGGAGTTCTACCCCATCCACCATGCAGCGCCCCGTTTCGACGAGCTCACCACCAAGACCGAGATCTTCGAGACCGGCATCAAAGCCGTCGACCTGCTTGAGCCCTACATCCGTGGCGGCAAGACGGGCCTGTTTGGCGGCGCCGGCGTCGGCAAGACCGTTCTGATTCAGGAGCTCATCAACAACCTCGCCCAGGAGCACGGCGGCACCTCGGTGTTCACCGGCGTCGGCGAGCGTACCCGCGAGGGCACCGATCTGTTCCTCGAGATGAGCGAGTCTGGCGTTATCGACAAGACCTGCTTGGTCTATGGTCAGATGAACGAGCCGCCCGGAGCGCGTCTGCGCATCGGTCTGGCCGGCCTTACCACCGCTGAGTACTTCCGCGATCGCGGCCAGGACGTTCTGCTGTTCATCGACAACATCTTCCGCTTCTCCCAGGCAGGTTCCGAGGTTTCCGCACTGCTGGGCCGTATGCCGTCCGCCGTTGGTTACCAGCCCACGCTGGCAACCGAGATGGGCGACCTCCAGGAGCGCATTACCTCGACCAAGACGGGCTCCATTACCTCCGTCCAGGCTGTCTACGTCCCCGCCGACGACCTGACCGACCCGGCGCCTGCCACGACG
>CALLSB010000138.1:0-28039 GCA_938014225.1 uncultured Collinsella sp. | reverse complement strand
GCAAGACATCACGTATGCCGAGAACTATCTGGCGCAGGGCGACCTGGCTACGGCGACGCCGCTGCTGGAGCGTCTGGTGGAGCTCGCCGAGGAGTATATCGACGCTGAGTGCAAGACGGAGGAGAAGCGCCAATACTTTAGCTTCGATAGCAAGTTTGAGCGCTTGGCCTATCGCCGCGTGGAGAAGGATCCGCGCGAGCTCGTGCAGGTCGAGGTGCCGTTTGACCGCCTGTACTCTGATATGGCTTTTGCCTACATTCGCCAGCAGGATTATGTGAGCGCTCGTAATGCCCTGATGCAGGCTGTGCGTTGGGACCCCATGAACTGCAACTATCGCTTGGATTTGGCCGAGCTGTTCCGCGCACTCGAGGACAAGCAGGAATGGGCATCGCTCTCGTTCTCGGTGCTGGAGCGTGCAAGCGATGGCAAGTGCGCCGCCCGCGCTTACGCCAATCTAGGCCAGTACTTCTTGGAGCCCGAGACCGAGAACGTTTCGGCTGCCGTGGGCTGCGCGCGTCTGGCGCTGCGCCTGGCGCCCAACGATGCGCATACGACGCGCCTGCTCAACAAGATCCATACCACCTATCCGGATGCCGCTGATGAGAGCGACGACCACGTGATGGGTGAATTGGCCCTGCAAGGCGTGCCGACCTCGCCTTCGGCCGAGATTGCCATCTGCCTGATTATGTGCGCGACCGATGCTGCAAGCGACGGCGACAAGCAGGAGGCGACGCGCCTGACGGTACGTGCTCGCGACTTGGTGGGCGAGGAGGCCTGCGCGGCGATTATCAAACTGGTGCGCGAGAGCGATGCCGAGCTCAATGCCGAGCGCAAGGCAAAGCGCGCGGGTGCCGACAAGGGAACCGATGGAGCCAAGGAGGCCGGCGATGCCCAGTAAGCGCGAGCGCAAACTCATTTCCAAGAATCGCTCGGCACATCACGAGTACTTTATCGATGAGACGTTTGAGTGCGGTATTGAGCTGAGCGGCACCGAGGTCAAGTCGATTCGCGAGCGCGCCTGTCAGATCACTGACACTTTTGCGCTGATTCGTGGCGGCGAGTGCTGGCTCGTCGGACTGCATATCCACCCTTATAGCCATGGTGGCGTGTGGAATCGCGATCCCGACCGTCGGCGTCGTCTGCTGCTGCACCGCAAGGAGATCGACTTTCTTGACGGCAAACTTCGCAACCGTGGTTATGCGCTGGTTCCGTTGGAGCTCTACTTTAATACCGACGGCCGCGTAAAGCTGCTGCTGGGTCTGGGTCGCGGCAAGAAGCTCTACGACAAGCGCGAGGACATGGCCAAGCGTGATGTCCAACGCGAGATCGACCGCGCCCTTAAGGAACGCAACCGCTAGGCACTCTGTATAAGTTGCGGTGGAATACGGACTGTTTTGCCTGTTTGAGGGGCTATTCAGTCCCTATTTCACCGCAACTGCGGGCGTCTCATCTTTCTTACTGTTCTGACACATATGTCTCAAAGGCGGCGTCCGTTATGGGTGCCGCCTTTTTTGTGGGTACATACATTCATGAGGTTCCAACCCGAGTTAGGGGAGTGATCGTTATGGACAAAACTGCGTTCTTTACCATGCCGAGCGGTCTGTACGTGGTGAGCGCTGCGGCAGACGGGTTGCGCGCCGGCTGCGTCATCAACACTGCGGTGCAGGTGACGTCCATGCCGCCGCGTATTTCGGTTGCCGTGAACAAGGACAATGTCACCTCGGGCGTCATCGTATCGGCCAAAGCGTTCGCGCTGACCGTGATCGATCAGACCGCCGACATGCTCTACATCGGTAACTTTGGGTTCCGCACCAGCAGCGATTATGACAAGTTTGCCAAATACGAGACCCGCGAGACGGCTCTAGGCATGCCCTATGTGCCCGAGCACGCGGCGGCCCTGTTTAGCTGCCGTTTGATCGACACTGTGGATGTGGGCACGCATCTGCTGTTTATTGGCGAGGTCGAGGATGCCGAGCGCCTGAGCGACGAGACGCCGCTGACGTACGACTACTATCACAAGGTGCTAAAGGGCAAGACGCCGCCCAAAGCCTCGTCGTATCAAGGCTAGAAATGTTCTAAAAATACTTGCATTATATTATTGAGAATATATACTAATAAGTAAGTACACCAGCAGTCACGTTCGAGAGGAGAACATCATGGCTGAGGAGAAGAAGACGTATAAGTTTGTGTGCACCGTTTGCGGTTACGAGGTTGAGGTCGACACGCCCGAGCTGCCCGAGGATTACGTGTGCCCGGTGTGCGGCGTTGGTCCCGATGAGTTTGAGCTTGTCGAGGAGTAGCTCGTAGACACACGACGATTAGCCATACAGAGCTCTGTCCAAGGGTCCCGGCTGGATATTCCGGCTGGGACCCTTTTGATTTATCTGACGGTTTAAAACGGCCTTACGTGTTACAGATTGAGACGTTATATCTGGACAGCCACGCCATCCCAATTACATCCCCGTTAGCAGCACGATGTCGAGAATCGTCACGATGACGCCGATCCCTACGAGCAGCGCGTTGAGCGGGCGCGAGTTGGCGTATTTGCCCATAACGCGGGGCGAACTGGTGAGTCGTATGAGCACAAAGACCGTAATCGGCAACTGAAGCGACAGCAGCGCCTGACTCCAGATGAGACCCTCAAAAGGATTCGGGACGATCAGGCACGCAGCCACTGCACCGACGAAACAGACCGCCACTCCAATCGATGAGTGCCGGTCGTGGATGTTGTATTCCTCGTCGAACATGCCCGCGGTGATGGTGCCCGCCGCCATGCCCGCCGTCACACTACTCGATATGCCCGCAAACAGCAGTGCCACCGCAAAGATGGTCGAGCTTGCCGGGCCCAGAATGGGGGAGAGCGTGTCCGCTGCGACGGCGAGGTCGTCTACGACAATGCCGTGCGCAAAGAAGGTCGTTGCGGCCAGGATGACCATGGCCGAGTTGATTGCCCAGCCCACGCCCATCGAAAAGAGCGTGTCGAAGAGCTCATAGCGCAGACGCTCTTCGATAACCTGCTCGCCTTGGCCTTCGAAGTGCATGGATTGGATGACCTCGGAGTGCAGGAAGAGGTTGTGGGGCATAACGACCGCGCCTAGGACACTTACGATAATCGCGGCCGAGCCGGTGGGCATACTGGGTGTGATCCAGCTTGTGGCGGCTTGCGGCCAGTCGACCTTGACTAGTGCAAGCTCGGCTAAAAACGAAAGTCCCACCACGCCCACGAAGGCGATGATCCAGCGTTCGGCGCGTTTGTAGGAGCTTGTCATGAGCATGACAATCGATGCCGCCGCCACGATGATGCAGCCGGCGCGTACGGGCAGGCCAAAGAGCATTTGAAGCGCGATCGCACCGCCCAGGACTTCGGCCATGGCGGTGGCGAGGGTCGCAAGATAGGCACTGGCGAGCACCGTGCGCCCAACGAAGCGGGGGAGGTAACGTGTCGTGGCCTCGGCAAGACAGGCGCCCGTGGCGATACCCAGGTGCGCCGCGTTGTGCTGCAGCGCGATGAGCATGATCGTGGACAGCGTGACGATCCACAGCAGCGCGTAGCCAAACTGCGAGCCGGCGGCCATATTGGAGGCCCAATTGCCCGGGTCGATAAAGCCGACGGTCACGAGCAGGCCGGGCCCGATGTGCCGTGCGATGTCTAGGCCTCCGTGGCCGCCAGTGCGTCGGGAGCCAAAATGATGTTTGAGATGGTTGAGCATGGTGCGCTCCTGCGTGCCGTTTGCTTGACGCCGCAAAGGATACCCGTTTTAGACTCAAAAGTTAACCACGACTAACAAAATTGTTGTATTTGAATGGGACGGTGAAAGGGGATTGCCGAAATGTCTTGATCTGTAACAACTAGGGATGGAGATTGGGCCTAGGTGTTACAGGTCAAGACAGGAGGAAATGGTCCTATGGAAAATCTCGATCTGTAACAGTTAGCTGCAAAAACCGGCCCTTCGTGTTACAGATCGAGACAAACCAAAACTGTCCTGCAGAAAATCTCAAGCTGTAACATCTAAGCGCCAAAACCGGCTCCTCCTGTTACAGATTGAGATGTTTGAAGCGGTGAGTTTACAGGTCGAACTTGGGCCCTTGTTGCCGTCCTTGAGGTCGGCGGTGTCCACTCGTAGGGCTTGCGTTACGCGATTGTTTCGAAACGGGCGGGAAACACAACGGGCCGGCGATGCACCTAGTATGCCTAATCAACTGACTGTCTAACACCTAGGGGAGGATCGCGATGCAGGCAGATTCCGCTCAGCAGCAGGGCCTTTATCGCCCCGAATTCGACCACGATGCGTGTGGCATCGGCGCGCTTGCCGATATCAACGGTGAGCGCCATCACCAGATTCTGGACGATGCGCTGTCCATTCTGGTCAACTTGGAGCACCGCGGCGGTACGGGACTCGAGAAGAACACCGGCGACGGCGCCGGCATCCTGTTTCAGGTTCCGCATCACTTTTTCCGCAAAGAGGCTCAAAAGTGCGGCCAGATTCTGCCGGCAGAGGGCGACTATGGCGTGGCCATGCTGTTCTTCCCGCAGGACGACAAGGGCGTAGAGGATGCCCGTCGCGTGTTTGAGGAGGGCTGCGCCGAGGCTGGCGTGCCGCTGCTCTTTTGGCGCGAGGTGCCGGTCGACCCGCACGACCTGGGCGAGACGGCCCGCGCCTGCATGCCCACTATCCTGCAGGCCTTCCTGGGCCGTCCGGACGACACGCCGGCGGGCGACGCCTTCGAGCGCCGTCTGTATGTGTGCCGCCGCACCATCGAAAAGAAGGCCGACGCCGAGTTCGCCCTGCGCGACAAGATCTTCTACGTGTGCTCCATGAGCTCGCGCACCATCGTGTACAAGGGCATGCTGGTCGCCACGCAGATGCGCCGCTTCTTCATCGATCTCAACGACGCCGCCGTCAAAACGGCCGTGGCGCTCGTCCACTCGCGCTACTCCACCAACACCACGCCCAGCTGGGAGCGCGCACATCCCAACCGCTTTATCATCCACAACGGCGAGATCAACACCCTCAAGGGCAACGTCAACTGGATCCGCGCCCGCGAGCCCAACCTGTACAGTCCCGTGCTGCAGCATGATCTTGAGCGCGTGATGCCCATCATCAACCGCGAGGGCTCCGATTCCGCGATTCTGGACAACGTGCTTGAGTTTTTGGTCATGAACGGTCGCCCGCTTACGCGTGCCGCGTCCATGCTGCTGCCTGAGCCGTGGGACCACAACGACAGCCTGAGTGAGGAGCGCCGCGCCTACGACGCTTACCAGTCCATGCTCATGGAGCCGTGGGATGGCCCGGCGGCCATCGCCTTTACCGACGGTCGCACGCTGGGTGCCGCCCTCGACCGTAACGGCCTGCGTCCCGCCCGCTACTATGTGACGCGCGACGGTCGCTTTATGCTGGCAAGCGAGGTGGGCACCATCGAGGTGAGCCCCGAGAACATCCTGACGAGCGGCTGCCTGGGACCGGGCCAGATGCTCGAGGTCGATTTTGCCCGCGGCCGCGTCATCTACAACGACGAGCTGCGCGCCCGTTACGCCAAGGAAAAGCCCTATCGCGACTGGATCGCCGAGGAGACGCTGACCGTCGACGCGCCCGCCGAGGATACCGAGGTGCCCGCCGCCGTGCGCATGGCCAAGCTCGGGTATCACTGGGATGATGTTGACGAAGTCGTGCGTCCCATGGCCCAGCAGGGCAAGGCACCGCTCGCCTCGATGGGTATCGATGCGCCGCTGGCCTGCCTGTCCAAGAAGACGCGCTCGTTCTTCGACTACTTCTATCAGCTGTTCGCCCAGGTCACGAACCCGCCGATCGATGCCCTGCGCGAGCATATGGTCACCTCGACCACGCTCTACCTGGGCAACCACGGCAACCTGCTCGAGGATTCCCGCACGGCCTGCCAGCTGGTGCGCTTGGAGCGTCCGCTGCTGAGCGAGGAGGAGTTCGAGCGTATCTGCGCCATCGACCGCGTGGGCTTTAAGACCCGCCGTTTCCGTGCCGTGTACCGCCGCGACGCCGGCGAGGGCGCGCTGCAGGCTGCGCTCAAGCAGCTTGCAGAGGATGTTGAGGCTGCGGTCCGCGACGGCGTGAACATCGTGGTGTTGAGCGATCGCGCCGCTGCGGGTGAGGTGCCCGTGCCGTCGCTGCTCGCCGTGGGCTGCGTGCACAACCACCTGATCCGCGCCGGCGTGCGTACCTTTGCCGACATCGTGGTGGAGTGCGGCGACGCCGTGTCTCCGCACGACTTTGCGGCACTGGTGGGCTACTCCTCGAGCGGCATCTATCCGTACAACGCACATGCGTGCATCCGCGATCTGGCGGCACGCGGCGACCTGGACGTGACGGCCGAGCAGGGCATCGCCAACTACAACAAGGCTGCGACCGCCGGCATCGTTTCCATCATGTCCAAGATGGGCATCTCCACGGTGCAGAGCTACCATTCGGCGCAGATCTTCGAGGCCGTGGGCTTCACTCCGGAGTTCGTCAACGCGTACTTCGCCGGCACGGTGAGCCGTGTGGGCGGTATGGGTGTCGAGGACGTCGAGCGCGAGCAGAATGAGCGCTACGACGCCGCGCTCGCTATCCTTAAGAGCCCGGCTCCCGATCAGCTGCCCACGCTGGGTCTGACCAAGTGGCGCCCGCTCGGCGGCGAGGATCACCTTATCGACCCGCAGACCGTCTACCTGCTGCAGACCGCCTGCCGCGAGGACAGCTACGACACCTTTAAGGAGTACAGCGCCCGCCTGCACCGCACCGGCCGTGCCGTGCGCCTGCGTGACCTGCTGGACTTTAATGCCAACGGTCGCACGCCGGTTTCGCTCGACGAGGTGGAGCCCGCGCTCAACATCGTCCGCCGCTTTAACACCGGCGCCATGTCGTACGGTTCCATCAGCAAAGAGGCACACGAGTGCATGGCCATCGCCATGAACCGCTTGCACGGCCGTTCCAACTCCGGCGAGGGCGGCGAGGATCCGCGCCGCGAGACCCCGCTGGCTAACGGTGACTCCAAGAACTCCGCCATCAAGCAGGTGGCAAGCGCGCGCTTTGGCGTGACGAGCCGCTACCTGTGCAGCGCCTTCGAGATTCAGATCAAGATGGCCCAGGGCGCCAAGCCTGGCGAGGGTGGCCACCTGCCCGGCAAGAAGGTCTACCCCTGGATTGCCGAGGTCCGTCAGTCCACGCCCGGCATCGGCCTGATCTCGCCTCCGCCGCACCACGACATCTACTCCATCGAGGACCTGGCGGAGCTTATCTTCGATCTTAAGAACGCCAACCCCGGCGCACGCGTGTCGGTCAAGCTGGTCAGCGAGGCCGGCGTCGGCACCATCGCCACCGGTGTGGCCAAGGGTGCCGCCGACAAGATCTTGATCAGCGGCCACAACGGCGGCTCCGGTGCTGCGGCGCGCGATTCGATCTGGCACGCCGGTCTGCCGCTGGAGCTTGGCCTTGCCGAGGCTCAACAGACGTTGCTGCAAAACGGCCTGCGCTCGCGCGTGGTGCTCGAGGCCGACGGCAAGCTCATGGACGGTACCGATGTCGCCGTTGCCTGCCTGTTGGGTGCCGAGGAGTTTGGCTTTGCGACCATGCCGCTCATCTCCATGGGCTGCCTCATGCAGCGCGACTGCCAGCAGGATACCTGCCCGGCCGGCATCGCTACGCAAAACTGCCGCCTGCGTCGCGGCTTCCGCGGCAAGCCAGAGCACGTCGAGCATTTTATGCTCTTTGTTGCCGAGCAGCTGCGTGAGGTCATGGCGAGCCTGGGCTTCCGCACCGTCGACGAGATGGTCGGCCATCCCGAGTGCTTGCGCCAGATTGAGGTCCCGGGCAACCGCAAGGCCAACCTGCTCGATCTGTCGCCCGTGCTGGCGAGCGCGACCTGTGAGTTTGGTGCCCATATCCCGGGTGCCGACGGCCGTCACTTCCTGCCCCAGATGGCTGCGGACAGCGAGCTCGACAAGACGCTCGACTCCACGTTGTTTGTGCCCTACACGGCCGATGCCCGTGCGCACCTGCGCCCGATTCGCTTCCGCGCCGATATCGCCAACGTCAACCGCTGCGTGGGCACCATCTTGGGCAACGCGGTGACCAAGGCGCATCCCGAGGGCCTGCCCGCCGGCTCCATCACCATCGATTGCGATGGTTCGGCCGGTCAGAGCTTTGGCGCCTTCCTGCCGCGCGGCATTACGCTCAACGTGTGCGGCGACGCCAACGACTACTTTGGCAAGGGCCTTTCGGGCGGCGAGGTGTCGGTGCGCCCCAACCCGCATGCGACCTACAAGTTCGACGAGAACATCATCGTGGGCAACGTTGCGTTCTTTGGCGCTACGAGTGGCCGCGGCTTCATTAACGGCCTGGCCGGCCAGCGCTTTGGCGTACGCAACTCCGGTGCCACGGTGGTGGTCGAGGGCTGCGGCAACCATGGCTGCGAGTACATGACGGGCGGTCTGGCGCTCATCTTGGGCGAGGTCGGGCAGAACCTCGCCGCAGGTATGACGGGTGGCGTGGCTTATGTCTTCGATCAGTACGGCACGCTCGATGCCCGCGTGAACCACGAGAGCGTTGAGCTCAAGGCCCCGACGGCCGGCGAGCTGGCGCAGATTCGTGCGCTCATCCAGGAGCACGTGGACGCGACTCAGAGCCCGCGCGGCATTAAGCTACTCTACAGCTTTGAGACGATGAGCAAACACTTTGTGAAGGTCATTCCGACCGAGTACGAGCGCGTGCTGGCGATTGTCGCCGCCGCCGAGGCCATCGGTAAGACGCATGCGCAGGCTGAGGAGCTGGCGTTTGACATTGTGACCGGTCGCGCGAGCGCCGCGGATGTCGCTCGCTTTGATGTCGCGGGCGGTACTGCGGGTGCTGTGCCCGTGGCTGCCAGCCCTTTTGCTTCGACCAAGAAGGAGGCGTAAGTGCCATGGGTAAGCCAGGCGCTTTTCTTGATATCGATCGCGTGGCCCATGAGTTGCGCCCCGTGGAGGAGCGCAGCCGCGATTTCGATCCGCTGTTCGTGGAGCTCGACGACGATGCGCGCCGTGCCCAGGCGAGCCGCTGCATGATGTGCGGCGTGGCGTTTTGCCAGATGGGCGCGAGCTTTGGCAAGGCACGCCTGAGCGGCTGCCCGCTGCACAACCTGATTCCCGAGTGGAATGAGCTGGTGTACCGCGGCCGCTGGGATGAGGCTGCCGAGCGACTGTCGCTCACCTCGCCCATGCCCGAGTTTACGAGTCGCGTGTGCCCGGCGTTGTGCGAGGCCGCGTGCAACCTGGGTTCGGTCGATGGCCAACCCACGACGATCCATGACAACGAGCGTGCGATCAGCGACCATGAGTGGGCGAACGGTGGCCCGCGTCGCTTTGAGCCGGCGGGAGAGGACGCGCCCTCGGTCGCCGTGGTGGGCTCCGGTCCTGCTGGTCTGGTGGCAGCATGGGAGCTTGCGCGTCGCGGTACCCGCGTGACAGTGTTTGAGCGTGACGACCGCCCGGGCGGCCTGCTCATGTACGGCATTCCCAACATGAAGCTCGAGAAGTCTGTGGTCGAGCGTCGCGTGGCACTTATGCGCGAGCTGGGCATTGTGTTCGAGCTGAGTGCCGACGTGAGCGATCCCAAGGTTACCGCCAAGCTCGACGACTTTGACGCCGTCGTGGTGGCTGCCGGCGCTCGTGCTCCGCGTGGGCTGGCTGCTGAGAATATTGACGCACCCGGCGTGGTGTATGCCGTGGACTACCTGACGGTCTCGACCGTCTCGATACTCGATGGCGGCGAGCCTGTCGTCGATGCATGCGGCCTGGACGTCGTGGTCATTGGCGGCGGCGATACCGGTAACGACTGCGTGGGCACCGCGGTACGTCAGGGTGCGCGCAGCGTGCGCCAGTTTGAGTTTTTGCCGGCGGCGCCTGATGCGCGCGCGGCGAGCAACCCCTGGCCGCAGTGGCCCAACGTGAAGAAGACCGATTACGGCCAGCAGGAGGCCATCGCTGCCATGGGCGGCGAGATGCGCGCTTGGGGCGTGGATACGCTCGAGGTGCTGCTGGACAAGAAGGGTGCTGCCGCGGGCCTGCGCGTGGTCGACCTGGATTGGTCGGCCGGCAAGCCTGAACGCATTGCGGGCTCCGAGCACGAGGTGCCGGCCCAGCTGGTGCTCATCGCCTGCGGCTTTACGGGCCCAGAGCACGGTGTGTTCGACGCCGTTGGCGTGCCCATTGCCACTGCTGGTCGTCCGCTGCCTGTGATGGCCGCCGAGGGCTCGCATCTTGCGGCGCGTGTCGACGGCGTCGCCGCGGATGCCGCGCCGGTGTATGTTGCCGGTGACGCTCGTAACGGCAGCTCGCTCGTGGTGAACGCTATGGCCGACGCCCTGGCCTGCGCAGCCGAAGTCGCCGAGGCGCTGGAGCTGTAAGGCGGCTGTCCACAGCTGAATCGACAAGGGCTGTCCCCAACGGCTGGCCCAAATGGAACGTCCCCAAGTGCCGGCAGCTGGGGACGTTCCTTATGTGCCGGCATTCGGGGACACTCCTTGCGGGTTTGCGACCGATTTGTTCGTTTGCCGACGTACGGGTGTTCATTTGTCGACTTCTTGGGCTGTGGTCACCTGTTGTTTCTGTGGTGGCTACGGGCATCTGGCTCAAAAGAGCGGGTTGGCCGTCTATGTTTACCTGCGGTTTTGTTGCGGCGCGCATATTCGGTCAAGTGTCCCGTCAAGTGTTTGGTCAGCAGTTGGTTTGCAGCCGGAGGCCTATTTTGTCCGTGCTGACAGTGGCTGCCCACCCTCCTCGTAAGCTCAAATTGAGGTTCATCAGTTTGAGGAGGATGCCGTGACTGACCACGTTTTAGACCGAGCGCATCTGGCCGAAGCCGTCGGCAACGATATTGCCGACATGGCCCATTTTTGGATGCTGCGGAAGTTTCAGTTTTTGGAGCCGGCGCGCGAGCAGTTTGAGATTATTGTCGACCCGTGGCTCAGCTATCGCACCGAGCCTTCCCAAAACGAAATCATGGCCTACAACATGGCGTTTACCGATTGGCTGCTCTTCGAGCGCCCCTATCGCCATGGCAAGACGCTGCTCGAGCTGTATGTTGATGAGCCGCCGGCATCGCTTTCGCCTGCCTCGCTTAAGCGGCTCGAGCAGGTGCGCGACACACAGTATTTCTCGCGCTTTGGCATTTTGGACAAGGATCCTGCGAACGGCATGGTTGCGCTGAAGGATACGCGCGCCGACCTTCGCTTTGATGTCTACGACCCGCATATCGTGCAAAAGGAGCATTGGAGCGACGGCGCGATCGCGGTGCGCCTCGCCTGCGTCGACGATGTCTGGCTGACGGCGGGACAGCTCTATCTGTATGACATCGCGCGGCTGAGTGACACGGCGGTCGACGGGCCGGGCGCGGTGCATCCGGAGGACCTGCAGGACGGCTTTGACACCTCGTGCATCAGCTTCTTCTTGCGTCTGGTCCGCGACATCATGGGCGCCCAGGGGCGGTACGTAAAGTCCCTCAACATCTACGAGCAAGAGTGGGAGTAGGGGATGTGACTGGTGTCGCCCTACAGCCCTGACTTTGTCTCAATCTGTAACGTTTGGCGGCTGTTTGGGCCCGTAACTGTTACAGATTGAGACGGAAGGTTGGCGGCTGCCGAAAGATCTTGTTCTGTAACAACTAAAGGTTCAAAGACTGTCTTTCTGTTACAGATCAAGACATTTGTCAGCGGAGGCAACGGTGACGATGGTCCATTTGTCCGATGAGGTGGTGATGGAAGTGTCTAATACCGTTCTCAAACACAAGCATACGACTCGCAACACGTTGGCGCGGAACAGGATGCTCGCGCGGCTCACGGAGGCGACCGAGCAAGGTGCGCTGCTCGCAACGCATGACAATACCGAGCTCATGTGGTTGCGACGCTATGTTGGAACCGACGATATCGCGGAGCCCGAGCCGTACCTGTTCTGTTTTAAGCATGATTGGGATGCATTGACGCTGACGGGGCGAGCACTGAGGACTATCAAAGGGCTTGCGGAATTTCATCCCGATTGGGCGTTTTGGGGCTATGACGCGGCGCTTTTGTGGGGTTTGGAGGTGCCGAATGATCTGCTTGGGCCACGATATCTTGTTAAGACGGGTTGCTCGGTGCCGCTGAGTGCAGGGTGTCGGCTGTTGCGTCCGCAGGCGGCGGGTGTACTTGAACAAGTCGACGGCATGCAGGTGACGTCGTTTTGGCGCACGGTGGAGGATTGCTTGCTGCGTGCGCCGTTCTCCTACGGGTTGGCGATTGCTGATTCTGCACTGCGGGCGAAAGGCGTATCGTGCGATGACTTTTGTGAGCGGCTTCGTATAGATTGTGAAGGCAAGCACGGGCATCGCAGAGCGCAGGTGATTGCGTCGTATGCGGACGGGCTGTCCGAAAACGGCGGCGAGTCTCGGTTCCGAGCGTTCTTTATTGCGTACGGCTTTCCGGTTCCGGAGCTGCAGGTGGAGTTTCGCGACCCGCTCGATCCGAGCCAGGTATTTCGCGTCGACTATTTTTGGCAGCTCGAGGACGGGACGTGTGTCATCGGCGAGCTCGACGGAAAGGGGAAGTACACCTTGCAGAACGGCGAGGGCCGGGAGTCGGTCGACCCATTCGTGGCAGAACGTCAACGGGAGTCCCATCTGACAATGCTCGGGCACAAGGTGCTTCGGTTTACGTTTAACGAACTCAAAGACCTGGGGAAGCTGGTCGAGAAAATGAGGCTGGCGGGTATTCCTCGGCAGGCTGAATTGGCTGAGGAGTGGAGACGTCGGTGGTATGGGCGCTGAGAGGTTTTGTCTCGATCTGTAACGTTTAGAAGTTGTTTGAGTTCGTAATTGTTACAGATCGAGACAAACCGGTGAAACGTCGACCGAATGTCTCGATCTGTAACATCAAGGGGCCCAATAACCCTGTACCTGTTACAGATCGAGACATTTCCCTGGTGTCGCTGGGGTGGGACTGCAACGTATTCCGTCCCCCACATCCCCTCTTCCCTCCGTTAACCGATGCGTCTGCAGCAATCCAGCGGGACTAGGTGATAATGGACAAATGTTCAAGTTGATCGTGAGGGAGGAGCTCGATATGGCGTCTGCCGATCGTCCCACGTTGTTTATCAATGCGACCGTCCTGGATGGTTCGGAACATATGGAGCCGCAACCCGATATGGCCGTGACTGTTGAGCGCGGCGTCATCACCTGGATGGGGCCGAGTGCTGTGGCGCAGGCGCCCGCGGGTGCCGAGGTTATCGACCTGGGTGGTGCGTATCTCATGCCCGGTCTCATCAATATGCACGTGCACCTGTGCGGTTCGGGCAAGCCGGTTTCGGCGGGCGATGCGGGTGCGTTGATGAAGAAGCTCGATAACCCCGTGGGGCGCGCCATCGTGCGCCACATTCTTAAGGGCAGCGCCCAACAACAACTGGCAAGTGGCGTGACCACGGTGCGCGGCGCGGGCGACCCGCTGTTTGCGGATCTTGCCGTGCGCGATGCCATCGATGCCGGCAAGTATCAAGGTCCTCGCCTGGTGGCGCCGGGAACGGGCGTCACGGTGCCGGGCGGCCATGGTGCAGGCTTGTTCGCCCAGGTGGCCAACAGTCCCGCCGAGGCAGCCGAACAGGTGCGTGACCTGTATGCGCGTGGTGCCGACGTCATTAAGCTGTTCGTGACGGGCGGCGTGTTCGATGCGACCGAGGTGGGCGAGCCGGGCGTGCTGCGCATGCCGGTCGAGGTTGCCGCGGCGGCGTGCAAGGCTGCGCACGAGGTGAGCCTGCCGGTTATGGCCCATGTCGAGAGCACCGAGGGCGTGAAGGCCGCGCTTGAGGCCGGCGTTGACACGATTGAGCACGGCGCTCCGCTGACGCCCGAGATCCTGGAGCTGTACCGTGGCGCCGCGGGCACGCAGCTCGAGGGACGTGCGCCGAGTGTGACCTGCACGATCAGCCCGGCGTTGCCGTTTGTATTGCTCGACCCGGAAAAGACCCATTCGACCGATACGCAAAAGAAGAACGGCGATATCGTGTGCTCGGGCATCATCGAGAGCGCCCGTGCTGCACTGGAAGCTGGCGTTAAGGTGGGCCTGGGTACGGACTCGAGCTGCCCGTTTGTGACACAGTACGACATGTGGCGCGAGGTGGCCTATTTTGCCAAGTACGTGGGTGTGAGCAACGCCTTCGCACTGCATACGGCTACGCAAGTCAACGCCGAGCTGCTGGGGCTGGGCGGCGAGACCGGCACAATCGAGTGCGGCAAGGCCGCCGATATCCTGGTGACGCGCGAGAACCCGCTCGATGGCCTGTGCGCACTGCGTGAGCCGACGCACGTGATGTGTCGCGGCGATCTGGTGCGCAAGCTCAAGGTGAAGCGTATTCCCGAGGTGGACGCCGAGCTCGACGCGATTATGGCCATGCCAGCCGAAGCGCTTGCCGAGGAGCTGGCCCGCGACGGCGTGGCGTAGGTGTGACAAAGGGACGGTCCCTTTGTCATAATCAAAAAGCCGAGGTCTCAGCGCGAGGCCTCGGCTTTTATTTTGTCCTATGGTGTAGCGGCTAGGAGCGCGTCTCCATCTTGGCGTGGCACTTGGGGCAGGTGACGCGGATCTTGCCCTTGCCCTTGGGGACGGAGAGCATCTGGCCGCAGTTGGGGCACTTGAGGTATGCCGTGGTCTTGCGACCCTTCCACATCTTCTTGGCCGTGCGCTTGGCACGCTCAAAGTCTTCCTTGCTGGTGCCGGCTGCGCGTGAGGTGCTGGCCGCTGCAGCGCCGCCGCCCAAGCTGGCGACGAACTTGCCCAAGCCGGGAACATTGGCGGTCGCGGCTACAAAGGCCTCGTTCTCCTTGCGACGTGCATCGATATTTTTGGACAGGCCGCGCAGCACGCCAATCACGATGACGGCGATGGCAATCCAGCTGAGCCACTGGATGCGGGCTATCGATCCGATCATCGCGATGACGATGCCGGCAAAACCCATCACGATGGTGAGTTCATCGGCGCCATTGCGGCCCTTCATAAAGTCATTCATGCAAATTGCCTTTCGTTCGATATGCTGCACGCCTTTATACCCGATTTAGAGCAAGGGGGACAGGTATGTTTGCACCAATGTGGTGCAAACATACCTGTCCTCGGAATACCAAGACGGTGCAAAGAAGTCTGTCCCCAATGCCCCAATTACTTGGAGAGCTTGTCGACGACGCGTTCGATCTCGGCGAGCTTGGCGGCTTTGAGGTCCTCGTCGCCCGATTCGATTGCCGAAGTCACGCAGCCCTCGATATGCGCCTTGAGCACGTCGGCGTTGATGCGCGCGAGGAGCGCCTGTGTTGCCATGAGCTGCGTGGAGATGTCGACGCAGTAACGGTCCTCCTCGACCATCCGTAGGATGCCGTCGATCTGGCCGCGTGCCGTCTTGAGCATGCGGGTCACCGATTTATGGTCTGCCATCATGGCGGGTCCTCGTTTCTGGTCGATCTTCCGGATGTCCCCGTCAGTTGCGGTGAAATACGGACCGTTTAAAGGCCTAGGGCGGCACAACAGTCCGTATTTCACCGCAACTTCTGAGGATGGAGTAGGTGGCGCCTGCTACGCGGCGGTTACGGACAGGGCATGGAATTTCTCGCCGGCGCCCTCGACGGCGGCGGCGAGCTGCTCGGCGGTCACGGTGTCGGCGCACTCCACCTGTACGGTCTGGGTCTCGTGGTCGGCGTCGGCGTCGGTCACGCCGGCTATGTTGAGCAACGCCGTCTCGACGGTGGCATCGCAATGGCCGCACATGAGGCCGGAAGTCTTGATTGTGTATCGCATGGGTATTCCTCTCTGTTGTGTCGGCTTTCCCAGGCACCCGACCTTGACCTTCAAGCCATCGCTCGCGTACCAAAGTACGCGTCGCTCCTCTTTCAGGTCAATCTCGGGCACCTGGAAAACCCATTCTAAATGGACGTAATAGTGAGCCTATTTTGCCACTTTAGGCTTAAAGGTTCGCAGGCGCAGAGCGTTGGAAACAACACACACGCTCGACAGGCTCATCGCCGCGGCGCCAAACATCGGCGAGAGTTGCCAATCCGTGAGGGGGAAGAACACGCCCGCGGCGAGTGGAATGCCGATGCCGTTGTAGAACAGCGCCCAGAACAGGTCCTGCTTGATGTTGCGAATCGTGGCGCGCGAAAGCTCGATGGCCCGCGCAACATCCATGAGGTCGCTGCGCATGAGCACCACATCTGCCCCTTCTTTGGCGATGTCGGCGCCGGTACCGATGGCAAGGCCCACGTCGGCGCGCGCCAGGGCGGGGGAGTCGTGCCGTCGCCCACCATGGCGACCTTGCTGCCCGCATCCTGCAGCTCGTGCACGTGGCGTTCCTTGTCGGCGGGGAGGACGTCGGCGATGACCTGCTCGCTGCTCAGTCCCACGCGGCGGGCGATCGCTTCGGCTGTCACGCGGTTGTCGCCGGTGAGCATGCGCACGTCGACGCCAAGCGAGTGCAGTGCGGCGATGGCCTCGGCGCTCGTCTCCTTGACCTCGTCCGCCACGGCGATGGTGCCGACAAGCTCGCTGTTCTTGGCAAAGAACAGTGGCGTCTTGTCCTCGGCCGCGAACTGTTCGGCAAGGCCGGCGGGAACCTTCACGCCCAGCTCGTCCATCAGACGCACGTTGCCGGCGGCGATGACATTCTGCCCCTCGCGTGCCGTAACGCCTCGCCCGGGCACGGCAGTAAAGTCTTCGACCATGCGCGCGACGATCCCGCGTGTCTCGCACTCGGCCATAATCGCCTCGGCCAGCGGGTGCTCGCTCGAGCGCTCCAGCGCGGCGGCCAGCTTGAGCAGCGCTTTTTCGCTCATGGCGGGCGAGCCGTCGGCGCGCGTGGCTACTACGATATCGGTCACAGCAGGCTTGCCGCGGGTGACCGTGCCCGTCTTATCGAGCACCACGGTACCTACGCTGCGCAGGTTCTCCAGCGCCTCGGCGCTCTTAAAGAGAATGCCCATCTCGGCGCCCTTGCCGGTGCCGACCATAATGGCGACGGGCGTGGCCAGGCCCAGCGCGCACGGGCAGCTGATCACCAGCACGGCCACGGCGGAGGTGAGCGCCTCGTTTATGCTGCCGGTCAGTGCCATCCACGCCGCAAAGGTCACGGCCGAGATCACGAACACCACGGGCACGAACACACCGGCGACCTTGTCGGCCATGCGGGCGATGGGCGCCTTGGTGGCGTTGGCGTCCTCGACGAGCTGGATAATCTTGGCGAGCGACGTGTCGGCACCCACACGCGTGGCGCGGAAGGTAAACGAGCCCGTGCGGTTGACCGTGGCCGCATTGACAGTGTCGCCGGCGGTCTTCTCCACGGGAATGGATTCGCCGGTGAGCGCGCTTTCGTCTACGGCCGAGCTGCCCTCGAGCACCACGCCGTCAACGGGGATGGACTCGCCGGGGCGCACACGCAGCACCTGGCCGGGCAGAATGGCATCGACGTCGACGGTGGCCTCGCTGCCGTCCTCTGCCACGACGGTCGCGGTCTTGGGTGCTAAGTCGATGAGCGCCTCGATAGCGCCGCCGGTCTTGGACTTGCTGCGCGTCTCGAGGTATTTGCCCACGGTGACGAGCGACAGGATGGTGCCAGCGCTCTCAAAATACAGGTTGTCCATGCTCGTCATCATGGCCTCGTGCACCTGACCTGCGGCTAGCTGGTCGGCCATGATGAACATGGCGTAGAGCGACCAGGCGATGGAGGCGGTGGCGCCCACGGCAATAAGGGCGTCCATGGTGGGCGCGCCGTGCGCGAGCGATTTAAACCCGTTGATAAAGTACGCGTCGTTGACGTAGACGATGGGGATGAGCAGGACGAGCTCGGTGAGCGCGAGTGTCATGCTGTGGGTATGGTCGGTGAAAATACCGGGCAGCGGCCAGCCGAGCATGTGCCCCATGCCTATGTAGAACAGTGGGATGAGGAATACGATCGAGATGATGAGGCGGGTGCGCATGGCGGAGGCGGCGGCCTCCAGCTTTTTGGTGGGCGACTCCATATGGGCGGCGTCGGACCTGGCTTGCGTACTGCCGTTTTGGGAGGCGTCGATGCCCGTGCTGACGGGCGAGGCCGAGTAGCCCGCGCGGTCGACAGCGGTGCAGATGTCGTCGGGGGAGACCTGCGCAGGGTTGTAGTCCACCAGCATAGAGCCGGCGAGCAGATTGACCGCGACACTTTGGACGCCGTCGAGTTTGCTGACGGCACGGTCCACGTGCGCTTGGCACGCGGCGCACGTCATGCCGCCCACGTCAAACTTATCTTGAGCCATGGCTTCTCCTTTCTGTGGTTCGGTGTTGGAATTGTTAACCTGCTGATACTATACACCCATACCCCCTGGGGGTGTACAGTGGAGATTGAAATGTATGCCATTCTGTTATTGGCCGAGGTGATAGCCAGGTCGGCGGACCGTAGCCGGTCTAATGTCTCAATCTGTAACAACTAGACCCGTTTTTGTCGAGTAACTGTTACAGATCTAGATATTACATCGAGCCACAACTTAACGTCTCAATCTGTAACATCTGGGGACTGTTTTGCCTGCTAGATGTTGCAGATCGAGACAATCTCGGAGCAGATGCCCTGGCCGTTCAATGTAAAACGCCGGGGCGCCCGCGTGATGGGTGCCCCGGCGTATGCTGAGCAGGGTTTGCGAAGCGGTGGAAGGGAAGAGAAGCCGTCCTCCCGAAATCCTTACTCCTGACGACGTTTCTTGTCGGTTAGGAAGACGCCGGCGGCTACAAGCACGACGCCTCCGATGACAAACGTCTCACCGGCGAGCGCAGCATTGTCGCCTGTGATGGGAAGTGCTGAGTTGGCGGCCGTCTTGGCGTTGCCAGCAGACGGCTTTCCAGCAACCGGCTTAGCGGCAGCCTGCGTGATCTTGGCCTGCTCGGCCTTCGCTGCCTCTTGCTCCTGGCGGGCGATCTCGTCCTTCAGGGCTTGCTCGGCGGCTACGCGTTTTGCCTTCGCCTCGTTGTAGGCATTGAGCGCCGCGGTGTAGGCGGGCGTCGCAGCATCAAGGTCTGCCTGAGCGGCATCAAGTGCGGCCTTTGCGTTATGTTCTGCCTGCTTGGCGGCGACGCACTTGGCAAAGAGGGCATTGAGCGTATCGTTCGCGTTTGCATCGGAGCCGGTTGCGATGCCGTTTTCGACATTGACGGACTTGAGCTTTCCGAGAGCGGCGGCAGCGGCGTCCGGTGCGGCCTGAGAATTCTCGACCGCCTGCTCGGCATTCGCTACGGCATCATTCGTCGCACTAAGAGCAGTTTCGGCCGCAGTCACTGCTGCGTCGGCGTCCTTCTTGGCTGCCTCGGCCGTGGCGAGATTATCGGCCGCGTTGTTCAACGCATCGGCATGTGCCTGCTTTGAAGCAAAGTCGTTTTCCGCCGTGGTCAGATCGCTCGCGGCGTGCTCCGCGGTCGCTGCCTTGGCCTCGACGCCGTCCTTGGCGATAGTGAGGGCCTGCTTCTTGGCAGCCGCGTCGCGCTCCGCCTTTTCAAGAGCGCTCTTGGCAGGCGTCTGAGCCGCCGTGGCTTCATCGAGCGTTTGATGGGCCTTGTCAGCCTTCTCCTGGGCCGCAGCAACATCGGCAGAATACTTGGCAAGTTCCTTCCTTGCATCTTGCAGAGCCTGCTGCTTTAAGAGAGCCTCTGCCTTGGCGTCATCAACCTTCTTCTGACTCTGAGCGGCTTGCTCTTGCGATGCCTTAAGCTCGGCGCGCTTCTGGTTGACGACCTGCTCTGCGGGCGCCACGTTGCTTTGGGCGGCTTTAACCTGGTCTTCGGCTTCGGCAACTTTTCCGTTTGCCTTGGCGAGATTCTGCTCTGCTTGAGCGACCTCGGCAGCGGCACCTGCCACGTTGCCATTTTCGGTGGCAAGGTTGCTGTTCGCGGTATCAACGCCTTCTCGCTTTTGAGCGACGAGGGTCTCTGCTGCCTTTACGGCATCGGCTTTCGATGCCGCTGTGCTGCGCTTTTGCTCAAGGTTCGCTTTTGCAGCGGCAAGGTTTTCGCTGGCCTTGGAGAGACTCAGCTGATACTGATCAAAGAGACTCTCGAGTTCATCGATTGAATATTCTTTCTCGTACGAACCGTAGTTGT
Source organism: uncultured Collinsella sp. (assembly GCA_938014225.1). GTDB lineage: Bacteria > Actinomycetota > Coriobacteriia > Coriobacteriales > Coriobacteriaceae > Collinsella. The sequence continues at coordinate 7,936 of CALLSB010000138.1, read as the reverse complement.
CGTCAACCTCCAAGATGTAGGTATATGAGAGATGAGTTCCTCGAGAATTAATGCCGTATCCCATGGTTTTGGCGTCAGGCTGTACGATATTCAAATAGTGGCCGACGGTGCCAAAGCCTACCTTTTGCTCTCCGAATTCGGTGCCGTGGCTCCAGAAAGTATCCCAAGCATCTTTGGGGGCAATTTCGCCAAGGCCGGCTTTCGCTGCGGCCTGGTCAAATATATTCTTTTCCTCATCAACCCACTGGTGTGCGACATTTCTTTTCAAGTCATAGTTCCATGCGGCATTTTCGAATCGCGCATAGTCTGAATGGTCTAGCATGGCGTCTGAGTAATTGGAGTTCGACTGAGCAATTGCCATCTGCTCGGCCGTCACCTTAAGCTCGCTAAGGCCGACGCTTTTGCGATATTCATTAATCTCGCGCAGCTTGCCAAACGAAAGCTTGGCGTTGTCGAGTGACGTGCCGTCCTTTTTATCGCCGATGGTCGTTGGGTTTAAGTCGCTCTGCTTATAGATGATGTCTGCAGCATCGTTGGCACCGATGAATTGGTAAAAGCCGATGACGCTCTGCGCCTCCGCCGTCGTAGCCTTATCGGCTGCCGCCTTGCACGTATCGTATGCTTTCTGTGCATCGACAACGGCTTGATCGGCGGCCGCCTGGTTTGTCTTGGCAGTTTCGAGCGCCTTGTCTGCTTGCTCCTTCTCGGCTTTTGCCTGGTCGACTTGTTTCTGAGCGGCCTTTGCCTTCTCCAGCTCGGCAGCATGCACCTGCTTTGCCGAGGTCAACTCCGATTGCGCCGCATCGGCTTTCGCCTGGGCTGCCGTTACATCATTTTCGGCTGCTGCGACTGTCTGCTTCTTGGCTTCGAGCTCGCTTTCGGCACCGGTGAGGGCGTCCCGCTTGGATGCAACGTTACTATTTGCCTGAGAAAGACCTGCTTCGGCAGCCGCCTGCTGCTGCTTCGCCTGATCGAGTGCGCTTTGGGCGGCATCGACCTTTGCCTGAGCGGCGTCATACTCCGGGCCCGGCTTGCGCGCTGTCATACGCTGCCTGTGCCGCGACTACCTTACCATCCGCGGCGGTCTTTGCCTGTTGAGCGGAAGCCAGCGTGCCTGACGCCTCGTTGTAAGCGCTCTGCGCGGCGCTCCGAGCCTGCTGGGCATCGGCGAGTGCGGAGTCGGCAGCGGTTTTTGCGGCCTTTGCCTGGTCAAGAACCTTCTGGGCATCTGCGGCAGACTGCTCGGCGGCCTTGATTTCCTCCGGCGTTGCGTTGGCGGCTGCCTTCTGGGCTTCCTCAAGCTTGGCCCGTGCGTCGGCTGCCGCCTGCTTTGCGGAGTCGAGTGCCTTCGTCTTGCTTTCGGCATCGGCCTTGGCCGTGTCGAGCTTGCTCTGGGCATCCTTTAACGTGGCGCTGGCGCTGTTGGCCGCCTTGACGCTTTCATCGAGTTGACGGGCGTATTCGGCACGCGCGGCGGCTTCTGCCTGCGAATTGTTGGAGACGGAAGCGTCGTAGGCAGTCTGGGCGTTGTCGCGGACCGTCTGCTTTTCGGTATAGGGGGCAACCGCCGTGTCGTAGTCGGACTTGGCTTCTGCCTCGGCAGCCTTTGCGGCGTCGATTGCGGCCTGCAAGTCGGCAATTTTCTGGGCGTTCGTCTTTACTGCGGAGCCTGCCGCCTCGCCGGCGTGGGCGGCGAGCGGGGACATGATTGCGTCCTGTGCCGTGGTGTCGCTCAGATCGTTGGCAAATGCCGAGAACGGGGCGAGCAACGACGAGCCGGTCATTGCGATGGTGGTGGCTGCGGTGACGGCGAGTCGCGCGGTCTTGTGACCCGCGAATGCGCGATGGGGCTCGGCGCCGCCTGAGACTTCCAAGTGTTTAGGTGCGTACTTTGCCATTTCTTCTCCCAATCGTTGAAGGGGTACCTATGACAATTCGTACGTTACGACCGCCGAAAGGGTTTCTGTTGCGCAACATTGGCAAGAAAATATCGACACACTTGAGTCACATTTATGAGTCGAAGTTCTCGGCAAGCTAATGTCTCGTTCTGTAACATCTAGCAGCAAATATGACCTCTAACCGTTACAGATCGAGACATTTGCCGGGGAGGGGTCCCGTCACGGCAAGACGCCCGCCGCCTAGATACAGAATCCGGGGATCACACAGGTTCGTTTATTTGGCTTGTCCGCAGGCGTTGCGTACGTAAAGGCGTCGCCGTCGTGGCCCACGCGATTCAAATAGAGTGTGCCTCCACTCTCCGATGTGTCAGGACTCGCCGTTCGTTCCCACCAACAGGTGTCCTTGCCCTTCCACTGGCGAACCAACATCTCGTTTGTGGTATACGGACTCACCTTGAGCTCGCGGAACAGCTGGTACTCCTTGCCCTCGCCGTTGTAGATGTCTGCCAGGTAGTGATAGCTCTCGGCAAACGAATCGGGCGGTTGCGTACCGCACAGCTCGACCATGGCGGGCAGCCAAAGGGTTGCGGGCAACTCGCTCAGACACGATGCACTGTTGGCGGCGCCAGCGTTATTCGAGACCTTTTTGACAGATTTGATGAGTGCGCGTAGCTCATTGGGCAGCAGCTTAAGGCCGTCGCCGTCGAGCCATTCTCGCAGCTCGCAATCTGCCCAGCCGGAGCTCGGCGGTTCAGCCGCAGCGTTGCGCTCGGCAATACCCGCGTCGAACATAAACGTCAGCCCGGCCTTGCCCGTACCGTCCAGAAGCTCATCGTGACGGATGCCCACAAGCTGCGCGCCGACCTCCAGCCCGTTGGTGAGCGTGACACGCTTGGTGCACGGATAGGGGATATGCCCATCAGCGTCGAGCAGGTGGTAACGCTTGGCAATCTCGCGTGCCTCGCTACGGGTCTCGGCGGCCTTAATCTTGAGCGAAATCTCCTGCAGCTGATCCCAGGTGTAGTCGTCAAGCATACCGCGGATGCCGTCAAGGTAGTCGGGGATGCCAAAGCCATGGGTTGCCGCCCCGATAACGCTGAGCCCCGCAACGGCTGCGATAGCGCCGCCGATAATAAAGCGGCGGCGGGTCATGGCATCGTGGCGGGCCTGATTCAGGATCTCTCGTGCGCGCTCGCCGGCGACGTCGACCTTAAGGTGCGTACCGGAGTCGATGTCGATTGCGGCGTCACTGCCCGCGCCCTTGCGGCCCTCGGATTCGGCATCGGTGAGGTATGCCGAGAGCACCTCGAGCATCTGCTGCTCGGTGGGACGATTGCACTGCTCGACTGAGAGACCCTTCATGATGATTTGGACGAGCGCTTCATCGCTCTCGCAGCGCGGCTCGAGCGGTGCCGGCTTGGTCTTGGTCTTTACGAGATAGAACGAGCCGGTTGCAGCGGCGTCCGTCGACTCAAAGTCAAACGGTTTGCGACCGCTGTAGAGCTGGTACAAAATGCTCGAAAGCGCATAGACGTCGATTGCCGGCGAACGGCGAAGGGCCGCGATGCCTTCGATATCCTGCGTGAGCATCTCGGGCGCGGCGTATGCGGGCGTGGCAAAACGCCAGATGTCGGCGCGCCGGGTGATCGTGTCGTCGCCGAGAGCCATGGTCGCGGAGCCCATGTCGATGAGGCAGGGGTCAAAGGAACAATCAGCAATCTGCTGCTCGAGCGTTCGGCTAGTGGTGCGGAACACGATATTGGCAGGCGACAGGTCGCGATGGATGACCGGATTCACGAGGCCTTGGGTCATCAAGAGCGCACGAAGCACGGCGTTTCCGACGGCGGCGACCATCTGGGTGGTCAGCCCGCCCGAGGCGTCGTGCGGAAGCAGGGGCAGCGCCTGCTTGAGCGAGGTGCCCTCGACCCACTCCATGAGGATGAGCGGGTCATCCTCGCACGATCCGTAGCCATAGACGCGCGGAAATCCGCGCAGGTGCGAGACGGTACACAGATGACGGTACTCCTCGAACAGCGCAGCGGTGTTGGCCAGGTGCGCTGCCGATTGCTCGGCGGAGCGGTCGGGGGCTTGGCCGGAAAGGATGGCGTTGTCCTTGAGTAGCTTGACGGCAAAGACCTCGCCGCTCGTGTTGGTCGCGCGCAGCACGTGCCCGATGTTGCCGTTGTTGCGGTGGGCCGTCTGGAGAATAAGCGTCATAAACCGACGCTTGGCGTCGTCCTCGGCGCTGGGGTCGACCGCCACGGCGGTATCGAACGTATCGAGACGGATGAGTTTGTCGCCATAGGCGCTATCGGTAGTATCCATGGCGTTCCTTTGTCTGGCATGGGTTGCCGCACGTATACGTGAGCAGTGCGGATATCGGTAAAGTACCATGATAGCCGCACTGCCCACGTATACCGCTGTGCATTGTCGTTTACGACGCAGAAGGTAGAAGACGAAAGACGGACGGCGACCGTCTTTCGATCGCCGTCCGCGCTAGTCCACAATGACAAGGAATGTCGTATAGAGACCCAAATGAAGTCTGTCGCTGTTGGCGATTTCCACGGGGGGATAGATCTTGCCGGGCTCGCGTTGGTCGCGCGGCGGCTCAATCACAATATCGCCGTCGCGCGCGCCCGATTCGAGCACCGTGCCGTTGGTCGATCCAAGGCCCTGGGCGTACCAGTGCTCACCCTCAAGCCAAATGCGAAGATGCTCGCGCGATGCGTCGGCGCCCACATCGGTGATGCTGGGCGAGGTTTTGCGCAGAGAACCAATCACGGTGCCGTGCGGATCGCGTGTGAGGGGATGGATTTGCATGTCGGCGCAGTTGTCGGCATGGGTTCTGAGCAGACCGAGGTTGGGGGCGACGGTGCGCGGCTGCTCCAGGCTGCTCATAAAGCCACGTCCGACGGTAGTTTCGGTGGTGCCAAAGTGCTCGCCCGTCTTGCTGTCGCAAAAGCGCTCGACGGTGGCCACGCCCTGAACGGGATCGGCGAGCGCCCCCGTTGCCACAAAGAGCATAAGGTAAAGCGTGCTTTTCTCGCGCACGGCATTGCCGTCAAAGTTGTCGATGCGATTGAGGGCATTTGCATATAGGCGGCTGTCCAGCTTGTAGCTGGTGAGAGCCGACATCATTTCGTTGGCGGCCGGACCGCGATAGTGCTCGGCGATTGCCCGATAGGCGGACTCGCCGCCGCCGAGCTTGCTGCAGATTGCCGAGGAAAGGTTGAGCGTGGTGACGGTAAAGTCGCTGTAGATGGAGGGCGCGCACTGGTCAGGCTTGCGATGGACGATGTAACGGGTGAGATACGAGCGGTTGGAAGAGCATTTCTCGAGCAGGGTACTGCCGAGATAAGAGTTTCCATTGATGAGCATTCGGGCGATCTCGAGATGTTTAAGACCGCCGAACGAGCGAATATCGTTATAGAGGACCGAGCAAGGCGTCTCTGCTGCCACGGATACCTCCTTTGATTGCTTCCTAGCCAATATGGCGATAGGAATTAATGGCCCCCGGTGGGCGACGTATTAAATGGCTGCGCAATATATAGCGTAACCAAAGCAACATTATAGGCCACATGTTCGAAATTGCAGGAAGACCGAGAGATTTGGTTTGGACTGGACGGAAATCCCCCTCTGTCTTGATCTATAACAATTAGGACCGATTTTACTCGGTAATTGTTACAGATTGAGACGCTTGTGAACCGTGTCGACCGTTTGTCTCGATCTGTAACACGTAGAGGAAGATTCGCCCTGTAGATGTTACAGACCGAGACAATCAGCCGGGCCCACCTCGTCCGCCTCGTCATCTGTGGTTTACGTGGGGGCATACGGAGTACGGGTATACTAACCGGCGGCGAATCTGCTCCATCGCTTAGAGCTGCTGCGTCTGGACGGCGCGTGATAGGGCTGCCAAAGCGATCGCCAGCGTGCTGAGCAACGTCCTCTCTGTGCGCACCCGTTTTTGTATGTATTAGCGCACTACCAAGCACGCCCGCGCGGCCGCATGCCGTGCCCATAACGCGTGCAGATAAGGAACAACGACATATGCGTAATTCTGTATCTGACGTCACCGACGCCGAGATCTTGGACGAGGCCCGCGAGGCCATGACCCAGGCTGCCTTCGATGCCGCCGATGAGGCCAATGCTGCCCAGGCCGTCGAGTCCGCTACCGAGAGCCTGCCCGCCTTTGACGAGCTGGGCCTCTCCGACGAGATGCTTCGTGCTATCGAGAACCTGGGCTACACGGCGCCCACGCCCGTGCAGGCCGGCTCGATCCCCGTAGTGCTCGAGGGCCGTGACCTGCTTGCCGCCGCTCAGACCGGCACCGGCAAGACGGCTGCCTTTTTGCTGCCGACCATGAACAATCTGGAGCACATCGCTCCTCCCAAACCCGTGCGCGAGCGCGGCGGCCGCAACCGCCGTCGCGGTGTTAAAAAGCCCGAGGGCAACGGCCGCGGCCCCGTGATGCTCGTCATCACCCCCACGCGCGAGCTTGCCCAGCAGATCGACGAGGTCGCGAGCAAGATCGCCGACGTCACGGGCCACGTTGCCGTGACCGTCGTGGGCGGCGTGAGCTACAAGCCGCAAACCGCTGCCCTCAAGTACGGCTGCGACATCCTGGTCGCAACGCCGGGCCGTCTGGTCGATCTGATCGAGCAGGGTGCCTGCCATCTGGACGAGGTCAAGGTGCTGGTGCTCGACGAGGCCGACCGTATGCTCGACATGGGCTTTTTGCCTGCCGTCCGCCGCATTGTGCGCGAGACGCCGGCCGAGCGCCAGACGCTGCTGTTCTCGGCGACGCTCGACGAGGAGGCCGTGGGCGAGATCACCGACCTGGTGAGCGACCCGGCACGCGTGGAGATCGCGCCCGCCACGTCGACCGCCGACACCGTCGACCAGTTTGTGTTCCCGGTGTCCATCGAGGCCAAGAACAACCTGCTGCCCGAGTTCCTCAAAAAGGAGGGCCCGGAGCGCACTATCGTCTTTATGCGCACCAAGCACCGCGCCGACAGCTGCTGCCGTCGTCTGGAGCGCAAGGGCATCAAGGCCGCCGCGATTCACGGCAACCGCAGCCAGGCCCAGCGCGAGCGTGCCCTTTCGGCCTTCCGCGACGGTACCGTTGACGTGCTGGTGGCAACCGACGTGCTTGCCCGCGGCATCGACATTAGCGACGTGCGCTACGTCGTGAACTTTGACGTGCCGGCCGAGCCGACCGACTACATCCACCGCATTGGCCGCACGGGCCGCGCCGGCGAGCTGGGCTGGGCCATCACGTTTGTGACCGAGCAGGATGTCGATGAGTTCTACGAGATCGAGAAGCTCATGGACAAGACCGCCGACATCTACGAGGCCGGTGACCTGCATGTGGGCCCCAATCCGCCCGCGGTTGACCCCGAGCGCGATCCTGCGGCCTTTAAGGTGAAGAAGAAGACCAAGCGCGGCAAGTCCAAGAGCAAGAAGAAGCTTGAGCAGGCGCGTCGCGACGGCAAGCGCAACGGCGACGATTACGGCGACGTGGCTGGTCGTTCCAACCGCGGTCGCGACGAGCGCCGTGGCGATGGCGAGCGTCCGAGCCGTCCCAAGCGCGGTGGCAAGACCCGCGTGCGCGAGGGCGTTCAGGCTCGCGTGGACGAGGCCGTGGAGAGCGTGGCCCGCGAGGTTGCTGCCGAGGAGCGCGGCGGTGCTGTCGAGCAGGCCCCGCGTGGCAACCGTGCCGAGCGTCGTGCCAAGCAGTTCCAGGGCGAGGCACATCGCCGCCGCCGCGAGGACGAGGATCGCGGTGGCCGTCGTCGTGTCGAGCGCGAGGACGAGGGCCGCGGTTCGCGCGGTGGCAAGCGCGGTTCGGGCGACCGCCGTCGTTCCGGTCGTGATGACGAGCGCGGCGGCCGTGACGAGCGTCGCGGCGGCGAGGGTCGTGGTGAGCGTGCTGCCCGTGGCGGTGAGTCCCGTGGCGGCAAGCGCTTTGAAGAGCGCGGTAGCCGCGGCGGCGAGCGTCGCGAGGGTGCTCGCGGCAATGGCGGCCGCGGCGGCGCTGG
>CALLSB010000137.1:0-10323 GCA_938014225.1 uncultured Collinsella sp. | reverse complement strand
TACCGGCAGCCCCGCCGCCACAGCCCGCGAGCGCAAGCGACAGGGCGCCCGCGGCGAGCGCCGAGGCAAACCCCCGGCGCGACATCTCAACATCAAACGCGCGCATCGCTAGCACGTCCCCTCGTTAGGCATCGTCCATGCGTGATGGTCGGTATGCAGCAGCTCCTCGGCCAGCGGCGAGAGCGGCTCGCCCAAGAACTCGCGGTAGCACGCCTGGACATCGGGATTCTCGTGCGAGAAGCGAATGTCCGCAGCGGCATCCAGACCCCACAGCACCTGACCGCGCTCGGCTGCCAGCTCGCAGCCGTCGTGGATGGGCTGACCGCCGCCACCGACGCAGCCGCCCGGGCATGCCATGACCTCAACGAAGTCATAGCTCACGCGGCCGTCGCGAATCGCGTCGAGCAGACGGGCGGCATTGCCCAGCCCGTGTGCCACGGCGACGCGTACCTTGGTGCCATCGATATCGGTCACGGCTTCCTTCCAGCCGTCCAGGCCGCGCACATCGGTAAAGAAGTCGGCGTCGGGGTTCTTGCCCGTCACCAGGTAATAGGCCGAGCGCACGGCGGCCTCCATCACGCCGCCCGTGGCGCCAAAGATCACACCCGCACCCGTGCCAAAGCCTAGCGGCGTATCGAGTGGCTCCTCAACCAGCGTGTCCACGCTCACGTGGTTCGCGCGGATCATGCGCACCATCTCGCGCACCGTCAGCGCAACGTCCACATCGGGCGTGCCGTCCTCGCCCACCATGCTCGGCAGCGCGCACTCGGCCTTCTTGGCCGTGCACGGCATCACGGACACCACAAACAGACGCTCGGGCTCCACGCTCAGCACCTTGGCGTAGTAGGTCTTGGCGATGGCGCCAAACATCTGCTGCGGCGACTTTGACGTAGACAGGCTGTCGACAAACTCGGGGTAACGCGCCTTCACAAAGCGCACCCAGCCCGGGCAGCAGCTCGTGAACATGGGCCAGCCACGGCTGTCGCCCTCGCCATTGGCGGCCTTACCCAGGCGCTCGAGCAGCTCGGAGCCCTCCTCCATAATGGTGAGGTCGGCCGAGAAATCGGTGTCGAACACGTACTCAAAGCCAACGCGGCGCAGCGCACAGGCCAAGCGCTCAACGGTGGCCTCCTCGCGAGATATGCCGAGTTCCTCTCCCCAGGCGCTACGCACGGCCGGCGCAATCTGCACCAGCACGATCTTGTCGGGATCGGCGATGGCGTCGAACACGGTCTCGGTATCGTCACGCTCGCGCAGGGCGCCCGTCGGACAATGCGTGATGCACTGACCACACGCGACGCAATCGGTCTTGCCGATCGGCGCGCGCCCGCGGGTACCCACGGCGGTATGCGTGGCGCGGTTGGTCAGGTCCCAAATCCCTAGGCCCTGCACGCTCTCGCACACCTTGATGCAGCGCATGCATTTAATGCACTTGTCGTTATCGCGGATGATGGGGAAATCGAAGTCCCAGCCCTCGCGCGCCAGGCGCTGCTCGTACGGCAGATAGAAGATGCCCAGGTCGTTGGCGATGGCCTGCAGGTTGCAGTTACCACTGCGCACGCAGCTCGTACAGCGCGAGTCGTGTTGGGACAGTAGCAGCTGCACGTTGGTGCGACGCGCCTCGCGGGCCTTGGGGCTGTTGGTGCGGACCACCATGCCGTCGAGCACGTAGTTGTTGCAGGCGGCAACCAGCTGGTCGCAGCCCTCAACCTCGACCACGCACACGCGGCAGCCGCCGATCTCGTTTAGATCGCGCAGGTAGCACAGGGTGGGAATCTGGATACCGACGGACTTGGCCGCGTCCAGGATCGTGGTGTGCTCGGGCACCACGACCTCGCAATTATCGATAGTGAGCTTGACCATGTTGAGTGCTCCGCTTTCGGTGTTGTCGCTGACAGTGGTTTTGTTGAGCCCTACCATTCCAGGTTCCTCCCTCCGCGGAACGCGCCAAAGCCAAAGCGGTCGCAACGCAGGCAGCGGCTTGCCTCCTGGCGTGCCTCCTCCTCGGTAAGGCCCTGCTCGACCAGATTCCAATCGTGGATGCGCTCGCCGGCCTCGCGCTCGCCCAGATCGCAGCGGCCGCACTCGTGCTTGCCCTTAAACTGCACGGTCGGCAGCTCAACGTCGAGCTTGATCTTGTGGTCAAAGCCCAGATAGCGATCGATATTTGCCGAAGCAACGCGGCCGGCGTTGATGGCCCGGATGACGGTGGCGGGACCGGTCTGGCAGTCGCCGCCGCTAAAGAGGCCATCAAAGTTAGGCACGGCGCCATCCGAATCGGTGACCACGCAGCCCCACTTACAGGCGATGCCCATGTCCTCAAACGGCTTGGAGTCGATGTCCTGACCAATGGCCACAAACACGCGCTCGCAGGGAATGACGCGCTCGGGCGTGGCGGCGGCACGCGGGGCCGGACGCCCACGACGGGGCTCGCCGATAATCTGCGGCTGCACGCGCAGGCCACTCACGCGACCTTCCTCGCCCGTCTCAATAGCGAGCGGTGCGGTGAGCTCCAGAACCTCGCAGCCCTCGGCCTGGGCGCCGGCAATCTCGGCATCCTGGGCCGTCATGTCGCAGATGCGACGGCGGTAGACGATGCTCACCTTTTCGGCACCGCAGCGCACGGCAGAGCGCGCCACGTCCATGGCCACATTGCCGCCGCCGATGACGCACACGCGCTGGCCGCTCAGGTCGGGCAGCTCGTCGTCGCCGATGGCACGCAGCATCTTGACGGCCGACTCCACGCCGAGCGCCTCTTCGCCCGGAAGGCCGAGCTTCTTATCGCTGTGGGCGCCAATGGCCAGGTAGACGGCATCGAACTCGTCGCGCAGGCGGGCAAGCTCCTCGCCGTTGACGGAGTGGTCGAGTTCCACGTCGATGCCGGCGCTCAAGATCCAGTCGATCTCGGCCTGCAGGCGCTCGCGCGGCAGACGGTAACTGGGGATGCCATAGCGCAGCATGCCGCCCAGGTGGTGGCGCTGTTCAAAGATGGTCACCTTATGGCCCATCACGGCCAGGTAGTAGGCGCAGGAAAGGCCGGCCGGACCGCCGCCAACCACGGCGATGCGCTTGCCGGTGTTGTCGGCCACTCTAGGCTTGTAATCGTTGAGGTCGCTGTGCTCAACGGCAAAACGCTTGAGGGCGAGGATGTTCATGGGATCGTCGACCATGCCACGACGGCAGTGCATCTCGCAGGGATGCTCGCACACCAGGCCGCAAACGAGCGGCAGTGGGTTGTTCTTGCGGATGACCTTGACGGCATCGGCATAGCGGCCGGCCTCGACGAGCGAAATGTACCCGGGAATGTCGACGTGCGCCGGGCAGCCCGAGACGCACGGGACGCGGGCCTCGCGGTCAAAGCCGCAGGAGTGCTCGCGAATGTGGTGCTCAAAATCGTCGCGGAAGCCGCGAATGGCCGTGAGTGCCATGGCGCCGGCCTCGTAGCCGATAGCGCAGTCACTCGAAAGGTAGATGGTGCGGGCCGTGCGCTCAATCAAATTGAGCGTGGACTCGTCGGCGCGGCCCTCGAGCACATCGGCGAGCAGATCGCTCAGCGCGCTCAGGCCCACACGGCAGGGCGTGCACTTGCCGCAGCTCTGGGTGGAGCACAGGTTGACGAGCGCCGCCGTAAACTCGACGGGACACGGGGCGAGCGAACTCACCGCCAGACGGCGTCCAAGCGCATCGTGCAGGTCGTCCATGACGGCTTGAGCGTGGCTGCGTTCCATTACATGCAGTCGTGCCATAAGATCCCCTCTCATGCGGCAGCCCGGAGGCGAGGCCGGGCGAAGTTGCTACACGCACAACACTGACCTAAAAAGTTGTTAGGTCTCCACGCAGTTCGGCAGGCGGTATGAAATGTCACCCTCGGCGGTGAAATAGAACATTACCGCAGATAAATGCCATATTTGATAAAACGCGTTACCAAACGGCAATGCCCCGCCCACGCAATCACGTGGACGGGGCATTGCTCTAGGTATGCGGCCAGCGACCCTGTTGCTTTTACTTAAGCTCGGGCCAGTAACCCTTGTTGGCCTCGATCATGTCGTCGAGAACCTCCTTGGCGACCTTCATCGAAGGCACGGTCTTGTTGAGCGTAAAGGCCTTGAGCGCCTTCTCGTACGAACCCTCAATCGTAGCCTCGACCACGAGCTTCTCAGAGTTCAGCTGCTGCATCATGAGACCCTGCTGGAACAGAGGAATGTTGTCACGGCTGATGACCTCGGGGCCGTTCTTGCCAATGTAGGCAGGCAGCTCGACCATAGCGTCGTAGGGCATGTTGGGGATAGCGCCCTTGTTCTCGCAAATGACCAGGAAGCGCTGCTTGGTGTCGTTCTTCAGAGCGATGGCCAGATCGGCAATCCAGTCGCCGTGGCTGCCCGCATAGAACGTGCTCTCGTCGATCTCGCCCGTCTTCTCGTAGTGGTCGATGCCGTCGAAGAGGTTCTTCTCGCGCGTCTCCTCAACCTCGTTCGCACGGGTGCGCTCGGGGTTTGAGTGCTCGACGAATTCCTTCTGCTGCAGGTAGTAGTTCAGATACGTGTTGGGCAGGTACTCCGGGAAGCACTCCATGATCTCGTACTCGCCCTTCCAGACGTAGTACCAGCTGCCCTTGGTGTGACGGTTCTGCTCGGGATGCTCGTCGGTGGCCTCCTCGGGCTTCTTTGCCATGAGCGAGCCCATGCCCTTGAGGTAGGAGTCGGGCAGCAGGATCTGGTGCTCCTTGATGTACTCGCGCAGCTGCGGGAGCACCTCCTCGCCCTTGTGGCGGATCGAGGTGAACCAACCAAAGTGGTTGAGGCCAAAGTAATCGTACTCGACATCCTTCTTGTCGATATCGAGCGCGGCGCAAGCCACGTCGATGATCGCGATCGGCATGTCGCAGATGTTGATGATGCGAGCGTTGGGACGCAACACACGGCAGCCCTCGGAGACGATGGCAGCAGGGTTGGAGTAGTTGAGAATCCAGTAATCCTTCTTGGCGTACTTCTCAACGTCATCGATCAGCTCGACCATGGGGAAGATGGTGCGCATGCCGTAGGCAAGGCCGCCGCAACCGCAAGTCTCCTGGCCCACGCAGCCGTGACGCAGCGGAATCTTCTCGTCCTGCTCGCGCATGGCGTAGCCGCCCACGCGCATCTGGGCAAACACGAAGCTCGCGTCGGTAAAAGCCGTCTTTTTGTCGGTGGTCACCGTGAGCTTGATGTCCAGGCCGAGGTCCTCGTGCAAAATCCAGTCCACGAGCACGCCGACCTTGCGCTGGCGCTCCTCGTTGATGTCGTACAGACGAATCTCGTCAACGTCGAGCTCGTCCTTGCGCAGGGCGATGGACTTGACGATGCCGGGGGTAAAGGTGGATCCGCCACCACACAGAGTAATGATCATTGTTTACTGCTCCTTCTCAATTGCGTTTTCGACCTTGTCGCGCATCTCGGCGACCTTCATGCCAAAGATGATCTGGATATTATTGCCGTTGCGGTTGATGCCGCTGTTGGGCACGTGGTTGATGAGGTTCTCATCGATGAGGTCCGGGTTCTTAACGTTCACGCGGAGACGCGTAAAGCAGTTCTCGAGCTCCTCGATGTTGTCCTTGCCGCCAAGACCTGCGACCAGGTCGGCAATACCCGCATCGACGCCCTCTGCGGGAGCCGCGGCAACAGCGCCCTGCTTCACCGCGACAGACGCGGCGGCCTCGCCCTCGGCAACGGACTCGGCGAGCTCGGACTCCTCCTCGCGACCAGGCGTGTGGAGGTTGAGCTTCTTAATAAGGAAGGTGAAGAGGAAGAAGTACAGAGCGGCGTTGACAACTCCAAGCACCAGCATAACCGGCCAGTTGGTCTTGTCGACACCAAGGACCAGGTTGGAAACCACGATGTTGATGATGCCGCCTGCAGTCGAAGCGGGCACGGAGAGGACCTTGAGCAGGACCAGGAAGATGCCGGAAAGAACCGAGTGAACGACAAAGAGCACGGGAGCGGCAAAGACAAAGAGGAAGTCCATGGGCTCGGTGACACAGGAGAGCACGGCGGTGATGATCAGCGGGATGATAACGGCCTTGGTCTTATCCTTGTTCCCCTTGTAAGCGGTGACGATAAAGGCGAGACCGATACCGATGTAGGGCCACAGGTTGTTGAAGGTGTAGCTGTTGAAGTAGGTGCTATCGGAGAAGGGCTGGCCCGTCATTGCCATCTCGGCAACACGGATGGGGTAGGCACCGGCGATAACCTGATCGCCCAGCGTCAGGGTGCCACCCACATCGGAGAACTGGAACGGGGTGTAGATGAGGTGGTGCAGACCGGTGGGAACGAGCAGCTTGTTGAGCATGCCGTAGATAAACAGGCCGATGTTGCCCGACTCCTTAATGATGCCGGCAACGGAGGAGATGGCACCCTGAACCGGAGGCCAAACGATGCAGAAGCCAGCGCCCATGATCCAGGAGATGATGATCATGATCAGGAACGGAAAGCGAACGCCCGAGAACATCGAAAGGGCAATGGGGAACTGCTTGTTCGAGTACTTGTTGAACACGGCGCCGGTGATGCAACCAAGAATGATGCCGCCGAACACGCCGGTATCGAGCACCTGGATGCCCATAACGGTGGCCTGGCCGGTTCCGGTAAGGCCGAGCATGCCGCTCGCATCGGCAAGAGAGCCGGTGGCGTTGAGCACGATGTTGTTAGCCTGCAGGAACAGGAAGAACGACATCAGGGCGATCAGCGAAGCATGGCCCTTGTTCTTCTTTGCCATGGCGCCGGCGATGCCCACGCAGAACAGAATCGAGAGGTTGTTGATGATAAACATCAGCGACTGGTAGACAACGGCGCCCACAAGCTGGAACGGACCGGAACCCAGTACGGGGACCAAAGCGCAAATGGTCTTGTTGGTCAGAATGATGCCCACAATGAGCAGGATGCCGGCAACCGAGAGATACATCATCGGCTGGACGATCGACTTCGCGAACACCTCCAACGGCGCTTTGAAATTGAACTTCTTTTTTGCGGTCATAGCGGTACTCCCCTTCCTTTTCCGCAAATTAAGACAGATGTGCCCTGGACAAGACCGTGAGCCTTGCCTTATATCAATCGATGTGTGGGCACGTTATGCCTAGAGACCAGGTTCTCCAAGCAGGTTAACAATGTGATATGCGAGATAGCTCTTCTCGGCATCGGTAACGACAACGTTATAGGTAGACGACAAGTGGGCGGCTATGGCGTCCGCGCACGAGAATGCGCACGGATACGCCGTTTCATCGATTCGGAACAGCGCGTCGCCATTGATTTGCCCGGCCGTGGGGTCAAGCGCCCGCTGTGCGAAAAACTGCAGGTGGCGGACGAAACGCTCATAGGGCAACGAGGTGTCATCGAGGGTCGTAGCATAGCGCTCGGAAACAATCGCGAGCACGTCGCGAACAAGCTGGACCGAAACAATCAAACGGTCGGAGCGTTGCGGCATGGTGGCGTTGACGATATGCAGCGTAATGAAGCCCTGCTCTTCTTCGCTCATCTGGATGCCCATATACTCCTTGATAATCTGCAGCGCACGGCCCGCAAGTGCATACTCCTTGCGATAGAACTGCTGGATCTCGAGCAGCAACGGATTCTCACAGGAGACGCCCTTGCGCTCACGCTCCAAAGCAAGGCTGATATGGTCTGCGAGAGCAATGAGAATCTTGTCGTTGATATCAACATTGAGCTCACGACGGAGCATCTGAACAATGTCCTCGGCAATCACGAGGTTGACGGTGGGGATGGACTCCAAAAGATGTGCCAAGCGGTCAATCGTACGCGAATCCTGAGAAGTTCCCTCCTGCAACGCGTAGGTCTTTTCGATCGACGCCTCGTCGATGGCATCGCCGGCATGACGGCCAAAGCAGAGGCCTCGGCCGATGACGATGAGCTCGGAGCCATCGTCCGAAGTGACCATTGCGACGTTGTTGTTAAAAACTCGCTTGATAACCACGGTACCCACCACAAGAATTTACTCGGAAAGCCAGACGACAGGCTCTTTAACAGCAACAGGGCCGGAAGCATGCTCACGAAGAGTCGAGTTCTCTGAACGCTCGCACACGATAACGAAGACCGTGGGATCGAAGCCGGCGGCGCGGACCGCGTCGAAATCGACCTCGACGAGGGGCTGGCCCGCGTCGACATGGTCACCCTGGGCAACAAGCGCATGGAAGCCCTTGCCCTCAAGCTTAACAGTGTCGATTCCGATATGCAGCATCACCTGAGCAGAGCTGTCGTCGGACATGATGCCCAGCGCGTGCTCAGTCGGAAACAGCGCCGCAACGGTGCCGGAAACAGGAGCGCACACCGTTCCCTCTTGGGGAACCACGGCAACGCCATCGCCCACAGCACGGCTGCTAAAAGCGGGATCATTGGTATTTTCTAGATGAACAAGCTCGCCGGAAACGGGAGCGAGGATTTCGAACTCGGAAGCCGCAGTCTTCTGCTCATCCGAACCGCCCATCAGGCGAGAAAAGAAACCCATGGTGGCATGTCCCTTCATAAATATAGCCCAACCAAAATCAAGCGAATGCATCCATAGAGACACACCCGTTCAAAGACTTTGGTTAGGCCCACGTCCGAGGGACTCGGTAACCTTCCGCATTTCTTTTTACGGGAGCTATTGTAGACAATTCCAAAGCCGGAACAATCATTATGACCGATGAACGGTATTTTTTCTTCGATAAACGGTATTTAGGCGACACTTAGGGACGTTCCTTTTCTGCCGGCACTCGGGAACACTCCTCACTCTGGTGCATTGGGGACAGGTTTGTTTGCACCAGGTCGGTGCAGATTAACCTGGCCCCATTGCGCCAATTTCGTATGCGCTAGATGAAGAGCTCGCATTCCTTCCGCGCGACGCAAACCTTGCTCAGCATCTGGGAAACAGCGGATAGTTTGTTGGAATCAAGCTTGCGAGCACCTCGCGGACATACGGCAATGCAGCGCATGCAGGAGATGCACGCCTCGCCAGCTGCTCGTTTGGGGTCACTCTTGTCGATAGCACAAACGGGGCACGCCGCGGCGCATGCACCGCAGGAGACACAATCCCCTGTTGCCTCGGGTGCCATGCGGTGACCTCCGGCTTGTTTATAAGGACGATTGCCGGGAATAGAGGGCTCGGATGTATCCTCGGCCAACAGCTTTTGCTGAATTTGCTGCGCAAACTCTGCGAGCTGCGCCGCATCCTGCACATCCGGACGACCGGCAGCAAACTGTCGCGCAATGGAATGTTCTGCAATGGCCGCAACTGCCGTGATCACCCGGAATCCCGCATGCTTCGCAACGTCCTCCAGCTCTACGAGCGTGTCCTCAAACGCGCGGTTTCCGTATACACAAACCAAAACTGCCCGAGCCCCGTTGCCTCGCACCATGCCCAACCGGTCAGCCACCACAGCCGGGATTCTACCGGCATACGCCGGCACAGAGATTACGGCCACGTCGTCCTTAGTCATCGAGACAGCGCTGAAATCTAGTCCGCTATCGGTCAGATCGACGGTAACGGTATTCTTGCCCAGTGCCCCGGCCACAAGGCCAGACACCTTCCGCGTTCCACCCGTCGGACTAAACACAATTTCGAATACGCTCATCGAGACACCCTCCCCTACGCCTGGCAACGCGTCAAGCCGCTTTCACATCCAGCCAGAGTATACGGCATGTGGGGTCCCCGTTTTGATGCACCAAGCACCCCAATGCACCCACCCTACGCTGTCTGCCTCTTCGTTTTGTATAAATTACGGTACAGATTGTATATATTTACGGGATACCGCTGTGTTCTCCCGAGGTACCCCATCCTGGCCCGTGCAAAAAACGGAGTATTCTGCAACGTGACCACGCCAGCACCGCCGCGGGTGGGCAAAACTGTAGGGCGCCGTATCATTCTAAGTCCCGACATGGCGAGAATGACGCGCCCCTGCTCCGGAAAACGGCGAAATTTAACTCAAAACGCTCATAAGGGATATCTGAAGGCCACCGTTGGCAATACCGAATCGTATGCAGCCAACTAGAGCTGCTGAATACTCCAAAAAATGCACGGCGCACCCCATGGGACCCATTGCCGCATGGCAGGAAACAGGCCCACGGCATCCTCTAGATGCATTCCCGAGGAAATCACATTTGAACTAGCGATCGGATACGGCAAACAAAAAGGGCCCCGAGCGTAGTTGCTCGGGGCCCTTGGTTCACCTCGCTCTAGTGGGCGATGCGTGTGTTATTTGCGCTTGCCGCCGCCGTCACCGGGGCGACGGGAGCTGCCGCCGCGCTTGCCGCCACGGCTGTTGCCATAGCTGCCGCGGTTATCGCGACCGCCGGCGCGGCC
>CALLSB010000136.1:0-16807 GCA_938014225.1 uncultured Collinsella sp. | reverse complement strand
CCCCCGCCTGCGACGTGCAAAATCGCGAGTATTCAGCAAGGTAAAGGCTTTTACCAGCTAGCTGAAGCACGGAATAGCCCCCGTTTTGGCTCTAAAAACGCCAAAACGGGGGCTGTTTTTGCTTTTTCGTCTCTGAGGGGGCATCCGGAACGGCGGAATTTGCAGAATACTCGCGATTTTGCACGTCGCGAGAGGGGGGACCCTTGCTTTGGCGGTTTACTTCCCCTGCACCATGGTGAGGGAGATCTTTTTGCGGTCGCGGTCGACCTTTTCCACCCACACCTTGACCGTGTCACCGACGCGCACCACGTCGCTGGGGTGCTTGACAAAGCAGTTGGCCAGTTTGGAGATGTGTACGAGGCCGTCCTGGTGCACGCCCACGTCGACGAAGGCGCCAAAGTCGACGACGTTGCGCACCGTGCCCTTGAGTTCCATACCGGGCTCCAGGTCGTCGATAGAAAGTGCCGAGCGGCTAAAGACCACCTCGGGTGCGTCGTCGCGCGGGTCGCGACCGGGCTTCTTGAGCTCGTTGACGATGTCGATGAGCGTCAGGGTGCCGCAGTTCAGATCGCTAGCCAGCGTCGAGATGCTGCCCAGACGGCGCTCGATGTCGGGCACGCCGCCGCGGCTGAGCTCGCTGGCTTTAACGCCTGCGCGCTCCAGGACGGATGTGGCCACCTCGTAGCTTTCGGGGTGGACGCTTGTCGCGTCGAGCGGGTTCTTGCCGCCGCTGATGCGCAGGAAACCCGCGGCGTTGAGGTATGCCTTGGGTCCCAGCTTGGGGACCTTCTTGAGCTGGCGGCGATCGGTAAAGGCGCCGTTTTCCTCGCGGTAGGCCACGATGTTCTTGGCCACGCTCGGCGTAATGCCCGAAACGTAGCCAAGCAGGCTCGCGCTCGCGGTGTTCACGTCGACGCCCACGCGGTTGACGACGTCCTCCACCACGTGGCCCAGGGTGCGCGAGAGCTCGGCCTGGTCAAGGTCGTGCTGGTACTGGCCCACGCCGATGGACTGGGGCGGGATCTTGACGAGCTCTGCCAGCGGGTCCTGCAGGCGGCGGCCCAGGCTCATGGCGCCGCGCACGGTGACGTCCAGGTCGGGATACTCCTGGCTTGCGAGCTCGGAGGCGGAGTACACCGACGCGCCGGCCTCGTTGACGATGGTGTATCGCAGCCCGGGCGCCTGCTCGGCAATGAACTCCGAGACGACTTCCTCGGTCTCGCGGCTGGCGGTGCCGTTGCCGATGACGATGGTGTTGACGCTGTCCTTCTTGACGAGGCGGGCGAGCTCGCGCTTGGTGCCGGCAACGTCGTGGCGCGGCTTGGTGGGGTAGACCACGCCATGGTCGAGCAGCTTGCCGGTCTCGTCCATGACGGCGACCTTGCAGCCGGTGCGGTAGCCCGGATCGAGTGCAAGCACGCGGGCGCCGCGCACGGGGCGTGCCGAGAGCAGGCCCTCGAGATTCTTGGCAAAGACGTTGATGGCCTCGGTCTGGGCGCGAACGGTGAGCTTAGCACGGGCCTCGCGCTCCAGCGAGGGGGCCATGAGGCGCTTGTAGCCGTCGGCGATGGCGGCATCGAAGATGGGAGCAAACACGCCCTGACGGCGGGGCCAACGGCTTCTGAGGCGTGCCGTGGCGGCGGCGCCGTCGACGTTCACGCGCACGCGGAGCTTGCCCTCGCGCTCACCGCGATCGATAGCCAACACGCGGTGGTTGGGTATACGGCGCAGCGGCTCGTCATAGCTGTAGTACGGCTCGTAGGGGGTCTTCTCGGCGGGGTCGGTGGCCTCGACGACGATATCGGCGGTGTTTTGTGTAAAGGCGCGCAGGTCGGCGACGTTCTCGGGGTCCTCGGCCACCGTCTCGGCCACGATGTCCGCCGCACCGGCGAGCGCCTTCTCGGGCGTGTTGAAGCCGGCCTTCTCGTTGACGTATGCCGCGGCGGCGTCGAGCGCGCTGCCCTTGGCCGAGGCCTGCATGATGATCATGTTGGCGAGCGGCTCCAGGCCTGCCTCGCGGACCTTCTGTGCGCTGGTCATGCGCTTTTTGCGGTAGGGCTTGTAGAGGTCCTCGACACGCTGGAGCTGCGTGGCCTCGCGGATCTGCTGCTCGAGTTCGGGCGTGAGTTTGCCCTGGGCGCCGATGAGCAGAATGACGTCCTCTTTGCGCTGCTCAAGATTGCGTAGGTAGGACAGACGCTCGTCGAGTGCGCGCAGGGCGACATCGTCCATGCCGCCCGTGGCTTCCTTGCGGTAGCGCGAGATAAAGGGGATGGTGTTGCCCTCGTCGATGAGCTTGACGGCTGCCTCGACATTGGCGGCCTTAAGGTTGAGCTCGCGGGCGAGCTGGGCGATAAGATCCATGGGACTCCTTGCGTTTAAGGTGCGTTTGCAGCACAGGGCTACCAAGGATACCACCCGTTTCAAAAGACTGTTTTGGGCCCGCGCCATGAAAACGGCCTATCTACTACGTTTAACCCATATGGGTCGACTATCTCCCGGTTTTCCGAGAATACGCAAGCCGTCTACCTGCGGCTTTTATTTCGCGAAATTCGGCATGGTTGAGGGTAGTCGGTTAAACGTAGTAGATAGGCGCATTTCGTGGCGAACGAATCAAGCCGAGGTGCAAAATGGCCCCCGCCCCAGAAAAATCGTCGGCAAGGTAGCAAAATGCCCCGCGGGCAGGAGGCTGCTCGCGGGGCAAAGAAGAGGGGCTTGTTGGTGGCGGACCGAGGGGCTCGCATGGGGTTTCTGCCGCGGCCGCTCTTAAGGCATTACAGCTCGACGAGCTGGCCGGTCTCGGCGGCCTCCTTGATAGCGTTGAGAAGCGTGAGCGTCTTAACGTTGTCGGCGGGGGTCACGACGGGCTCGACCTCGCGGCGGACAACCTTCACAAAGTGCTTGAGCTGCATCTTGTGCGGCAGCGCCGGGTCGACGGCCGGAATCTCCATATGCAGCGGCTTGTGCCAGTTGGAGGCGCCGTCGTAGGAGAACTGGTGCAGGCGGGGCAGCGAAAGGGCGCCCTTAGTGCCGCCGATAAAGTAGGCGTCGGCGTCGAAGGGGCGGTACTGCGGATCCTCGCGAGCGGTGGCCTCCCAGTTCCAGGGGCTGGCGGTGGCGTCGGAGATGGTCATGCTCGCGAGTGCGCCATCGGCAAAACGGACGTTGACCACGGCGGAGTCCTCGGTCTCAAAACCGCGGGCGGCGCTAGACTGCATGCCCTGGACGGCAACGGGCTCGCCCAGCAGGTAACGGAGCAGGTCGACGTCGTGAACCAGGTTGACCAGGATCGGGCCGGCACCCTTCTTGCGGCGCCACTCGACATCGAAGTACTCGTCATTCTTATAGATCATGTAGTGGAAGCTCGACACGGTGAGCTTGCCCAGCTCACCGGACTCGATGATCTCCTTGGCCTTGTTGACGAAGGGATTGTGGCGACGGTGCTGACCCACGAGCACGGGCACGCCAGCGGTCTCGGCCTCGGCGGCGAAGGCCTGAGCATCCTCCAGGTCGTTGGAGATCGGCTTTTCGACCAACGGCACGATGTTGCGCTTCACAGCCTCGCGGGCAACGCCCAGGTGTAGGTCGTTGGGCGTGGCGATGATGACGGCCTCGGGCTTGACCTCGTCCATCATCTGGGCGGGATCGGTATAAAACGGCACGCCGGCGGCCTCGGCCGTGGCGCGGGCGCCCTCAAAGGCGTCGGCGATGGCGACGAGCTCGGCCTCGGGCTCCTCGGTGACAAAGCGGATGTGGTTGCGGCCCATGGCGCCGGCGCCGATAACGGCAATGCGGACGGGGTTGAGCTCAGACATTTCGACTCCTTAATACTGGTGGCGGTGGAATGCGGCAAGGGGGCAGTCCCTTTGCCGCATCGGTAAAACTAGGCGGACTTCTTCTTGCTGTCGGAGACCATCATGTAGACGGTGAGCACGACGGCGATGGCGGCGATTACGATGGCGCCGTAGAAAGACTGCTGGTAGGCGGCGCTGCCGGCCTCGGCGTGATACAGCACGGCGGTGATGGGCTGGCTGATCCAGGTGGAGGCGGCGTAACCCAAAAACATGATGCCGTAGTTGACGCCGATGTTGCTGGTGCCAAAGGCGCCACCGGTGAGCGGCGGGTAGATGACGAGCAGAGCGCCAAAGCTAAAGCCGAGCAGGGCGAGCGCCACAAAGAACATGTCCTGCGTAAAGCTCATCGACATGATGACGAGGGCGACGATGGTGACGACAAGGCTGATGAGCAGCGACTTATAGGCGCCGAGCTTGTCGATGATCTGGCCAAAGGACAGACGACCGACCAGGTTGGCGCAGGTGTTGACGGAGACCACCACACCGCCGAGGGCGACGGCCGCGGCGCTCGTGGGGTCGGCGAAGAGCTGGACGGCGGCGATGGAGGCAACCTTGCCCACGAGCAGGGTGCCCGCGGTGGCGGCAAAGGCGAAGGTGACGATGAGGACCCAGAAGCGCGGGGTCTTGACCATCTCGCCCGGGGTGAGGTCACCGAAGGTGCCGGCATGCGCGCCGCCCTTGGGGGCCTCGAAGCCCTCGGGCAGCCAGCCGGCCTCGGGGGCCTTCAGGAACAGGGCGGAGGCGGCAATCGTCACAAAGAAGATGACGCCGAGCGCCTTAAGGGCGCCAAAGATGCCCAGGCTCGGGATGAGCAGCGAGGCGAGCGCCGGGGACAGCACGGCGGGGCCGGCGGTCGAAGCGGCCAGGGTGATGCCGGAGGCGAGACCCTTCTTGTCGATGAACCACTTTTGGCCGGTGGTGAGCGCCGGGTTGTAGCCCAGGCCGTTGCCGACGGCGGCGACGAGCGAGAACCACAGGTAGAACTGCCACGGCTCGGTGACGGTGCCGGACATGAACCAGCCCACGCCGTAGCACACGGCGGCGGCGATCACGACGTTGCGCGGGCCGATCTTATCGGAGATACGGCCGGCGAAGATGCCCGTCACGGCCATGATGGTCTGAAAGACCGGGAAAGCCCAGGTAAGGGCGCTCGACCACTCGGGGTAGACGGCGAGCAGGTTCTTGCTCACGACGGAATACAGCGCGATGGAGCTGATGAAGAACATGGTGACGCACGCGGCGGAAAGCACGACGGCGCGACCCTTGTTGGAGTTGCTGGAAGCCATTTGACTCTTTCTAATCGATACGGTGGAGGAGCGGGCGTGTCCGCGGGGCCTCCCTGTCAGGTTGGTTTACTGGTCGGTCGGCTTGGCGACGCCGGACTCATCGGACCAGAGCTCGACACCCTTGTTCTTAAGGTAGTTGTCGGCATAGGCGCGACGGCCGCCGGGCTTGGCGGTGAGGTCGCCCATCATGTTGGAGAAGCCGCCGTCGACCTTGATGGCGTCGCCGGTGGTAAAGTCCGAGCGCTTGGACGCCAGGAACATGACGGCGTTGGCGATATCGCTGACCTCGCCGATGCGGCGCGTGGCGATGAGACGGCTGCGGCTCTTTTCGACCTCGGGGTCGGCGTAGAAGTTGGCCGACATGGGGGTCTTGACGAAGCAGGGCTCGACGCAGTTGGAGCGGACGCCGTAGGGGCCCCACTCGGCGGCGAGCATCTTGGACATCATGTTGACGCCGGCCTTGGTGGAGCTGTACACGCCCGAGAACGTCTCGGGGGAGTGGCTGGCGACGGTCGAGATGTGCACCAGGCGGCCCTGGCCGGCCTTGATCATCTCGCGACCAAAGCGCTGCGAGGTGATGAAGTAGCCGGTGAGGTTGACGTTGAGCACCTGCTCCCAATCGCTCAGCGGCAGGTCCTCCATGGCGGCGAAGCGCAGGATGCCGGCGGTGTTGACGAGGACGTCGACGCGACCGAAGTCGGCGATGGTGGCATCGACGGCGGCCTGAACCTCGGTCTCGTCGGTAGCGTTCATCTTGTAGCCCTCGGCGTGGATGCCAAACTCGGCGGCGAGGTCGGCGGCAGCGGCCTTGACCTTTTCCTCGTCCAGGTCGAGCAGGACGACGTTGGCGCCGTTGCGGGCGAACTCGCGGCAAATCTCGACGCCCATACCGCCGAGCGCGCCAGTCACGGCGCAGACATCGCCCTCGAGCTTAAGCCAATTGCTCATAGGAACTTCCCTTCTTGTGCCTCCCGGTGGGTCGCTCCCATTAACCGACCCACGTGGTTTTCGCTGGTTATCGTATGCTTTGCATTTGCGCAGGTGAATTGCATATTTGTTAGAATAGCGTTAACCATAGGTTTACACTGTGCGATGCAGTTTTTTCTCAATTGAGCGTGTGACCTGCCAAAACGACCCCCTTCGGCAGTTCATTGCCATGCGTCTGGAAACGGGAGATTGACGTGTACGATCGACGACTCGAGGCCATATCGGCCGCCGCGGAGCTGGGAAGCTTCTCGCGTGTCGACCCCGGCGCTCGTCAAGCAGGTGTCGGGCTTCGAGGCCGAGTTTGGCATCACGTTGTTCGAGCGCTCGCATTCGGGTGTTAAGGTGACGCCGGCGGGCGCTCTGCTGGTGGACGACGCGCGCTCGATCATGCGGCAGTCCGAGGATGCGCTGCGTCGCGCCCGACGCGCGGCGGGCGATGGCGGTGCCGTGCGTCTGGGCGTGTCGATGATGTGCCCGGGGCGCCAAACGCTGTCGATGTGGACGGACGTACACGAGCTGGAGCCATCGTTGCGCTTCGAGATCGTGCCGGTGAGCGACCTCTACGACGAACGCGAATCCGTCATGCGCAGCCTTGGTCGCGAGGTGGATGTAGTGCAGTCGAGTTTTTCGACCCCGCGCTGGGGCGACGCCTGCCAAAAGCTCCGCATCGTTAACGTACCGTTTTATATCGACGTGCCGCGCACGAGCCCGCTGGCGCGCAAGAATCGCATTACGGTTGCCGACCTGGAGGGCATGCGTCTGCGCGTACTCCGCCACGGCAACGACGCTATGGACAGCCTGCGTATCGATCTTTTGGCAGACGGCGGCGTGGACGTGATCGATGTGGATAGCTTCGACTTTGCGCTCTTTAACGAGGCGGAGGAAAAGGGCGACGCGGTGCTCACCTGCGGGGCGTGGTCGGGGGTGCACCCGGCCTTTGTGGGCGTGCCGTTCCTGTGCGGGCGAGAGGTGCCGGTCTTTCTGCACTACCCGCTCGAGCCCACCCTCCAAGTACAAAAATTCATCAACGCCATGGCACAACTTCTCAAATAGCCAAAAGAGTCCCGTCCCAAATTAGCTACCCTTTGCTACGGGTTTAGCGGTCCTCGCGTTGCGGCCCGGCTGCCTCGGCTGTCTTTACGCGGTTCTTGTCGATGTACATGTTTTTGTCGCCCTGGGAAAAGAGCTCGCGCATCGTAGGCGGTTCATCAAAATCACTGGAAAGCGCATAGCCCACCGCATAGCTGATAGGCATGTCGGGATGAGTTTCGGAATACTCGTTCACGTTCGCACGAACCCGAGTGAGACAAGATTCCACAGCGGCTCGGTCGGCATCCCGCAGCACCGCGATAAACTCATCGCCGCCGTCGCGACCCACAAAGCACGTCTCCGACGCCACACTTCCCAGTTGTTGGGCAAAAGAGCGAATGTATTCATCGCCCTTCTCATGGCCGAAGTTGTTATTGACCATATGCAGATTGTTAAGGTCGAAGACGCACACCGCAACGGGCTCCTCCGCGGAGACAGGCTGCTCCTGCCCCAAGATCTCCTCGCACTTGTTCTTGTTGGGCAGCCCCGTGGCTTCGTCGAGATAGACTTTGCTCTGCAGTTCGCGATTGAGCGCGGCGGTGCGCACCGCGCGAACGAGTTCGACCGCAAAGGTCGCCACCAAGCCCACGATGTCGATGATCACCAAGCCCTCGAGATAGTTGAGCGCCGACGCCTTCTCCTGAGAGTAGTCCTCTGCGAGTCGCGTAGCATCGTCGCAAATGCCAAAGAATTCCTCGCTCATGGAGATGATGTCGGTGTTCTCGTAGCCGACTTCGCGCACACGGATGATCTCGGTGCAAAGCTCATCAAAATAATTTGCAAGCTCGGTCATTTTTGCCTGATACTCATCGTCGTCGAGACGGACGAGGTTGAGGTCGTCACTTCCGTAACGCAAACCGTTGATGTATGAATCCACGGCTTTGAGCAGGTCATCTTGAGGCTGGCCCGCATCCTCGAGCTTAACGATTCGCTGCGTGGTACCGCGCACCAGACCGGCGTAGTTGACCACACGCGCCGTGCCCTGGATATCGGAGACGAGCAGCATAACATTGATGAAGAAGAAGATGAGAACTGCCGTGAGCACCATCATGAGCAGGCGCACCGCCTGGCCGGCCTTCTTGGCGACAGAAGTATTCACAAGTTCACTCCCCTAAATGACAAAAGAACAGGTAGCACGCAGTGTGCTGAAATTCATGGGTGGTTAACTCTACCATATGGGCCAGCAGCCTCAAACTGCAGCAGACGCTCGTCCAAATTGGCGTGACGCTTGCCTTGTTGTTCTTGACCTGGCCGCGCTATCGGACATGCTTCTGGTCTTGGATCACCATGGGAAAGCTCATCCCGTTTTGTGCGTCTAGAGTGGAATGCGGCTTCCCAAAGGTGCCGTTAGGGGAAATCACATCCCGGTTTACCCCCTTGAAATGGGATGCCGTTTCCCGGAGGGGGTCCAGCGGGAAACGGCATCCCATTTTGGGCCCGAAAAGTGGGATACGGTTTCCGGCCGGCATGAAAAAGCCTCCGCAGCTCGTGTGGCTGCGGAGGCTTTATTCGTTGCGGCGCATTGTGTTTGGGTCGCTGAGATGAGTCGATTTGCCCCGAAAGAGGAGGGCATTGACCTTAGGGTCATGCCCGACGAATGAGCGGCAAATCGGCCATCTCGGCGAGCCGAACTACTCCAGCTCAAACGCCCCGGTATAGAGCTGATAGTAGTATCCGCGCTTGGCGATCAGCTCGTCGTGGTTGCCACGCTCGATAATTCGGCCGTGGTCCAGGCAGATGATCGCGTCGGAGTTGCGCACGGTGGACAGGCGGTGCGCGATGACAAACGTCGTGCGGCCTTCCATGAGCTTGTCCATGCCGGCCTGCACGATGGCCTCGGTGCGGGTGTCAATGGAGCTCGTGGCCTCGTCCAGAATCATCGCCGGCGGATCGGCGACGGCGGCGCGTGCGATCGAGATCAGCTGGCGCTGGCCCTGCGACAGCTGTGCGCCGTTGCCGGTGAGCATGGTGTCGTAGCCGTCGGGCAGGCGGGTGATAAAGTCGTCCGCGCCCGCGAGCCTGGCCGCCGCGATGCACTCCTCGTCGGTAGCGTCCAGATTGCCGTAGCGGATGTTATCCATCACGGTGCCGGTGAACAGGTTCACGTCCTGTAGCACGACGCCCAGCGAGCGGCGCAGGTCGGCCTTGCGGATCTTGTTGACGTTGATGCCGTCGTAGCGGATCTTGCCGTCGGCGATGTCGTAGAAGCGGTTGATGAGGTTGGTGATGGTCGTCTTACCGGCACCGGTGGCGCCGACAAACGCGACCTTCTGGCCCGGCTTGGCAAACACAGACACGCCGTGCAGCACCTCGTGGTCGGGCGTGTAGCCAAAGTCGACGTTGTCCATGACCAGGTCGCCGCGCAGCGGCACGTACTCGATCTCGCCGGTTGCGCGGTGCGGATGTTTCCACGCCCACATGCCGGTGTGGTGGTCGGCCTCCTCGAGCTGCCAGGTGTCGGGGTTCACCTGAGCGTTGATGAGCGTCACATAGCCTTCGTCGGCTTCGGGCTCCTCGTCGATGAGCTCAAAGATACGGTCGGCGCCGGCGAGGCCCATGACCACGGCGTTGATCTGCTGCGAGATCTGGCCGATCTGTCCGCAGAACTGCTTGGTCATGTTGAGGAACGGCACCACGACGGCGATGGACAGTGCCATGCCCGAGATGCTCAGGTTGGGCACGCCCAGCGCCAGGAAAATGCCGCCTGCCAGTGCGACCAGCACGTAGAGCAGGTTTCCCAGGTTCATAAGGATGGGCATGAGGATGTTGGCGTACATGTTGGCCTTCTGCGAGACCTCGAAGAGCTTTTCGTTGCGCTCGTCAAAATCGGCCTCGGCGGCAGACTCGTGGCAGAATGCCTTGACGACCTTCTGGCCGTTCATGACTTCCTCGATATGGCCCTCGACAACGCCGAGTTCGGTCTGCTGCGCAATAAAGAAGCGCGCGGAGTTGGAGCCGAGCAGCTTGGTCATAAAGGTCATAAAGGCGACGCCTGCCACAATGACCAGGCACATCCAAACGCTGTAGTACAGCATGATAAAGAACACCGTGACGATGACGATGGTCGTCATGAGCAGGTTGGGCAGCGACTGGCTGATCATCTGGCGCAGCGTGTCGATGTCGTTGGTGTAGTGGCTCATGATGTCGCCGCGCTGGTGCGTGTCGAAGTAGCGGATCGGCAGGTCCTGCATGCGGTTGAACATCTTCTCGCGCAGCTTCTCGAGCGAGCCCTGCGTGACGATGGCCATGGCGCGGTTCCAGAACAGCGAGGACAGGATACCGACGCCGTAGATGCAGGCGAGGGTGGTCACGAGCTGTGCGATCTTGGGCTGTGCAGCTTCCCAATCGCCCGACTGCCACGATTCGCTAATAATCTGCAGGGCGCTCTGAAGGAAGGTCGCGCCGATGGAGTTGATGATGGCGCAGAGCACCACGCCGACGACGACGAGGGGCAAAAGCACGGGGTAGAAGCCAAAGAGCGTCTTGATGAGGCGCGACATGGTGCCACCCTTGCGGTTGAGCGCGCGCTCGGCGGTCGTTGCCTTACTCATGTGCCTCGCCTCCTTCCTGGGTCTGAGCTTGTGTTGCGGATGCCTCGGTGTCGGCTTCGACGGCCTCTTCGCCCTCGGCAGACATCTTGTTCTGCGAGGTAAAGGTCTCGCGGTAGATCTCGCTCGTCTTGAGCAGCTCATCGTGGTTGCCGATCTGCGCGATGCGGCCGCCCTCCATGACGATGATGCGGTCTGCATCCTGCACGGAGCTAATGCGCTGGGCGATGATGAGCTTGGTCGTGTTGGGCAGATAGCTTGCCAGCCCTGCGCGGATCTTGGCGTCGGTCTTGGTGTCGACGGCGCTGGTGGAGTCGTCCAGGATCAAGATCTTGGGGCGACGCAGCAGGGCACGCGCAATGCACAGGCGCTGCTTCTGACCGCCCGAGACATTGGAGCCGCCCTGCTCGATCCAGGTGTCATAGCCCTTGGGGAAGCCATCGACAAACTCGTCGGCGCAGGCCAGATGTGCCGCCTCGCGGACCTCTTCGTCGGTGGCGTTCGGGTCGCCCCAACGCAGGTTCTCGGCAATCGTGCCGCTAAACAGCACGTTTTTCTGCAATACCATGGCCACTTGGTGGCGCAGAGCGTCCAAGTCGTAGTCGCGCACATCCACGCCGCCCACGCGCACGGTGCCTTCGGTGGCGTCGTACAGGCGGGCGATGAGGTTTACAAGCGTGGACTTGGCCGAGCCGGTGCCGCCGATGATGCCGATGGTCTCGCCGCTCTTAATGTGCAGGTCGATATCGTCGAGCGCCTGGCGCTTCGCATGCGCGGAATACTTAAAGCTCACGTGGTCAAAGTCGATGGAGCCATCGGCGACCTCGAGCACGGGCTCGGCGGGATCGGCGATCGTGGGCTCGGCGGCCAGCACCTCGGTGATGCGGTGCGCCGATTCGTCGGCCATGGTCACCATGACAAAGATCATCGACAGCTGCATCAGGCTCATGAGGATCTGGAAGCCATACGTAAAGATCGAGGAGAGCTGGCCCACGTCGAACAGCGTGCCCTGGCTCGTGATGATGAGCTTGGAGCCCAGGTAGATGATGACGACAAACGCGCCGTTGACGCAGATGTTCATCATGGGGTTGTTAAAGGCAAGCAGCTTCTCGGCGCGGGTGAAGTCCATCTGGACGTCGCGCGCAGCGGTCGCGAACTTCTCCTTCTCAAAGTCTTCGCGCACATAGCTCTTAACTACGCGCATGCCGGTGACGTTTTCCTCGACGGACTCGTTAAGGGCGTCGTACTTGTGGAACACGCGCGAGAAGATGGGACGCACCTTAAAGATGATAAAGAACAGTCCAAAGCCCAGCAGCGGAATGATGACCAGGTAGACCATAGCGACGCTGCCGCCCATGATAAATGCCATGGTAAAGGCGAAGATCAATACCAGCGGCGCGCGCACGGCGATACGGATGATCATCATAAAGGCCTGCTGCACGTTGTTGATATCGGTGGTCAGGCGCGTGACGAGCGAGGAGCTCGAGAACTCATCGATGTTGGCAAAGCTGAACGTCTGGATCTTGTAGAACAGGTCGTGACGCAGGTTCTTAGCGAAGCCGCAACTCGCATGGCTGCAGGTGACGCCGGCAGCGGCGCCAAAAGCAAGCGACGTCAGCGCGATGAGCACCAAAAAGCCCGCGGTGGGAAGCATCTCGGCTACGGTGGCGCCATCTTTGATGGCGTCGATCAGGTTGGCGGTGATAAATGGAATCAGCATCTCGCAGAGTACCTCGCCAAGCACGAGCAATGGCGTGGCAACGGTGACTTTCATATAGTCGCGGATGCTGCCCATGAGGGTTTTAATCATCCAGTTCCTCCCAGGTTACACGGATTTTCTCGAGCATTTCGGCGAGCTGCTCGCGCTCGTCGTGGGTGAGGGCACCAAAGGCCTGCTCTCTAAAGCGAATGCGGGCTGCCTGGTCGATGCGGGCGTTTTCCCGGCCGGTTTCGGTCAGGCGAATGGTGAGCTGCCGTCGATCCTTGGGGTTACGGCTGCGCTCGATGAGGCCGTTGAGCTCGAGTTTGGACAGGATCTCGGAAAGCGACCCCGGCTTGAGGTCAAAGTGCATGCCGAGTTCCTGCTGCGACATCTCGCCGCCGGGTTGCTTGGCCAGCAGGCAGATGATGGGCGCCTTGCCGGACACGCCTCCGCCATGAAAATGCATGTAATGGCCGCAAAAGCCCAGGCCGCTCAGGATGCGCTTGGCAAGCTTGTCTTCCGAGTTAACCGCTTCGGGTACATCCGCCGGCTGTGACGGGTCGCCGCCGGGCTCATGCGGAAGGACGAGTGCTTCAACACACATATCTAAGCTTCGCTCCTTTCCTTAGTTAGGTAGAGAAATTGTTTTGTGCCTAACTAATTTAGGAGCGCATAGATTGATTGTCAAGGTACCAAACTTATTATGTTCAAGCGGCACTTAGGGACGTTTCTTATGTGCCGGCACTTGGGGACACTCCTTGTGCTGATAGTCGTTGGGGACGTTCTTGTTTGCCTAGTCATTTAAGAACGTCCCCAACGACTAACTTAAAAACTATGCCGGATTACGGGGCTGAACGACGGATTGCCGACCATGCCGAAATTGGTAAAAAGAAAACCGCAGGTAGAAGGCTCGCTATGATTTGAAAATAGGGGGTGTGGTTGGCTCATTCAGGTTCAGCCCCGTAATCCGGCATAGTTTTGAAATGGCACTGAATAAGTGGCGGCAAATGAGCCGCAATGAAGCAAGCTAGCCCCTCGTTTCCGAAACCTTTCCGCAACAATTTGCCCTTCGTGCCGCTCGACTCCGCTCGCAACGTCCCCTGCGCTACACTTAGTCGCACTGTGGCGCTGCTGCGCCGCGCCCGAACCAAGGGAGACCCTCATGAAGAACACTCAGCTGCTGCTGATCAACGATATGTGCGGCTACGGCAAGGTCGCACTTTCCGCCATGCTGCCGGTGCTGTCGCACATGGGCTACCGTATCCATAATCTGCCGACGGCGCTCGTTTCCGACACGCTCAACTACCCCAAGTTCTACATCCACGACACCACCGAGTACGTGCGCCAAAGCCTCGCCATCTGGGAGGAGCTCGGCTTTGAGTTCGACGCTATCTCGACCGGATTTATCGTGACCGAGGAAGAGACGCGCATCATCTCGGACTTTTGCCACCGCCGTGCGCAAAAGGGCACCAAGGTGTTCGTCGACCCCATCATGGGCGACAACGGCAAGCTCTATGCGGGCGTGCCCGAGTCCACGATTGGCCTTATGCGGCATCTGCTGGAGTGCGCAGACTACGCGGTGCCCAACTATACCGAGGCATGCCTGCTCACCGATACGCCTATCGCCGAGCAACTCACGCCCGACGAGGCCCGCGCCCTTGTGGACGCCGTGCGCGAGCTGGGTGCCAAGTCGGTGGTCATTACGAGCGCCGTGGTCAATGGCACGAACGCGGTTATCGGTTACGACCATGTGGCGGGGGAGTACTTTACGATTCCCTTTGAGCTCATTCCGGTTTATTTCCCGGGTACGGGCGACACGTTCTCGGCGGTGCTCGTCGGCCGCGTTATGGCAGGCTGGAGTCTGCAGCGTGCGACGAGCGATGCCATGCGCGTGGTAGCGGAGCTTATCGAGCGCAATGCCGACCAGGAGGATAAGTCCGCCGGCCTTCCCATCGAGGCCTGCCTGGATGTGATTGACCATGAGTAATGCTGGCGAGGGCGGCGTCAAGCCTGCGGGCGAGAACAGGCCGCTCGGCGCGCCGCGTGGCAAGCGTCCGTGTATCCGCGTGAGCTGCGTAGACCAGCTGGGTGCGTGCCGCTGCCACCACGGTCACAAGCCGGGCGACGTTTTTGACTTCGACCGAGACCGCGGCAAGATGTGCGCCATGGCCTGCCATGTGGGCTTTCCCTATATCGATATCCTGCGCTATGGCGGAACCGTGCCCGGCAACGAGCCCGGTACGGCAAAGTTCTGCTGCCCCGAGGTCGACACCCTCAACGTCTGGCTCGCCGAGATCGTCGACGAGTAGTTGAGCGCAATGTGACAAAGGGACAGTTCCTTTGTCACATTCGCCGGTGGTGCTCCTTCTATTATGCTTGTAATATCAAATCTCTGCATTTCAGCCGATTTTAGGTTATAAAAACTCTGCATTTCATCGATAATCAAGTATATAAACTCTGCATTTCATTCGATGATATTGAGGGGAGAGCCTATGCTGCGTAGGAAAATAGCGGCAGAGCTGGAGCGTTGGCTGAAGTCTACCGAGCAAAAGGCCTTATTCATCACGGGTTCTCGCCAGATCGGCAAAAGCTATTCGATTCGCGCATTTGGCAAAGCCAACCATGCAACCTACATCGAGCTTAACCTCATGGAAAATCGCCAGGCAAAAGATGCTCTTCTCGAGGCGCGGGATGCCGATGATTTCATCAGCAGGGTGACGCTTCTTTCGGGAAAGTCGATTGCACCAGGCAAAACGCTCGTGTTTATCGATGAGGTCCAAGAGGCCCCCGACATCATGACGATGGCAAAGTTCCTTGTTGAGGACGGGAGGTGCCGCTGGGCGTTTTCGGGGTCAATGCTCGGGACCCAGTTCAAGGGCGTCAGGTCCTATCCCGTGGGGTATGTCCACGAGCTTAGGATGTTCCCGCTCGATTTTGAGGAGTTTTGCTGGGCAACCGGAGTGAGCGAGGGAGCTCGCCAAACGATACGTGACGCGTGTATCAGCGAGAGGCCCATTCCTGATTACATTCATGACGCGATGATGGCAAACTTCAGGACCTATACCGTTGTCGGCGGAATGCCGGAGGTCGTGCAGCGTTTCCTTGACACGCAGGGCGACCTTGCCTCTGTTCGTCAGCTACAGTCCGAGCTCAACGAACAGTACCGACGGGATATTTCCAAGTATGCAAGCGGGCGTGCCCTTCAGGTGCAGAGCATCTACGATCAGCTCCCCATTATGCTTGAGGGCGAACACAAGCGTTTCGTGCTCAATTCCATTGACCCCAAGGCGCATTATGAGAAGTACCAGCGAGATTTTGTCTGGCTTGTCGATGCCGGCGTTGCTCTCAAAGCCGATATCGTAACCGAGCCAAAGTCGCCCCTGCTCAAGACGGCACGGCCATCGCAGTTCAAGCTATACCAATCGGATACGGGCATGTTGATGGCGCGCTACCCCGTTGGAGTCGCCCAAGCGGCGTATCTTAATAGCAAGGAGCCCAATCTGGGCGGCATTTACGAAAACGTGGTGGCCCAGCAGCTGGCTGCCCAAAATCGCCAGCTTTACTACTATCAGACAAAAAAGCGCGGTGAAGTGGACTTTGTGGTCGATGGGCCGGATGGGACGGCTGTTCCGATCGAGGTTAAATCGGGCTCCTATTACCACGCGCACGCTGCGCTCGGTCATGTGCTTGATACGGCTGAATATGGCGTAAGGCTCGGGATTGTTTTCTCGAGAGGCAACGTTGAGCGCAACGGAGCGGTTCTCTATTTGCCGCTATATGCGACCTGGGCCCTTTCGGATGTTTTGGGCGACTCCTGCGCCGAGGGGATAAAGCTGGAGGTCAAGCCGGTCTAGGGCCAGTCCCGGATGTGGCAAAGGGACAGTCCCTTTGTCACATTCATGAGTGTGGATTTTCTCCCACCGAGATAACGAGCGTGGATTTTCTCCCGTTTAGAGCGCACTCGAACGCTCAAAGTGGGAGAAAATCCACGCTCGTTTTATGCCGATGGCGTGGCCCGTGTGCCCGCGCCGCCCGAGCGCCTACAGCTGCTCGAGCATGGCGGTGCAACCGGCGAGTACATCGCGGTAGGTGGCGTCGAAATTGCCGGTGTACCAGGGGTCGGCCACGTCGCCGGGGCGCTCGGTCCAATCGAGTAAGCGCGTAATCTTGCCGTCGGGGTCGTCGCCAAAGATGCGACGCAGGCCACGCGCGTTCTCGGCATCCATATAGACAATGTGATCCCAGTCGCCATATTCCGCGCGACGCACCTGACGTGCACGATGTGCGACGACGGGAATCCCGACCTCGCGCAGCTTGGCAACGGTACCGTGGTGTGGCGGG
>CALLSB010000135.1:0-41701 GCA_938014225.1 uncultured Collinsella sp. | reverse complement strand
GCGACAAACCTAACCCATCTCGCCCAGCCGTCTGACACGGGGTTCCAAGCTTGTCAAAAAAGCGGTCGGCGCGCAGTGCGCCGACCGCCGATATAAGGGGTCTGATGATTTTTACCAGTCAGGGCCTCTTACTCGTCGAGGAGATCCTCTGGCAGGTCGTTGCCGTCGCCTAGGTCGACTGGGGCTTCTTCGGTGTCGGCTGCGGCCTCGGCACCTTCGCCCTCGGGCTTCTCTTTGGCGGTCGTCATGCGGGCTACGGCGCAAATGCGGTCGTTGTCGTCGACGGTCATCATCTTGACGCCCTGGGTGGCGCGGCCGGTCTGGCTGATCTCGTCGGTCTTGACGCGAATGACCGTCGCGCCCTCCGTCACGATGAACAGCTCGTGCTGCGGGCCCACCGTCTTCATGGCCGCGAGGTTACCCTTACGCTCGGTCATTTGGATGGTGTAGACGCCCTGGCCGCCGCGATTCTGCTCTGGGTAGTCCGCGACCGGCGTGCGCTTGCCGTAGCCGCGCTCGGTGATGACGAACAGATCACCGTTGCCGTTAGTGACCTCCATGCCCAGAACGCTCACGCCGTCCTTCATACCGATACCGCGAACGCCGCTGGTATCGCGGCCGGTGGCGCGCACCTGCTCCTCGGAGAACATGATCGCCTTGCCCGCAGTGGTGGCCAGGATAATCTTGTCACCCTCGCGCACGCGGCGTACGTTCAGCAGCGCGTCATCGTCACGCAGGTTGATAGCGATCAGGCCATCACGGCGGCTACGGTCGTAAGCGCTCATCACGGTCTTCTTGACCATGCCACTCTTGGTGGCAAACATCAGGTACTCGTCGGCCGGGAACTCGCGGCAACTGATGACGCTCGCGATCTTCTCGCCCTCCTCAAAGGGCAGCAGGTTGACGATCGCGGTACCGCGCGCCTGGCGCGTACCCACCGGCAGCTCGTGCACCTTCAGGCGATAGACCTTGCCCTTGCTCGAGAAGAACAGCACGTACTCATGCGTGGACGCGATGAACATCTCGTCGATGACGTCATCCTCTTTGAGGTTGACGCCCGACACGCCCTTGCCACCGCGCTTCTGGGCACGGTAGGCAGCCACCGGGATACGCTTAACGTAGCCGGTATGGGTGATGGTCACGACCATATCCTCGTCGGCGATGAGGTCCTCGACATCCAGGTCCTTCTCAACCTGGCTGATCTCGGTGCGGCGCTTGTCGCCGAACTTCTTGGAGATCTCGCGCATCTCTTCCTTGATGACGCCCAGGATCTTCTCCTCATGCGCCAGTAGGTCCTCGTAGTAGGCGATGGCGCGGCGCAAGCCGTCCAGCTCTTCCTGAATCTTGTCGCGCTCCAGGCCGGTCAGGCGGCGCAGCTTCATCTCGAGGATGGCCGTGGTCTGCTCGGGCGTAAAACCAAAGCGCTCGATCAGGCGGCTGCTGGCCTCGGAGTCGGTCTGCGAGGAGCGGATGATGCTAATGACCTCGTCGATATGGTCAAGGGCCATCAGGTAGCCCTCGAGGATATGGGCACGCGCCTGGGCCTTCTTAAGGTCGAAGCGGGTACGGCGGGTGACGACGTCGACCTGGTGATCGATGTAGTGCTGCAGCATCTCGCGCAGGCTCAGGCATTTGGGAACGCCGTTGACGAGCGCCAGGTTGTTGGCGCCAAAGGTCGTCTGCAGCGAGGTGTACTTATACAGGTTGTTGAGCACGACCTGCGGAATGACGCCCTTCTTGAGCTCGATGACCAGACGGATGCCCTTCTGGTTGGACTCATCGCGCATATCCGAGATGCCCTCGATGCGCTTGTCGTTGACGAGCTGGGCGATCTTCTCCTGCAGGGTGCCCTTGTTGACCATGTAGGGAATCTCGGTAAAGACCAGGCGGCTGCGGCCGGTCTTGGTGGACTCCACATGTGCCTTGGCACGCACGGTAATGGAGCCGCGGCCGGTCTCGTAGCTCTGCTTAATGCCAGCGCTGCCCATGATGATGGCGCCGGTGGGGAAGTCCGGACCGGGCATGATCTGCATGAGCTCGTCGACGGTGGCGTCGGGGTTGTCGATCAGGTAGCAGGTGGCCTCGATCGCCTCGGTGAGGTTATGCGGAGCGATGTTGGTGGCCATGCCGACGGCGATGCCTTGGCTGCCGTTGACCAGCAGGTTGGGGAAGCGCGCAGGCAGCGCCACGGGCTCGGCGAGCGATTCGTCGTAGTTGGGCTGCCAGTCGACGGTATCCTTCTGCAAGTCACGCAACAGTTCCATGGCGGGCTTTGCCAGGCGGCTCTCGGTGTAACGCATGGCAGCGGCGCCGTCGCCGTCGATGTTGCCGAAGTTGCCGTGACCGTCGATGAGCGGCGTGCGCATGGAGAACCACTGCGCCAGGCGGACCATGGCCTCATAGACCGCGAAGTCGCCATGCGGGTGGTACTTACCGATAACTTCGCCGACCGTCCAGGCCGACTTCTTATGTGGGCGGTTGGGGTAGATGCCGCTCTCGTTCATCGCGTACAGGATGCGGCGGTGCACCGGCTTTAAGCCGTCGCGCACGTCCGGCAGGGCACGCGCCGTGATAACCGACATCGAATACTCGATGAACGACTGCTTCATCTCGCGGCCAAACTCCGAAATCTGGAGCTGGCCGCCGTTGATATCCTCGCCGGCCGAGGCGCCACGGTCGACTTCGCCAAAGCTCTCCTCGAGCTCGGCGTCGTCTTCTTCCTCATCATCATCGGCATCGGGGTTATAGGCGTCCGGGTCGCCGTCCTCGCCCTGCTCAGCACGGGCAAGCAGGCGCTTCAGATCGTCGGGCATACCGGCATCGCCGGCCTCGCCCATACCCTCGTTATTGTTGATATCGTCTGCCACGTTACCTCCTCTTAAGCGTCAAGGAAACGCGCGTCATGCGCATGTTTTTCAATGTACTCGCGGCGATAGCCGACCTCGGAACCCATCAGCTCGCGCACGGCGCGGTCCGCCACCACGGCGTCCTCGATCGACACACGCTGCAGGATGCGGGTCTTGGGGTCCATCGTCGTCGAGGCAAGCTGCTTGGGGTCCATCTCGCCCAGGCCCTTGTAGCGCTGGACGGTATAGCCCTTGCGCTTTTTGGTAATCTTGCCGTCCTTGGCCTTGCCGTCCTCGTCGTTATCGTCGGGGTTCAGGCCCAGACTCTGGATGGTGTCGCGCAGGATCTCGTCTTCGGGCTGGCGGCCGTTGGGATACACGTAGTGGATCTTGTTGCGCACCTTAATGCCAAAGATGGGCGGGCAGGCAACATAGACGTAGCCGGCATCGATCAGCGGACGCATGTACTTGTAGAAGAACGTCAGCAGCAGGATGCGGATATGCGCACCGTCGACGTCTGCATCGGTCATGATGATGATCTTGTGGTAGCGCGCCTTGGTGATATCGAAGTCGCCGCCGTCGCCGGCACTCGTCGTGACGCCGCAGCCGATCGCGGTAATCAGCGACTGAATGGTGTCACTCGAGAACGCGCGATGGTCACCAACGCGTTCGACGTTCAAAATCTTGCCGCGCAGGGGCAGAATCGCCTGGATGTCTCGGCGACGGCCGTCCTTGGCCGAACCGCCTGCCGAGTCGCCCTCTACGATGAAGAGCTCGGTCAGCTCGGCATCGCGCACCGAGCAGTCAGCGAGCTTACCGGGCAGGGACGCCGTCTCGAGCAGGCTCTTGCGGCGGGTCGCCTCGCGCGCCTTGCGGGCGGCATTGCGCGCCTTGCAGGCCTGTTGCGCCTTCTTGACGATCTCGCGAGCGGGCTTGGGATGCTCCTCGAGGTAATCGACAAGGCCGTCGGTCACAATCTTGAGCGTCAGCGCGCGCATATAGGAGCTGCCGAGCTTTGCCTTGGTCTGGCCCTCAAACTGCGGATCGGGCAGCTTGACCGAGATAACGGCCGAAAGGCCCTCGCGCACATCGTCGCCGGTCAGGTTGGCGTCTTTTTCCTTGAGCAGGTTCTGCTTGCGCGCGTAATCGTTGATCACGCGGGTGAGCGCGGTGCGGAAGCCCTCAAGGTGCATGCCGCCCTCGGGGGTGTAGATGTCGTTGGCAAACGACATGACGTTCTCGCCGTAACCGCTATTCCACTGCAGGGAAACCTCGACCTCGCCCATCTTGGCCACAGGTGCGTCCGGGTCCGATTTGCCCTCGATGTAGATGGGCTCCTTAAAGGCCTCGGGGACGTCCTTGCCCTCGTTGAGGAACTTGACGAAGTCGATGATGCCGCCCTCGTAGCAAAACTCCTCCACGTGGGGAGTCGCTTCGCGCTCGTCGGTCAGCACGATTTTGAGGTTCTTATTGAGGAACGCCGTCTCCTGCAGACGGTTATGCAGCGTATCGAAATCGTAGATGCAGGTCTCGAAGATCTCATCGTCGGGCCAGAAGGTGACGGTGGTGCCCGTCGAATCCGAGGTGCCCACGACCTCCATCTTCTTGACGGTCTTGCCGCGCGAGAACTCCATCTCGTAGGTGTTGCCATCGCGACGAACCTGAACGACCACGCGCTTGGACAGTGCGTTGACGACGGAGATGCCCACGCCGTGCAGGCCGCCCGAGACCTTATAGGCCGAGTTATCGAACTTACCGCCGGCGTGCAAGATCGTCATGACGACCTCGAGCGTCGGAATCTTTTTAACAGGGTGCTCGTCGACGGGGATGCCGCGCCCGTTGTCGACGACCGTGATGGAGTTGTCGGCGTGGACCGTCACCTGGATCTCGGTGCAGAAACCGGCCATGGCCTCGTCGACGGAGTTGTCAACGATCTCCCACACCAGGTGATGCAGACCGCTGGCGCTCGTCGAGCCGATATACATGCCCGGGCGCTTACGAACGGCCTCGAGACCTTCGAGAATCTTAATCTCGCCGCCATCGTAATCGTTTTCGTTTGCCACACGTCCTCCTTCAGTCAAGAAAATGTGTACAGCCTTACTAGTTTATCGTAAAAAAATACCCTCGGGAACGAGGGTATTTGGCTCTACAAGGCCACCAGATGCGATTTAAGGCTCTTTTTTGCTTTGCACGCCCTTGGTCCACTCGGCACTGGCTCTCATGGCGTTCTCGAGGGCCTCGCGCAGTTTTTGGTCTTCGATGGGCGCCACCTGGCGCTCAATCTCGGTGCGCTCGGACTCGCTAAGGTCGGCGTGCGGGGCCGGCGGGCGCTCGGTCGTCGCCGGGCGCAGGCGCTCCTTAGCGGCGGGCGGCGTGTGACCGGGTGCGGTGGTTTTGAACACCAGGCCGTCCACATGAGCACCGGCGCGCTCCATGCGCGCGCGGATGATCTCGCGCAACAGCGTCATTTCCTGCGTCCACGAGGGCGAATCGAGATATACCAGCAGCTCATTGGACTCGGGCAGGTAGCGCAGACCCGTCACATGCCGCCCCTCGCGCGTGCCCGAGCACACCGCGTTCCACGCGCGATAGACCGCGCGCGACTCCTCGGCAGCCTCCATCTGCGCGCGGCGCTCAGGCGTTGCGGCTGCCAGGATGCGCTGGCGCTCTGCGTTCAAAAAGCCACTGAAGGCGACCGTTTCGCTCTCGCGCTCGTAATTAGCACGTCTCACCCATGCTCACCACCTTGGCTCGATCAAGCAGGTCATCGGTAAAGTACCCCAGGTTGGTCGTGGTTATGACCGTCTGGATATCATCGCCGATCAGCCGCAGAAAAGCACCGCGACGCTCGCCGTCGAGCTCGCTCATCACGTCGTCCAGAAGCAACAGCGGAGCAGTACCCAGAACATCGCGAGCCACGGCCACCTCGGCCACCTTCCAGGACAGTACCAACGTTCGCTGCTGTCCTTGGCTGGCAAATGAACGAGCGGAGCGACCCGCCACGGTAAATTCAATCTCGTCGCGGTGCGGCCCCACCAGCGTCACGCCGCGGCGAATTTCCTCGTCGGCGTGCTCATCAAGGGCGGCCAGCATGCGCTCGTACGCCCAGCCCTTCAGCTCTTCGCGATCCTCGACCTGGGGCAAATCCCCCAGCGTGGACGTATAGGTCACGTTGGCAGCCTCGCCGGACGCCACTTGCCCGTAGGCAGTGCGCACATGGCCCGCCAGCCGGTCGATTAGGGCCAACCGGTGCACGAGCAGGGCCGAGCCCGCGCGGGCAATCGAATCGTTCCACGCGCCGAGCATCTCACGGCAGCACCAGGTCTCCTTGAGCAAGGCGTTACGCTGGGTCACGCAGCGCCCATAGGTGCTCGCAAGATCGGCATAGCGTGCGCTCAGCTGCATGCCAAAGTCATCGAGGGCGGCGCGGCGCACACTGGCGCCTCGCTTAACCATGTCCAGATGGTCGGGGCAAAACAGCACGCTCGGCAGAACCCCGCGCACACCGGCGGCAGAGCATCTCTTGCCGTTGCGGCTAAACGAGCGCTTACCGTCCTCCGCGCTCAATCCCATATCAAGCACGCGGCCGTCGCCCTCGAGCCTCAGCTCGACCTTGCACGAGCCCACGCCATCATGGACGAGCTCGGCTGCGGTCGGATGCCTAAACGAGGCGCCGCTCGTCAGCAGCTGCAGCGCCTCTATGAGATTGGTCTTTCCCGCCGCGTTGGGTCCCGCAAGTATCGTCACGCCCTCGTCCAGGGCAAGGCGATAGCTATCGAAGCTGCGGTAGTGCGCGACGGAAAGATCGCGGGCGAACATGGTCATGGCGCAGCGCTAGATGCGGACCGGCATGACCAGGTACAGGTAGTTGATCTTGTCGTAGGACTTGAAGATGCCCGCCTGCGAGTAGCTCTTGAGCTCCAGCGTGATCTCCTTCTCCTTGGACAGGGCATTGAGGCAGCCGAAGATGTAGTGGTAGTTGAAGGCGATGGTACCCGACTCGCCCTCGGCCTCGACATCGATCGTCTCCTGTGCAAGGTCCTGGCCATTGGAAATGGAGGACAGGCCCATCTGCCCGTTCTCGACATCGATCTCGAACTTGACGGCGGGGTTGGCGCTCGCGATAACGGCCACGCGCTTGAGGGCGGCGTTAAAGGCGGCGACGTCGATCTTGACGCTCGTCACGCACGAATCGGGGATGAGCTGCTTGTAGTTGGGGTACACGCCCTCGATGCGGCGCGACACGTAGGTGGTGTTGCCGGCCTCGAAGACGACCTGGGTGTCGGTAGCCCCGATCATGATGGTCGCCTGGCTGGCCATGATGTTCAGTGCGTCGTTAAAGGCGTCAGCCGGAACGTTGAGCTCAAAGGAGCCTTCGAGGGTCGAGGTCTCGACCTGCGTATCGCACACGGCCAAACGGAAGGAATCGGTCGCCACCAGGCGCACGGTGTTGTTCTCGACCTTCATGTGCACGCCACCCAGGATGGGGCGGGCCTTGTCGGTCGAGGTGACGCGCCACACGCGGCCGACCATCTCGGACAAGATATCGGTCGGCAGTTCCACGGCGCTCTCGATGGCATAGGCCGGAAACTCGGGGAAGTCATTAGCATCGAGCGTGTTCAGGCGGAAAGAGCTCTTCTCGCAACCAATCAGCACCTGGCGCTCGGACAGCTCAAAGGTGACCGGGGCATCGGGGAGGGTCTTGGTGATATTGGAGAGCATCTTACAGGGGATAACCATCTCGCCCTCTTCTTCGACATGCGCCGCGATGCGATGACGGATCGAGATGGTGTAGTTAGAGGTCTGGAATTCCAAGATGCCGTCTTGGGCCTTAACGAGCACGCCCGACAGGATGGGGAGGGTGGATGCCGAAGCGACACCCTTCATAACGACGCCGATGGCTTGTGTAAGCGAGCTCTGGCTGACGGTGAACTTCATCTTTTAATACCTTTCTATAGATATAAATATCTTAATAATAGTAATAGCACTGACGAAACTGTTGATTACTCCCAAAGACGCAGGTCAGACCCAAAAAGAGAATCGACAGCAACCTGTGTGCAACAGGGGTGGTTTTCCACGTTCAAAACCTGCGCAAAACTTTTCATCACCGCGGGTTGGGTTTTAGACACCTTATGCCCGTGGTTTCGACAAGTTTTCAACAGGTGTCTCTATTTCCCTACGAGCGCAGTGTAATTTTATCGCGCAGCGACTTGAGGTCTTCGGTGACGGTGCGGTCTTCCTGGATCATCTTCTGGACCTTTTTGTAGCTCGTGCTGACGGTCGAGTGGTTGCGGTTGCCAAATTCGGCGCCCACCGCCGTGGTCGTCATCTCGCACATCTCGATGGCCAGATAGATGGCGATATGGCGTGCTTTGGCGATATTGGCGTTGCGACGCGGGCCGATGAGCTCCTCGTGTGTCACGCCGTACTGCTCTTCGATGACGGACTGAACCGTCTGGACGTTGATCTTTTTGGCCGATGTGTCGAAGTACTGGCTGGCGATGGCGTCGATATCGTCAAAGGTGAGCTCTCCGCCCTCGCGCTCGCGGTCGCCCGCCTCGCCGGCGCAGCGCTCGCAAAAGCTCTCGAGTTCGCGGATGTTGGTGCCCGAGACCTCGGCCATGTGTTTAAAGTGCTCGTCGGTCAGGTGCCCGCCGTCGCCCCCATAGGCCGCCAGCAGTGAGTCGTCGCCCGCCTCGGGAGCGGCGACGATGGTGTTCTCGTAATAGCGCTGCAAGATCTTGTATTTCATCTCGTAGCTGGGCTCTGCGACCAGGCAGAGCATTCCGGCGTTGAAGCGGCTGGTCAGACGCTCGTCCATGCTTAGGTCCTTGGGGGCGCGGTCTGCCGCGATGACGACCTTCTTGTTGTTGCGGATGAACTCGTCCATGAGCTGGAAAAAGTAGTCCACGCTCGCGCGCTTGCCGATGATGTTTTGGATGTCATCGATGATGAGCACGTCCACGCCGTGGTACGCCTGCATGATGGGGGCGTTGCTCTTCTTTTGACGGTCGAACTCGGTCATCAGGTCGTCCAGATATGCCTGGGAGTTGGCATACTTGACCTTGATCTCGGGCGACTTCTCGGCGAGCTCGTTTTTGATGGCAAGCAGCAGGTGCGTCTTGCCCAGGCCCGATTTGCCGTAGATGAACAGTGATGTGCATGTGCCGCGCTCGTCCGCGAGGGCGGCAAACTTGAGTGCCGAGCGATAGGCATGGCTGTTCTCGGGGCCGTAGACAAAGTTCTCAAAGGTAAATTTTGAGTTCGCGGCGAGCGGGGCTCCATCCGTATTCTGCTCGGCCGGCACGGTCGGTGCTGGCATAGGCGAAGCGGGGGCCGCAGCTTGCGTGGATTTAGTCGGCGCTCCGCCCTTCATCTGGTTCATCATGCGACGAAAATCGTCGGCCGAGAGCGTGTTCTTGATTGCAATGCCCGAATCCGCGCCCGCCGCTGCGTCGTGAGCGATGGGCATGTGCGTGACGGGTGCGTTCGTTGACGTCGCCGCCGCGCTCGTCAACGGTGCCATTGTTTCACGGGAAACATCGCTGTGCTGGTGCTCGATTGTCGGCACATCGCCTGCGGAGGCCGGCACCGCCGGGGAAGCAGCGGGAGCCGTGGCGGGCGCCGTGGCGGCAGCGGATTCCGTCGCGGCGCCTTGCGGTGCCACGATGTCGAGAGCAATCGGTGCAAAGGCGATTTCTTCCAGATAGGCCTCAATAGTCGGCTGATGCTTTTTGAGCTGCGCGATGGCAAAGCGCGAGGGGGCCTCGATCGTGAGCGTATCTTCGGTCAGGCTTATGGCGCGCGATTGCCCCAGCATGTTGATGAGGCGTGC
Source organism: uncultured Collinsella sp. (assembly GCA_938014225.1). Lineage (GTDB taxonomy): Bacteria > Actinomycetota > Coriobacteriia > Coriobacteriales > Coriobacteriaceae > Collinsella. The sequence goes on along the minus strand of CALLSB010000135.1, from coordinate 32,020 downwards.
ATCTTGCCCGTCGCGCTGGCAAAAGGCGATGGCGTCCCCCAGGATGATGCTTGCTTCCTCGTCCACTGTCTCTCCCGTTCTTTAGCTCTGAGCTCGCACGCGAGCGGCGCCGAGTTCGGTCAGATGGTATTTCTGGCCATGCTTGATGACCAAGCCAGCCTGCGCCAAGTCATTGAGCGTGCGTGACCAAGTGGGGGCCGAGTTTCCAAACGCCCTCGCCAGATCGGTTGCACCGCACGCTTGATTTTGCGCCAAATAGCCCAGTGCGGCGTTGCCGCGATCGCTTACGAACACGTCCGGTTGTGGCTGCGCATACTGATTTGCTGCATTAGGATACATCATTTGAGCTGCTGGTTGTTGAGAACTCTGCATCGGCGGCATTTGCTGTTGAAAACTTTGAGGCCACTGTTGGTAAGGCTGCGGAGGCATCTGCTGGGCCCAGGGGTTGTACTGCTGCTGCGGCATCTGCTGGTACGGCTGCTGATACCCCTGCTGGTACTGCTGCGGGAACTGCTGGCCGTACCCCAGCGGCGGCATCTGCTGATATGGATATCCCTGTTGGTACGGCTGATAGCCCATTTGCTGGCCACCCGGTGCGCCCGTCGCCTGCTGCATTGCTGCTGCATCCTGATCCGCCAGCGGCACGGCCTCTGGCATGTTTGGCGGCATCGACATCGATGTCGCCTGGGGCTCTTGTGTGGGAAGCATTCCGGGCTGCTGCATCTGCCTCACGGGGGGCCGCATCTGCTGCGTTGCCATGGGCTGCTGCGCAAAAGCTCCCGGCAGGGGATATGTGGGCTGATCCGTCTCGGGCCGCACGGCAGCACCGCGTCCGCCGGCACGCTCGATTTCCTGCACTCGTTTAGGGTTCAGGCTTACCGTAACCACGGTGCCGTTGCCCATGTTGTCCTCGATGGATACGGCACCTCCGGCGTTTTCCAAATACTCCTGCACCATGGGAAACCCTGCTCCGGTTCCACGGATATAGCGCTTCATCTTGCTGTTTGCGCTGGTAACGCCAAAGTCGAAAGCGCGTTCCTTGTCGTCGATGCCGGGTCCTTGATCAGCAAAGCGGATGGTGTCTCCGCCGTCCAGAATCGAGATGATGGGCTCGGCAAAGTGCGCGTGGATAAAGTTTTCGACAATCTCGCGGATGACCATGAGCGAGATATGGCCACCTTGTTCTTTCATGCACTGGTAGACGGTGTTGGTCGTCTCTTCCAAATACGTGCGGACATCTTGCGGATCAATGACGATCACACGCGGTGTCGACAGCATGTCGTCATAGACGGCGATGCGCGCGGCGTACATGGCTTTTGGCGCCTGCGTGGTCGTCTGCTCTCCTTCCGCATACTCTTCGCGCACGCCGGTGATGTGCTCGTTGTCGGGTGCCGGGTCTCCGGAATCGACCATGGTGTAAAAGTCGTCAGACATGCCGCTCGCAATCTTTCAAAAGGTTTCGAACAAATAGTAGCTCACCGTGCAATGTTTCTCATCTTTCGACAACTTTTCAAAACCTGTTGAAAACTTTGGAAAACGGGCGAAAAGTTCTCAACATTGCCAACATGACCTGTTGAAAACTCGATGAAATATCGTGAAAAGTTGCCATACACCGCTAAATCGAGCTCGGCTTATGGGGGAACCGTGTGAACTGCGCAACCTTTTACCTTTGATTTCTTGACATTTGAACATTGATTTCCCTACAATCTTCAAGCTCACGTGTCTATATCTGCGTCCGCGCCCCCGCGGACACTCGAAATGCAGCAGGAGGAACTTAAGATGAAGCGTACGTATCAGCCTAATAAGCGTAAGCGTGCCAAGACCCATGGCTTCCGTGCCCGTATGGCCACTAAGGGTGGTCGTGCCGTGCTCGCCCGTCGTCGCGCCAAGGGCCGCAAGCGTCTCACTGTCTAGCAGCGATACACACATCTCGCATGAAGACTATTAAGTCTCGGCAAGATTTCGAGCATGTGTTCAGTCAGGGGCGTCGTTTCAATCACCCTCTGATTCGAATGACCATATGTGAATCGGTTGGCGAAGGCGACTCCGGAAGGGTCGCCTTCGTTGGTGCTAAACGGCTCGGTTGTGCTGTCGTGCGCAACCGTTCTAAGCGTGTGATGCGCGAGGCCGCCCGCAGCTGTGGATTTCCCGTTGCGGGTTATGACATCATCTTGTTCGCAACTCCCAAGACGAGGGTTTCCTCGCCGCAGGAGATGGACAAGGCATTGCGTTCGCTTATGAAACGCGCCGGCGTTGCCGGGGAGGAGCGATGAGCAATCACGTTTTGCGACGTGTTGCCATCGCTCCTATTCGCATATATCAACAGGTTATTTCGCCCTTATTGCCTGACGCCTGCATTTATTACCCAACGTGCTCGCAATACGCCATCCAGGCGATTGAGAAGCACGGTGTTTTGAGAGGCTGCTGGCTTGCCGTGAGGCGCATCGCTCGCTGCAATCCCCTGCACGTCGGCGGTTATGACCCTGTGCCCTAGCGGGCACTCGCTATCGGAGGAAAACTTACATGTGGGATTGGATCGTTAACATCCTTTTCGAGCTGCTCAAGCTCATCCAGACCTTTGCGGTCGACTGGGGCCTGTCCATCATCATCCTGGTGGTCATCATCCGTCTGCTGCTGACGCCGCTCATGCTCAAGTCGACCAAGTCGACGGCTCGCATGCAGGTGCTGCAGCCCAAGATGCTCGAGATCCAGGAGCGCTATGCCGACGATCCCCAGCGTCAGGCCGAGGAGATGCAGAAGTTCTACAGCGAGAACAAGTTCAACCCCATGGCTGGTTGTCTGCCGCTGTTGATTCAGATGCCTGTCCTGTTCGCCCTGTTTACGCTGCTGCGTAACCTGCCGCAGTACTTTAACGACGGCACGTTCTCGTTCTTCAACATCCTGCCCGACCTGACCACCACGCCGAGCGCTTCCTTTGCCGATGGCTTTATGGTTGCGCTGCCTGCGCTGGTCTGCCTGATTCTGTTCGCCGTCCTGACCCTGATTCCGCAGCTCTATATGTCGCGCAACCAGACCGGCCAGCAGGCTCAGAGCATGCGTATGATGGCTGTTGTCATGACGGTCATGATGCTTTGGATGGGCTGGAGCCTTCCCGTTGGTGTTCTGCTGTACTACGACGTCTCGTCTGCTTGGCAGGTTATCCAGCAGATTTTTGTGACGCAGAAGGTTATCGAGAAGGCCAAGGCCGATGAGGAGGAGCGTCTTAAGAACGCGCCGCTGCAGGTTGAGGTCACTCGTCGAGAGAAGAAGCCGCGCCCGCACAAGAAGAAGTAGTGGGATATCAATCTTATTTAGGTACCTAACTTTTGGAGTACGTTATGTCTGAAGAGATCATCGAGGATATGCTTGAGGAGGTTGCCCCGCAGGTCGCGGGCGATTATCCCGAGATTGCACAGCGCTACAAGGCTGGTGAAGAGCTGACCGATGAGGAGCTCGACACCATTGCCGATGTTGCGATTTCCATCCTGCGTTCCATCCTTTCGCACTTCGATGCCGCCAACTCTCCTATCGATGAGTATGAGGGTGACGAGGGTGAGCTGATTCTGGATGTAACGGCTCCCGATCTTGCTGTTCTCATTGGCCGTCATGGTCGCACCCTTGATGCCCTTCAGGTTATGTTCTCTTTGCTGGTGAGCCGCAAGCTTGGCTTTAGGTATCCGGTTGTAGTGGACGTCGAGGGATATAAGAGCCGCCGTCAGGACAAGGTTGCCTCCATGGCTCAGTCTGCTGCAGAGCGCGCCATCCGCACTCACAAGAGTGTTTCGCTTCCGCCCATGAATGCCTACGAGCGCCGACTGGTTCACATTGCACTTCGTGGCAATGATGCGGTCGATACTCATTCTGAGGGTTCTGACCCTGATCGCCATGTAGTGATTGTTGCTCGATAATCTACTCGAGCTTATGCTAAGGGGACGTGGTTTCCACGTCCCCTTTTTTTGTCAAAAGTTCTCGATACACTGATTTTTGTCAGAAAGGAGCTTTCGTTGTTAGTACTTACTGATCAGCAGGCTGACGAGATGTTGTGTCGTCTAACTTCCTATTGCAAAGAGTATTCCTTGAGCGTAACTGATGTTGAGCTGAGGAAATGTATTCAGCATTTGGATTTGGTTCTGGAAATAAATAAGACAACCAATCTCACCCGTATTCTTAACGTAGAAGATGCTGCAGTACTTCATATCCTTGACTCACTTGTTTTGCTCCCTTATATCAATAAGGCTCCTGAGGGAGCTTTGCTCGATATGGGAACAGGTGCGGGCTTCCCTGGTATTCCATTAACCATAACCACACACCGTAAAGCAACTTATATTGACTCTGTTGGCAAGAAGGTTGATGCAGTCAATTCCTTTGTCCATGCTCTTGGATTGAAACATGCTCATGCGGTCCATGATCGTCTTGAAGAATATTCTCGAAGCCATAAGAAGCAGTTCTCTGTCGTAACCGCCCGCGCACTGGCCCCTTTACCGATTCTTGTTGAGTATGCGGCGCCGTACCTCAAGGATGGAGGGCTATTTGTTATCACCAAGGGCAATCCTTCGGATGAGGAGCTTGCTTCTGGCATGTCAGCTGCAAAGATTTGCGGCTTCACTTTGCTTCTAAATGACGCTATTGATTTGCCTGAGGGCCTTGGCCACAGGGAGTTCATTGTTCTTAAGAAGAGTCATCCAGCATCCGTTTCATTGCCTCGTGCAAATGGCGTGGCAAAGAAGAATCCGCTTGCCTAGATGTTTCACGTGAAACATAATGGATACTAACAACTTGCAGTGTTTCACGTGAAACATGGCGGTTGATATCGAATCGGAATGTTTCACGTGAAACATCCTCCGTTTGACAGCTTTAATACACACCAGGAGGGACCGTGGGATTTCGCGACGTTAAGCGTTCTAAGAGCGCAAAAGACACGCGTATTATTGCAATCATCAATCAAAAAGGCGGCGTCGGTAAGTCAACGACGGCTGTAAACCTTGCAGCAGCACTGGGTGAGCAGGGTCGTAAGACGCTGATTGTCGATTTTGATCCGCAAGGAAACAGCACTAGCGGATTTGGAATTGAAAAAGAAGACCTTGACCACTGCATTTATGATGCATTGTTGAATGATGTGCCGGCAGAATCACTTGTTCTTGATACAAATTGTAAAAAGGTATTCGTTATTCCGGCTACAATTCAGCTTGCAGGCGCGGAAATTGAGCTTGTGAGCGCAATCGCTCGTGAAACTCGCCTCAAAGATTTGCTTGAGCCGATTCAGGACGAGTTCGATTTTATTTTCATTGACTGTCCCCCTTCGCTCGGCCTGCTTACTATCAACGCCTTGACCGCAGCAGACAGCGTTTTGATTCCGATCCAATGCGAGTATTATGCACTCGAGGGCGTTACGAAGCTGCTTGAGTCAATGAAGATGGTCAAATCACGTCTGAACAAGGGCTTAGACACCTATGGTGTGCTTATGACCATGTATGACTCGCGTACTTCTCTATCGAATCAGGTTGTTGAGGAGGTTCAATCCTACTTTGGTGATAAGGCATTTAAGACGCTGATCCCCCGTACGGTTAAAATCTCCGAAGCTCCGTCTTTTGGAGAACCGGTAATTACCTATGCACCTCAAAATAAGGGTGCAAAAGCATATATGAACCTTGCAAAAGAGGTGATCAAGCGTGCCTAGTGTAAAGAAACGTGGCGGATTGGGACGTGGACTCAATGCTTTGGTCTCAGAGGCCGAGTATGAGACCGCCGGTTCGGCTGCATCGGCTTCAAATGCCGCATCTGAAACAAAACTACCAATTGAGGATATCGTTCCCAACCCTAATCAGCCGCGAATTCACTTTAACGAAACTGAACTTCGCGAGTTGAGCGAGTCAATCCAAGAACATGGCGTTTTGCAGCCGCTTTTGGTTCGCAAGCATGGAAACGGCTATGAGATCATCGCTGGTGAGCGTCGTTACCAGGCGTCAAAGCTTGCTGGCCTTGAAGAATTGCCAGTCATCATTAAAGAGGTAAATGATGAAGAGATGCTGGCTCTTGCTCTTATCGAAAACCTTCAGCGTTCTGATCTGAATCCCGTCGAAGAGGCTAAGGGCTATCGCCAACTCATTGATGCCAGCGGGATGACCCAGGAGGCATTGTCGAAGGCAGTAAGCAAGTCACGCTCTGCAATTACAAACTCGCTGCGTCTTCTCGATCTCCCCGAAGTAGTTCAGCAGATGATTTTTGAGGGCAAACTTACTGCTGGTCATGCACGTGCGATTCTTGCAGTTCCCTATGAGGACGCGCGTATTCGACTTGCAGAGAAAGTTGTTACAGAGGGCCTTTCCGTAAGAGCGACAGAAAATCTTGCTCCGTTGTTTTCTGCCGGAGAGACACCTAAGACGCTGAGGCCTGCAACCCCTCAGTCTTTTAAAAAGGCAGCGCGCGTGCTTCGTCAGGTTTTTAATACCAACGTGCGTGTGAAGAGCTCGCGTGGAAAGAATAAGATTGAGATTGAGTTTAAAGACGAGGAAGAGCTCTCTCGTATTCTTGGCGAAATGATTCAGTTTGATCAAGGAGGCCAAGATGAGGAATAGAATTTTAACTGCGATTGCATTGGCGACGACTGTCGCGGCTGGTGCCTTTGCTGGCTATAAGATCGCGACAGGCGATGAACTTCGAGGTCGTTTGCTTCGTGGCGCGCAAGATATCGTCGATACTTCCAAAAAGAAAATGGATGTTATGACAGAAGATGTTGCCATGCGTACTGCTCAGGTAACGAAGAATCCCAAGATTAATCAAGGTTGGGTTAGCAACCAATGGGAAAATGTAGGTTATTAGGTACCTAATAATTACTCAACATATTTTGAGGGGTCCTTGTCTGATTCATGAGACAAGGACCCCTTATTTTGGCCGTAAAACATGGGACAGGTAGCAGCTGATTCAAAATTAAGGTCAATAAATGAAACGACCCCGGTTGCATATTCTGCAACCGGGGTCGTTCGATGTTTCACATGAAACGTTTTGGGGTGCGACTCCCCTATGCGTTCTTCTGAACTTTAAAGCGCTGCCTCAGCTGTCCGCAAGCGGCGTCAATATCGTTACCACGGGAGTTACGAATCGTGGTCTCGATGCCACGGGACTCAAGACGACGCTTAAGATCCTCAACCTTATGAATCGGCGACGGCTTGAGCGGGCTGCCCTCGATGTCGTTAAGCTGAATCAGGTTAACGTGGCACAACGTTCCCTCGCAGAAGTCGCAGAGCGCCTGCATCTCGGGATTCGTATCGTTGACGCCTTCGATCATGGCATACTCATAGGTCGGGCGGCGGCCAGTCTTCTCGGTGTAGAGCTGAAGCGCCTCGTGAAGGCGAAGCAGCGTGTACTTCTTAACACCGGGCATGAGCTTATTGCGCGTCGACTGGATGGCGGAATGCAGTGAAACAGCAAGCGTGAACTGCTCGGGGATGTCGGCAAATTTGCGAATACCGGGAATAACGCCACTGGTAGAGACGGTGAGGTGACGAGCACCGATACCGATGCCGTCGGGGTCGTTGAGGATTCGCAGCGCCTTGAGAACCTCGTCGTAGTTGGCAAACGGCTCGCCCTGGCCCATGAAGACAACGCTCGTGGAGCGCTCGCCAAAGTCGTTGGATACATGAAGTACCTGATCGACGATCTCTTGAGCGGTCAGAGAGCGCTTGAGGCCGTTGAGACCGGTAGCGCAAAAGGCACAACCCATGCCGCAGCCTGCCTGGGTGGAAACGCAGACGGAAAGCTTGTTGCGACGGGGCATGCCGACAGTCTCGACGGAAACGCCGTCGTGGTACTCGAGCAGATACTTGCGCGAGCCATCTTTGGAAACTTGCTTGGTGAGTTCAGTGGGCGTGTCAAAGGCAAAAGCCTCTTTAAGCTGCTCGCGGAAAGCCTTGGGAAGGTTAGTCATATCGTCGAACGAACAAACGTTCTTCTCGAAGACCCATTCGATGAGCTGCTTCGCGCGGAAGGCGGGCTGGCCAAGTTCGGCCACGAGCTCGCGAATATCGTTTTGGCTCAAGTCGCGAATGTCCTGAGATTTAGTCCTGGGATTCATGGAAGCCTTTCGATTTTGGGGAAACGTAGAGGGTATCGCTACAATATGGTATCAGCTGCAGAAATTATAGAGGAGGAGTCTGCCCATGCCGGGTAAAAGCCTAGAGAACATGCACGTAGCGGTCTTGGCGGGCGGTCATTCCGCCGAGCGCGAGATCTCGCTCAATTCGGGAAAGAACGTTGTGGTGGCACTGAAGGAAGCCGGCTACACCTCGGTGGAGCTGCTCGACACGGCCGCTGATGATTATATGGTAACCATGGCGACCGGCGGCTTTGACGTGGCGTTTATCGCCATGCACGGTGCCGGCGGCGAGGATGGCGCCATGCAAGGTGCCATGGAGACCCTTGGTATCCCCTACACGGCCTCGGGCGTGCTTGCCAGCGCCTGCGGTGCCGACAAGGAGGTCTCTAAGCTCCTGTACGCCAAGGCGGGCATTCCTATTGCCCCCGGCCTCGCGCTCGAGGTGGGCGATGAAGTCGATATCGATCATATCGTCGAGGTTTGTGGCGAGCGCTGCTTTGTGAAGCCGGCCGTCAACGGTTCCAGCTATGGCATTTCCCTGGTCCATGAGCCCTCCGAGCTGCCCGCGGCAATCGCCAAGGCGTTTGAGTACGGCGACAAAGTGCTGGTCGAGAAGTGTATCGAGGGCACCGAGATCACCGTCGGCGTATACGGCGAGGACGACGTGCGCGCTCTGCCGATTGTCGAGATTCGTAAGCCCGAGGACTGCGAATTCTACGATCTGGACGTGAAGTATGTCGACCCTACAGACATCCATCGCATTCCGGCGCAGATTTCGCCCGAGAATTACGCTCGTGCTCAGGAGCTTGCCTGTGCCGCTCACAAGGCTCTCGGTTGCCTGGGTATCTCGCGCAGCGACTTTATCGTGAGTGAGGACGGCCCCGTTATCCTCGAGACCAATACCATTCCCGGCATGACCGATACGTCGCTGTATCCGGATGAGATCCGCCACACCGACGACATAACGTTCCCGCAGGTCTGTGACAGCCTAATCCGTATGGGCCTTCGTCGAGCGGGCATTGCATGCTAATCGAGGACGCGGTTTCGTCAGGAACGCCGCAGTTTGTCATCGACTCCTATGCCACGCTAGCCGAACGCGCCAAAACGCAGTCCTTTGGCCTTATCGAGGAAGATGTGATTGTCCTCGATACCGAGACCACGGGTCTTTCGGTGCAGGACAATGAGCTGATCGAGATCTCGGCGGCCCGTCTTTCGGGCCGCGAGATCGTCGACCGTTTCGATACCTTCGTGCATCCCAAGCAGCTGATTCCCGCCGAGATTACCGAGCTCACGAGCATTACAAATGCCGACGTGGCAGATGCCCCGTCGGCCGTTGAGGCCGTCGCCGCTCTCGCCGATTTTGTCGGTGGTTGCCCGGTGATCGCACATAACGCCACGTTCGACCGCTCGTTTATCGAGTCGGTCAAAGGCGGCGTCAACGTGAGCGATATTTGGATCGATTCGCTGGCGCTGTCACGCATCGCGCTACCGCGCCTGGCCTCGCACAAGCTGTCTTTTATGGCCGATCTGTTTGGCTGTGACTCGGTATCACACCGTGCCAATGCCGACGTCGACGCCCTGTGCGGCGTATGGCGCGTGTTGCTTGTGGCACTCACCGACTTGCCCCAGGGCCTCATGGCGCGCCTAGCCGACATGCATCCGGACGTGCCTTGGTCCTATCGTCCTATCTTCTCATTCTTGGCAGGGCAGAACCCTGGTTCTATCTTCTCTCTCAGCGCCGCTCGTGCTGACGTTCTCAAGGCCGATCGCGCCGACGATCGGGTGGACGCCGACGAACTGCCGGTCCTCAAGATGCCGAGTCGTGAGGAGATTGAGGCAGACTATGCGCCGGGTGGCCTGGTCAATCGCATGTATCCCACTTACGAGCCGCGTGATGAGCAGATCGCGATGGCGCTCGAGGTCCGCGATGCGCTGGTCACGGGCACTCATCGTGTAATTGAGGCGGGCACGGGCGTCGGCAAATCGATGGCCTATCTGGTGCCTTTTGCCGAGGCAGCACGCCGTAACAACATCACGGTTGGTATTGCGACCAAATCGAACAATCTAGCCGACCAGCTCATGTACCATGAGCTTCCAAAACTTGCCGAGCAACTGGAAGGTGGTCTGTCATTTTGCGCTCTCAAGGGGTATGACCACTATCCGTGCCTGCGCAAGCTTGAGCGCATGAGCCGCGGCCAGGTCGAGATTACCACCAAGCGCGATCCGGCGGACACGCTCACGGCGGTCGCGGTCATTATGGCGTACGTCTGCCAATCAGCCGATGGCGACCTCGACTCGCTCGGCATTCGGTGGCGCAGCGTCAACCGCCCCGACTTTACAACGGCCTCGCGCGAGTGTGCTCGTCGCCTCTGCCCGTTTTTCCCTGATAAATGCTTGGTCCACGGCGCTCGCCGTCGTGCGGCGCATGCCGACGTGGTGGTCACCAACCATTCCCTGCTGTTCCGCAATGTCGCGGCTGAGGGCAGGATTTTACCTCCGATTCGTCATTGGGTAATCGACGAGGCCCATTCCATCGAGCGCGAGGCGCGCCGCCAGTGGGCGCGCGTGGTGTCGGCGGACGAGTCACGCGTTCTGTTTGAGCGCCTGGGCGGCTCGAGCACCGGCGCGCTAAGCCAGGTTTCCCGTGATTTGGCAACCTCCGAGGGCTCTACGCTCTATCTGGGCCTTACTGCCAAGGCGACGTCGACGGTTGCGCGCGCGAGCATGGCAATCGCCGACGTGTTCGATGGCGTTCGCGAGCTCGGCCGCCGTGCCCGTGGGGGTTATGACAATGCCAATCTATGGATTGGCCCCGAGCTGCGCGAATCTGACGACTGGCATGATTTCTTACCGTCGGCCTACGCTGCCATCGGCGCATTGGAACAAGCTGACAAGAGCGTCGACGCGCTGGTGCAAGCCGCCGCCGCCGACAAGCCCGAGGTTGTTGTCGACCTGGGTGATATCTCACGCCGCCTGCACGAGCTGGCCGAGAACCTCAAACTCATCATTGATGGCACCGATGAACACTACGTGTATTCGCTGCAGGTCAATTGCAGGTTGCGTGCCGGCGGAGAGTCAATGACCGCAGAGCGCATCGACATTGGCGAGGCCTTGGCAACCGAGTGGCTGCCCGAGGTTCACACGGCTATCTTTGCCTCGGCGACCATGACGGTGTCCAAAAGCTTTGAACACTTTAACCACGCAGTCGGCCTCGATCGCATCGGTGCTTCAACATCCTCATCGTTGCACTTGGACTCGAGCTACGACTTCGATTCGAACATGGCTGTAGTCGTTGCGGGCGATATCCCGGATCCGCGCGATCGTGAGAGCTATCTTACGGCGCTCGAGCGCGTGCTGGTCGACGCCCATCTTGCCATGGGCGGATCGGTGCTCACACTGTTCACCAATCGGCGCGACATGGAAGACCTGTACGCCCGCGTTGAGCCCAAGATGGCCCGTGCGGGTCTGGAGCTCAACTGCCAGCAGCGCAACTCATCTCCTCGTCGCCTGCGCGACCGGTTTATCAACGAGCCGACCTCGTCGCTTTTTGCTCTTAAGGCCTTTTGGGAGGGATTCGACGCCAGCGGCGAGACGCTGCGCTGCGTCATCATTCCCAAACTGCCGTTCTCGAGCCCCACGGACCCGCTCTCGTGCGAGCGCAACCTGCGCGAAGACCGCGCTTGGGCGCGTTATTCGCTGCCCGAGGCGGTGCTCGAGGTCAAGCAGGCGGCCGGCCGCCTTATCCGCTCGTCGACCGATTGCGGCGTGCTGATTCTGGCCGACCCGCGCCTGGTGACGAAGGGCTACGGAAAGAAGTTCTTAACGTCGCTGCCCACGAGCTCCTACCAGCGCATCGAATCGGCGCAGATCGGGCACTATCTGCAACTGTGGCGCGCACGCCACGAGCGGCGGCGCTAAAGCGGACAGACGAGGGTTTTTGCCATATCGCACAGACGCTTTGACAGGGCGGGGTCATCCAAGATGTGGATGGCTCCGCCCGCTGCAATTATCTGGCTCAGTAGCCAACGCTCGGAGCCGTAATGCACGGTTACCGTTGCCACGTCTGCCCCGCTGCGCTCGATTAGGGTGATGCCGGCCCAGTCCAGATGCTCCGCCATATCGAATGGCATCAGGAGCTTTGCGCTACGCTGCGTCCGGGCAAGGGAATCGTGGAGGGATGCAGCGTCCGGTGCGTGAGGCACGACGGAGTCTTCTGTCAAGGCGAGTCCCTCGATTTTATCCATGCGATAGGTGCGCTGCTCATCGACTGCGATGTCGCAGGCAATCAGGTATGTTTGGTCGCCGTTTGTCGTAATGCGCAAGGGGTCGACCAGGCGCTCGCGTGGCCGTGCATCGTCCATCGAGCGATAGGAGATGCGGCAGCGAACGCCGTCCTGAATGGCACAGCTCAACTGCTGCCAGTGCGACCCGTGGTTGACGGTGTCAAAGACGCGCTGGTTATAGCCGAGCTCTTCGGGTAGAAGGGCATGTCGAATCCGAGCTGCCGTCTGCGGCTCGATCCCTAACGATTCAAGTTCATGGTTGAGCACAGCGCCCTCGGCGGCACTCAGGCGCAGCGGTAGCACACGACCGGCGTCACCGGTGAGGACCACACGCTCGCCGCGGCATTCGCAGATGATGCGCGCGCCCGATTCTCGGTCCGCGAGCGTCGAGACGACCTCAAGAATCTCGTCGAGCGACACCCCCGTGATGTCAAAGCGACTGCAAATCTCGGTTCGTGTCATGCCGCTCTCGCCGGCGGCGTAGAGGGCCTCCATGATGTCGATGGCGCGCGAGAGCCTCTGCTCGCTGGTGAGTTTACGCACGGGCATGCTCGTGCACCGTCCTTTCGATGAGGTGGTTCCACGCCTGTTTGAGCGATTTGGGGGCCACGGGCCTCATGCCGTCCATGGCGTGGGCCATGCAAAATGAGGCGGCGGCTTCAAGGTCGCGCACGTCAACGGTCCAGGTCCATCCTGCATCGGTGTGTGCGAGCTCACCTCGCCCACGCGTGAGGCCGTTGATCATATCGATCTGCGTCTGAGGGGCGAATGAGAACGTAGCTGCAACGGGCGGTCGGTCGGCAAAATCGAATTCAAAGAACAGATAGTCGTTGAGATTGAAGTTCGCGGGAATGACGTAGGCCTTCGAAGGACGCCAAGCGCGAACGATACGGTCGCAGCGGAATGTCCTGATGTCGTCGGTGACGTTGTCGAGGCCGCAGAAGTACGCGACGCCCTCGCGCTCGAACATGCCGTAGACGCAGACGGTACGTTCTTTCTGCTCGCCGCGTCCGTTCTGATATAAAAATCGCAGCGCGCATCGCTCGGCAAAGGCGCTCCATACCGCATCGACGGTGGGAGAGCGGCGGATCGGTGCTTCGTCCACCGTCGTCCTACCGGTGAGGTAGGCAATCTTGGAGCGAATGTCGGCAAGCGGTGCGGCAAAAGTGGATGAGCCGGCCGCTAGTGTCTGGTCGATGGCGTTGAGCAGGATATCGGCGTCGTCTGCGGTGATGAGGCCGCCTGCAGCAAACGTGTGCTCGCGGTCGATTGTCCACGAGCTTTCCTCGGTCTCCTGCGCACCGGTGGGGCGAACCTCCTTGATTAAGATGCCACGCTCGAGCAGTTTGTCACGATCGCGCCGAAACTTGCGCTTATCCGAGTCGATGTTGCCCGAGCCATATCCCAGGTCAGAATCCAAGACGATCTGCTCGGTCGTCAGCGGTTCGGGGGAGCTGTTGAGCACAAAGAAAAGATTGAGGATGCGCTGAGCCGTTTTATCGAAACCGGGCTCCGAATTCCCCTTTTTAATTGTCTCGGTCGTGTCGCTTGCCGTCATAGAGTCCTCGCATGAGAAGGTGGTTTGCTGCCATGATTTTAGTCCGATATGGAGATTAGGCTATATCCTTGTCCGCTCAGGGCGTTAAGATGGCCCGAATTCGGTCGTTTGCGCTCGCTCGGGGTATACTTTCGACTATATACGGTTCTAATGTGCATGCATTGGGCCTATTTGTCGGATTATGGATGTGGAGCGCACATGGCGAACACCCAGAACTATATTAACCACCTGCTGCAGAACACCGGCATTACGCCGGCATGCAGCGAAGAAGAGCGCTTGGCTGCCGAGGATATCGCTCAGATCTTCCGCAACCACGGCTTTGATCCCGAAGTTCAGGAGTTCAATGCCCCGGCGCCCAGTAGGTTGGCATTTGCCGTTACCGGTATTCTTGCGTTTGCCGGTGCCCTGCTGATGGGCATCGGCGGCGGTATCGGCTTGGTCGGCACCTTGATTGCTATTGTCGGCGCCGTTCTTTACGTGCTCGAGCGCACGGGCCACCCCGTGGTTTCGCGTCTGGGCAAGACGGGCGTGAGCCAAAATGTCATCGCCTACCACAAGGCCTCGGGCCCGCTCGCGTCCCCGCGTAACCGCCCGGTGGTCGTTGTCGCACACTACGACTCTCCCCGTGCTGAGCTGCTCGCCCGCGAGCCTTATGCTTCGTATCGTGCGCTCATCGCCAAGCTGTTGCCCGTTGCCACGGTTGCCCCCGCTGCCGTTGCCATCCTGCGTATTCTGCCGCTCCCCGGCGCGCTCAAGGTTCTGCTGTGGATTGTCGCGATCCTCGCTTCCCTCGTTGCACTCGCCAACGCGGTAAACATCATCTCTAACCGTCACATTCTTCCCTATACGTCCGGCGCGGTGTGCAACAAGTCTTCTGTCGCCGCTATGCTCGGCGTTATGGATAACGTTGCTCCCTTCCAGGGCGAAAACGAGTTTCCCGACGATGTTCCGTTCGATACCTATTTTGGGGAGCAGAAGCGTCGTGCCGAGGAAATGGCGCGCGCAGCGGCGGAATATGCCGCGGCCCAGCAGCAAAACGACTACGGCAACACCATCGAGTATGAAGAGCCTACCTACGCCGTGGACGAATTCGGTCAGCCGATTGCTCCCGACGCTCAGACCGAGCCCGAACAGGGTGAGGCTTTCGACGAGCAAATCGAGGGCTTTGAGGGTGCGTCTGCCGACGAGACGCTGATCGGCGCTATCGTGCCTGAGGATCAGAATCAGGCTGCCCAAGCCGAAGAGTTCAATGACGAGGTTCCCGCTGCCGAGCCCGAGCCCAAGCTCTATCGCAACGCCGCCGGCAACATCCGCTTTGGTTCGGATGCCATCCGTGCGCTCGGAATGCTTCCCGAGTCCTGCACGCTCGATTACGAGGAGGGCGAGGAGCCGACGTTTGAGCCCGAGCCTGCCCCCGTCGTGGCTGCGCCTGCGCCCGTTGTCGCTGCGGATGATGAGTCTGCCGCGGTTACCGCTGCCGTTGCCGATCCCGAGGCGGTGTCCGCGTTCGATCCCGCGGCAGGACTGGACATTTTGGCTCCCGCCGCACCGGCGCAAGACGTTGCGGACGAGTCTGACGACGATTACGTTGAACAACCGAGGCGCGTGTCTTACGAGAGCGATACTGATTTCTCGGCCGAGATTCCCGCGGCAACGCCGCATGCCGACATTGCATCCGCGTTCTCGTCGATTGGCGCCAGCGCTTCCAACTTCTTTAAGGGTGCGTTTGCAAAGGGCAAGAAATTTGTCGACGATTTCGAGGAGAAGCGCGCTGCCGCACGCGAGGCTGCCGAGCAGGAGGCTATCGCTCAGCAGCAGGCAGCCGAGGCGGCACGTGAGCTCGCGGCGCAAGAGTTCGAGCAGAACGAGGCTATGCAGTCCGCGCCCGTCGACGCCGCCGAAGCTACAACGTCCTTTGAGTCCCAGCAACCGGCGTCCACGGATGTTGTTGAGGCGACGACGTCTTTCGAGGCTCAGCAGCACGTCGATAGCACCATGTCGTTTGATGCCGCGCAGTTCGATTCCACGATAACGTTTGAAAAGCAAGGCACCGCGATTGCCGAGCCCCTTCCTGTTTCCGATGAGCAGGGCGACGCGGCAGACGATGACGAGCCTATTGATGCTGCCGAAATTCAGGATGCCGCCGAGGACGAGTCCGTCGAGGCCAACTCTGACGAAGAGCAATACGCGGCAGCCGATCAAGGTGATTCGACCGAGGTCGAGCAGGAGGAAGTGCCTGCGGTTTCCGAGACTCCCGAGACGGATGAGTCGAGGCCTTATTCCACGCAGATTTTCACCATGCCGACCCCGAGTGGTTCCGGTGCCACGGTTGCCAATGTCGCTCCCACCCAGGACGAAACGGTCGATTCCCTTATGGCCCAGATTTCCTCCCAGGCATCGCCGCGTCCGCAGATGAATGTTCCCGATCCGGCGTCGGCACCGTCGCCTGCACCTTCCTCGTCTCCGCTGGCTTCGGTCCCCGATCCGTCGCTGCCGTCTATGAAGCAGGCAAACGTTGCGTCTCGCACGTCGCTGTTCGACCTTCCCGATCCCTCTGCCCAGGTCAACGACCCCTTTGCTACCGCCCAAGGTCCCGAACCCACATCGGCACCCGTTGCGCCTCCTATGCCCGTTGCGTCGGGCGCGCAGCCGATCGAGACCATTTCGGCTCCCGCTCCGGCGGCACCCAAGTCTCGTAAGCGCGGCCTGGGTGGCCTGTTCGGTCGTAAAAAGAAAAATGAGCAGGACAGCATGAGTGACTGGCTGGGCGTCGAAGACGATTACGATGCCAAGAAATCCGGTCGCGGTATCGGTTCGTGGGATAACTTCGAGGACGATAACGATGGCTGGAAGGGCGGCGCTACGTCTTCCGATGGCGCTTCTTCCGAAGATATGCTCTCGGCTGTCGCCTCTATGGGCGATGATGAGCTGCTCGGTCACGATATCTGGTTTGTGGCAACGGGTGCCTCGGATTGTGATGGCGCCGGCATGAAGGCCTTCTTGGCTTCGCATCGCGATAAGCTCCGCGGCGTATTCTTTATCAATCTTGAATCCGTCGGCGCCGGTAGGCTTTCGGTTGTGACGGTCGAGGGCGAACAACAACTGCTCAAGGGCGATCGCCGCATCATGAACCTGGTCAGCAAGGTCTGCAAGTCGTTCCATGTCGATTGTGGCGCGCTCGAGATGTCCTATGCCAAGACCGATGCCTATGCCGCGCTCGAGGCGAGCCGCCGAGCCCTCACCATCGCCGGCGTGGACGGCACACGTCTGGCTTGCGCTCGTACCGAGGACGACCTGCCCCACAATGTCAACCCGACGAACATTGCTACGGTATCCGAGGTCGTGACCGAGGTTATCCGCCGTTCGTAGACGGAGCTCTAAGGAGTCAACGTGTTTTCGTATATTAAGCGCCATTGGCCTGTCTACGTGATTTTGACCTTGATTGCCATTGCGTTGGGATTTGGGGCTGCCTACATCGTGGGTGCAAAGGGCTCGACCCCCGCCTCCGCAATCAGCGAAGAGGTGGAGCAAGAACAGAGTACGGGTGCCGATGGGATTCCTGAGTCCGAGCAAGCAATCGTTGACGGTGGATCTTCGTCTGCAGAGTAGATACGGCGATTTAAATGATTGAAAGCGGGCGAGCCGGGGGACTGGCTCGCCCGCTTTTTCATCGTGCTAGCGGTTCTTTGGGATCGACCTAAGGCGAGCGAACCATAGGGCTGCGGCACCCGAGGTCAGGAGCGCGGTGATGCAAGCGGCGATGGGAACTGATCCTGTTGCCGGTAGGTCCTGCGGTAGGGTACAGCGTTGAATGACACGGTCCTCGTCATGTGACTCAAGTTTATCGCCGCCGCCGTTGCGGCAAAGATCGACGCGCGCGCTGTTGGTGAGTGCGGTTTGGGGCGTATAAGCCGACGTTGCCTGTATGTGCACGACTGCGCCCCGAGCGTCTGTGCCAAGGATTGCTTTGGCATCGTCGAGGTCGTCGTGCTCATCTTTGAGATCATCGCGGGTCCAAGAATCCGCATCGCTTCGAGTCGTAAAGTCGGCGGCTACCGCACCGTATTCAATTCGAATGCCCGTTACGACGGTATTGGATGCAAGGTCGAGCTCTTCCGCCTCGAGTGTGGTGGATTCCGTGGTCGAGACATCCGCCTTCCAGAGGCGCCAGCCGTCGTAATCGACGAGGCGACAGTCCTCACCAAGGCTCTCTTTTACTTCGTCGGACTCAAGCCAAGGATTTTCGTGCCCATCGTCAAGTGTCGCGTTCGCCGGTTCATCGACGTCTGTCGAGTCCAACGGCGTCGTGCGATACCACACGTTGCACAGACCGTTGAGGTCGCCGATGGCGACGGGGGTTTCGATTGAGATGAATCTCGCCGTGCCGTCTTTGGCGCACTCAAGATCATCGGTAATCGTAAACTCATCAACCCAAGTAGCGGAATCGTTTCGAGCATCGATGGTATAGGAGAAAAGCCCATCACTATTGGTTTGCGTCGTGGCGCGGTTTTTACCATCGCCGTTAGCCAACAGGCCCTTTTCGATAGGTTGGACAAGTTCCTGACGCTTGTCGACCTGCCCCTTGATCTCGATGGGCGCATCCTTCATCGCGACGGATTGGACTTCTCCCGTATCTTTTATTTCAAACGTTATCTCCTCGGCAAGGTCATAGGTCCGCGGAGACATCATTTCGCGCAACGAGTAGGTGCCAGGTGCAAGATGTTCGACGCGGTGCGGCTTGTCGGATGAGGTCCAGGAGTCTATTTCGGTTTTATCGGGACCATATAAGGTGAGCTGTGCGCCTTCCACTTCCTGCTCACCGCTTGCATCGACCTTGGAGATATCAACCTTGGTGTAATCGTCGGATACGTTAAGCCGTGCTTCTACAACGGGTGTTTTCTGGTCGGCATAAGTAAGGTCGACAATATGGGATGTCCGATCGAGTAAGAAGCCTGCCGGCGCTTGAGTCTCGACAACCTCGTAGCGTGCGGTGCCAGATCCCAGCGGGAGGTCGTCCGCGCGTGCTTCTCCAGTTTCATCCGTCGTGACGGTAGCGACAGTCTCACCGTCGAGCGCGGCAATGCTACCGTCGGGGCGCACGATATCACCCGAGGCACGGATCTCAAAGACGGCGCCCGCGAGGCTGCTGCCGTCTACGGCATCGGTTTTAACGATCCTGATGTTTCCGGTCGCGGCGTGGTCATAATACGAGGCGATTGCAACGGGCGTTAGGTTCATGTCGGCGGGTATGTTTACCTCGATCTCCTCGCCGACAAGATAGGGCTCTTTGGCCGAGGTTTCGCGTACATAATAGGTGCCCGGCACGAGCGATTCGGGCAGTGTGACGGTCCCGGTCGCGTCAGTCGTAAAGGTGTCCATTACGTTATGTGCTGGATACCAGCAAGTTTGTGAGACAGGTTCGTGATTGCTGTCGAGGAGTTGGAAGGTGAATCCGGCTAGTGGAACAGAAGCGCCTGTTTGGGCATCGCGTTTTACAATCTGGAGATGCGTCGACAGAGCGTGGTTATCCACGATATATTGAAGCTCGGCGCCGTTGGAAATCTGATTGGCCCCGACGGTCCATTCCCCTGCACGTTTAAAACCCTCGGGGACGGTTTCCGGAACCTCTCGAACCGTGTAGCCGGCACGGTCGTATGGGACGGCTCCGTGGACACCGGCGGGTCGCTTACCTGTGCCGAACCATGCTTCGGGCTGGTCTTTGGTGGAGGCAAAGCCATAGATGTTTGTGGTCAGTGTGCCAACAACCTGCTGAGAGCTGTTGCTGACAACCTCAAAGACAACACCACCCGCCGGCTGTTCCAGGCCGGATTGGTCGCTATTGCCGTAATCCTTGAATTTGGAAATCTCAAGGTCAAACGCAATGGGGATATCGGAAATGCGAGATTCGATCTCGACCACGCCTGAATCGCCGAGCTGGTCGGCTCCGACGGTATAGGTCCAGCTGTCGTTGGATGGCAGGTAGCCCTCGGGGGCTTTTGATTCGTAGATGGTAAAGGTTCCTAAGGGGACATCGGCGAGGGTGGCCCGACCGCTTTCGTCGGTCGTGAGGATTTGCGCCCATCCAGAGGTTGATTGTGACACACACGTGAACTCTGCTCCTGCGAGTGAAGAACCCACCTGGGGGCCGGCATTCGTCGCGGCATCGAGTTTTACGATATGCAGGTTGATGATGCCGGGCTGTTCATCAATGGCGACCTGTCCACCGTCATTCCCCGTGGTAAAGGCGATGCGATCACGACGGGGGGCATAGCCGGCCGGCGCCTTCGTTTCAACTAGGTAGTATGCAGTGTTGGGCAGAAGAGTTGCTTGCGCCCGACCGTTGCTGTCCATCTGGATGGTGCCGACACGCGCGCCGCTGGCGCTCTCAAAAATATCGAATGTTGCCCCGTCAAACTGATAAGTATTGTTTCCGCTGGTAATGGCAGCGTTTGCAGACTGCTTTTGGAAGGAAACAGAGACCGCCGGCAGTACATAGAGCATGTCTTGACGTCTGCTGCCGCCCGATACGGTTCCTAGATAGCGCCGCGCGCGGTGCGGTGCGGCTTTGATGCTTCCTGATTTTGCGCTGTCGTGGAGCCACCGCGCCGCCGCCACGACTTCATTGTCAGCGGTAAAGTGCCCACTCTTGGTTTTGCCCTGAGCGGTCGTGTAGGAGTAGGTACCGTCGACATGGGTAGTGCCGTTGAGCATCCATACGGCAAGCTGGGTTGCGGCGCGGGCGCGATCGGGTGAAAGATGGTAACCGCCAAACGACGTGGCGGTAGGATATCCGTGACAAACGATTGCCGCGAACTCGTCGTCGAGCCACACCCAGCCTTGATCAAAGTTGAGCCATGGGCCGCCCGGCTTGGTGGGGCCGGGGCGCTCCTGGTTCATGCAGTAGGCAATCGAGGCGTCTTGAGCTTCATACTTGCCGATGAAGAAGGGCCCACAATCATCGCTAATAGTGCGGAAGCCGAGCTGGTCGTAGCCATCGACGGCAAATGCGGCTCCCGGTGCCAGGCAGCCGAAAAGCAGGAAGAGGAGCAGGAGCAGCGGACCTGTTGCGATTGCGCTGTGGACAGAGTGCGTGGGTGCGTTGGACATGGCTGCTCCTTATCCCTCGTGCGTCGCACGGGGAGGCTGCGACGCGTAGGATGAGGCTACCCCCGAGGTTCATGCGGGTAAGTACCGGAGCCTGACCAAAAGCTTGCCCAATTCCTGACAAATTGAGCTCAAATACAACAATCAAGCAAAAGTGCAGGTAGAAGATAGGGAGAACAGGAAGTCAAAGGTCCTCGTCTCCACAATTGACGTGATTTTCAAACGAATCTCCACAGCTAAAACAAGCATCACCACCCTTGTATCGAACAAGACAACCGCGTTATACTATCCCCCACATATGCGGGCATCGCCAAGTGGTAAGGCATCAGCTTCCCAAGCTGACACTCGCGGGTTCGAGTCCCGTTGCCCGCTCCATTCGAATTTCAGGCACGGTAACGTTTCGTTACCGTGCCTTTTTCAATAAAGTGCCGGGACTCGAACCCGACAGGGTGCGAGCGTTAAATAAACGCGAAGCGTTTATAGCGAGCAGGCAAGGTCGCCGATAGGCGACCGCAGCCGGTGCGTATTTGCGAAGCAAATACGCAGACGTCCCGTTGCCCGCTCCATCGACCAGGGTGGATTTTGGGAAAAGCGGATTCAACCGACGTTACCGCCGCTTCCCCGGACCGGGGCATACCGACCGCAGCCGGTGCGGATTTGCGAAGCAAATACGCGGATGTCCCGTTGCCCGCTCCATCGAGTGCGGGAGACATGGGGACGGCCAATTCAACAAAGTCTTCCCCCGCGGCTTCGTGAGGCTGAGGGGCTCGCCTGAAGCCGGTGCGGATTTGCGAAGCAAATACGCGGACGTCCCCATGCTCGCTCCAATTCCAAAATGTTAGGTTAATGCCTGCTGCCCATACTTGCACCTGCGCACGGTACAATGGTTGGGTTACGACCAACGTGCCAATAACCAAAAAGGAGCCGCTATGATCGATCGCTATACCCGCCCGGAGATGGGACACATCTTCTCCCTCGAGAACAAGTACGCCATTTGGCAGGAGATCGAGGTTCTGGCCTGCGAGGCCCAGGCGGAGCTCGGCAAGATCGGTATTTCCAAAGACGAGGCCCAGTGGATCCGCGACCATGCCAACTTTGAGAAGGCGAAGGTCGATGAGATCGAGGAAGTCACGCGCCACGACGTCATTGCCTTTCTGACCAACATGAAGGAATACATCGATGCCGATGTTCCCGAGGGCGACCCCAAGCCCAGCCGCTGGGTTCACTATGGCATGACCAGCTCGGATCTGGGCGACACGGCCCTGTGCTACCAGCTCACCCAGGCCTGCGACCTGATCATCGAGGACGTCAAGAAGCTCGGCGAGATTTGCAAGCGTCGCGCCTTTGAGGAGCGCAACACGCTCTGTGCCGGCCGCACTCATGGCATCCACGCCGAGCCGATGACCTTCGGCATGAAGTTTGGCTCTTGGGCCTGGGAGCTCAAGCGCGATCTGGATCGTCTTGAGGACGCCCGCAAGAATGTTGCCTTCGGTGCTATCTCGGGCGCTGTCGGCACGTACAGCTCCATCGAGCCGTTCGTCGAGGAGTATGTCTGCGAGCACCTGGGCCTGGTTCACGACCCGCTGTCCACGCAGGTTATCAGCCGCGACCATCACGCCTATCTCGCCGGCGTTCTCGCCACCACCGCGGCCACCTGCGAGCGCATCGCTACCGAGGTTCGCAATCTACAGAAGACCGATACGCTCGAGGCCGAGGAGCCGTTCCGTAAGGGCCAAAAGGGCAGCTCAGCCATGCCGCACAAGCGCAACCCCATCACCATGGAGAAAGTCTGCGGTCTGTCGCGCGTCGTGAAGTCCAACGCCCAGGTTGCCTTCGATAACGTCGCCCTGTGGCACGAGCGTGACATTTCGCACTCCTCTGCCGAGCGCGTCGCCCAGGCCGACAGCTTCATCGCCCTCGACCACATGTTCCAGTGCCTCATCCGCGTTATCGACGGCCTGCAGCTGTATCCCGCTCGCATGATGGCCAACCTCAACAAGACGCGCGGCCTCATCTTCTCCTCCAAGGTGCTGCTCGCCCTCGTCGACACGGGCATCACCCGCGAGGACGCGTACGCCATTGTGCAGGAGAACGCCATGGCAACCTGGCACGAGGTACAGGATTGTGTCTCCGGCCCCACCTTTAAGGAGCGTCTCGAGGCCGACCCGCGCTGCACCGTCAGCCAGGAGAAGCTCGACGAGATCTTTGATCCATGGGACTTCCTCACCCGTATCGACACGGTCTTTGATCGTCTGGAGCAGCTGAGCTTCGAGTAGGTTCGGGCATAACGTTAGCTTTTTAGGGCGCTTTGCTGGTAATGTGTGTTGCCGGCAAAGCGCCTCGTTGCATTTAGGGAAAGACGGGGATAATAGTCGTCTCGAATAACATTCTGAGAGGGGATCGCATGATTTCGTTTGATTACAAGCCTCAGGGCGTGTGTGCTCGCAATATTCACCTTGACCTTTCCGATGACGGCAACAAGGTGATAGGCGTTGAGTTTACCGGTGGCTGCGACGGCAATCTCAAGGCAATCTCCAAGCTGGTCGAGGGCGCTCCTGCCGATCGCGTAATCGAGGTTCTCGCCGGTAATACCTGCGGTATGAAAAAGACCTCCTGCGCCGACCAGCTTACACGCGCCATCGAGGCCGCTCGCGCCGAGATCGCCTAATGGGTATCGCCGATCACATCAAGAACGGAATATCGCGTCGCGGCTTTGTACTCGGTGGGGCTGCCGCGGGCGCTGCCACGGTGCTTGCCGGATGCTCGAAAAAAACGGGTACCAGCGATGATGCCGCCGGCGAGCCGCAGGTTATCAAGGACGATTCCAAAATTATCTCGATTACGGATGAGTATGAGGCTGTCGACATCGATCTTGAGCCGGCGGCGTCGTGGACGCTGCCTCTGGGTACGCTGCTGTACTACTGCGACGGCGATTACGCCGCGGCGATGATGGCGTCCGCATCGGCATTGCACGCCAACACGCTCGGTGTGCTCAACCTGGGCGATGGCTCGCTTACCACATTAATCGAGGATCCTGTCGAGGGCACGGGATATGCATTCTACGATGTCCGCGCCGGCGACGGCGTATTCGCGTGGGTTGAGATGAACTTTGCCAATTCATCGTGGAAGCTCTACGCTCAAAATCTGTCGGGCGCTTCGCTCTCTGGCGATGTGGTTGAGCTCGATCGAGGTGGCAAGGACTATGATCCGCCCCTGTTTACGGCGTTCGGGTCATCGGTCATCTGGTATAAAATGCCTTCGGCAGGCGGCAATAAAACGAGTAGTGATTCGTTTTGCTATCGTCGCTCACTTGATGAATCCAAGGCCGAGACAATTTGGAAATCGACGGGCCGCTTTGCATCGGCCCCGCGCGCGAGCGACGGCATTTTGACCATCTCGCCGCGTGTCCGCAACGACGAGGGCGTCTACTACGGCATAACGGCAATCGATCTGACCGACGGCAACAACACCAAGCGTGCCCAGCTAGTCCTTCCCTCGTCAGTCTCGCCTTTCGAGGCCGTGTATATGGGCGATACCTTCGTGTTTTCTATCGAGGCGGCCTATAGCGGCGTGGGCAGCCTGGGCAATATGGGCACGTATATCGGTAATGAGGGAGGGCCGTACCTCTTTCTGTCACGCGAGCCGCTCGCATGTGCGGCTGGCAAGAAGAATAAATACCTTGTTAAGGTACAGGCGTCGCATTTCCTGATCGACACCTCTGCCAAGACCTATGGCTCGCTGCTGTCGCCCGACCGCGCTTTGGAGTATGGCGATTATCCAGCTACGGCGGGAAAATCGGACTCATTCCTTACGTACGCCACGGTGCGCAACAGCCAGGGTATACCAGAGACGGTCACTGCACGCCTATTCTCTCTTTAAGCTTAGAGGGGTTAAAAAGGCGCCAACAGGGGAATAAACGCGTTGTAATTGTGAGTACCGCCCGCCGAGCTGCCGCGTCATAGCGGCATCCGGCGGGCTCAGGTGCGTTAAAATGGGCTTGTTCTTAGCTAATTGAGACAGGGGGGCCGTGTTATGGCTTCAGATGCAAAAAAGATTCTGCTGGTCGAGGATGAGAAGGCAATCCGTGACGCCGTCGCTGCCTATCTCGAGCGCGAAGGCTACTGGGTTGTGGGCGTCGGCGACGGCCAGTCCGCGATCGAGGAGTTCGAGAAGCATCAGTTCGACCTGGTCGTGCTCGACCTTATGCTCCCCAAGATTCCCGGCGAGCGCGTTTGCCGCACCATTCGCGATACCTCGGATGTCCCCATCATCATGCTGACGGCTAAGGGCGAGATCGAGGACCGTATTATCGGTCTTGAGCTCGGCGCCGACGACTATCTGATTAAGCCGTTCTCGCCGCGCGAGCTCGTCGCCCGCGTTCGCGCTCTGTTCCGCCGTGCCCATCAGGCCGACGAGCCCGCCGTCGAGGTACTCGACTTCGGCGATCTGGTCATCGATATCTCGGGCCACAAGATCTTGGTCGAGGGCAAGGAAGTCGATCTGACGGCTTCCGAGTTTAAGCTGCTCACCACGCTTGCCCGCCATCCCGGCCGTGTGTATAACCGCATGGAGCTGGTCGAGAAAGTGCTCGGGTATGACTTTGAGGGCTATGAGCGCACCATCGATAGCCACGTGAAGAATCTTCGCGCCAAGCTGGGCGATGATCCCAAGAAGCCCAAGTGGCTCTACACCGTCCATGGTGTCGGCTATCGCTTCGAGGCTCCGGCCAAGACCGATAAGTCGGACGAGAAATAGGGAAATCACATATGACACCTGCGCGCTTTGAAATCGGACAAAAGCACAAGCAGGAGAGCGAGGCGGGTTCCAAGGCTAGTTGGAACACGCCTCGTTCCGATTCACGGCCAACGATGAGCTATCCCTCGCGCATGGCACTTGCTTTTGCTCTGACATCGCTCATGACGGTATTGGTGCTGGTGGGCGTTGTCTCTGTTGTGTGGGGCACGGTCTTTTCGGATTACACACGCTCCAATATCGTCGAAATCGCAAATTCCGCTGCCGAGAAGTTGGCGACCTCATATGAGGAAAACGGCTCTTGGACCGCGGGAGAACTGCGCACGGTCGCAACGTCGAGTTTGGTTTCCGACGATCTGGGCATGCAGGTCGTCAATAAAAAGGGTGTGATCGTTTATGACGATTCCTGGCCCTCGGCAAGCGCCACCGCCGATGTACGCGAAAACCAGGCTACGACCGACGACACGAGCGGCAAGAGGGCATCGCATAGCCCGGTCTCGTCTGCTCCAACCGACTCCGATAGCGTTGCTAACGTCGAGATTGTAACGTCTTCCGGCGAGCATGTCGGACAGGTAAAGCTGTGGGCCATCGGCTCCGACGCTCTGCTCACCAAGGCGGACTCTGCGTTTAGGGAGAAGACCTTTAACGCCATGGCCCTCGCCGCGGTTGTTGCAATCTGCATTTCGGTCGTTATCGGATCGCTCGTGTCGCGCATGCTCACCAAACCGATTCATCGCATCACCAGTACCGCAAAGCAAATCCGTGACGGCGACCTGTCGGCTCGCACGGGGCTGCGCGGTGATGACGAGATCGATCAGCTGGGTGAGACCTTCGATGAGATGGCCACCTCGCTCGAGAAGGATATGAAACACGAGAAGCGCCTGACCTCAGACGTTGCACACGAGCTTCGCACGCCGCTTATGGCCATGCTCGCAACGGTCGAGGCCATGCAGGATGGCGTGTATCCCACCGACGATGAGCATTTGGAGACCGTTGCTTCCGAGACGCGTCGCCTGGCTCGTCTGGTGCAGCAGATGCTCGACCTATCGCGTATGGAAAACAGCACGGCTCCGCTCAATCTAGAACCGGTGGACATGGTTCCGTTCGTGCGATCGATTGTGAACGGCCAGGAGCGTCTGTTTGCCGACCGTGACCTTCGTCTTCGCTTTGCAGATGAAACCCAAGGGCACGACGATGTCGTCGAGGCCGATCCCGACATGATCACGCAATGTGTTATCAACCTCATGAGCAACGCCATGCGCTACACCCCCGAGGGCGGTTGGGTCGTGGTGTCGGTGCTCAGTGACCGCAGGCACGTCAGCATTGCCGTTTCTGATACCGGCATCGGTATTGCCAAGGACGATCTGTCGCGCATTTTCGGGCGGTTTTGGCGCGCCGATGCCAGCCGCGCCCGCGAAGCTGGCGGCCTGGGCGTCGGCCTCGCCGTGACCAAGCAGATCGTCGAGCGTCACCATGGCTACATATCCGTGGAGTCGGAGCTTGGAAAGGGTACGACTTTTACAATTCATCTGCCCCGCGAGCACACGGCGGACGCGGCATCTACTACAATGGAGCACTAGCTTTTCGCTATTCGGTGAAGGAGGGGCCGCGTCCCTGCCGCTCCGAGTTTGCGAAAACGTGCGGGAAAGAACCCGCATTACTGTCGTATTTTGGTAAGGAGTGACTCACGTGACAACGATGGAGCGTCGTCCGGATTCCCGTGGCAAGGTTCGTGATATTTACGATGCCGGTGAAAACCTGCTGATGGTCGCCACCGACCGCATTTCTGCGTTCGACTTCATTCTTCCCGACGAGATTCCGTTTAAGGGAGAGGTGCTCAATCGCATCTCGGCATTCTGGTTCGATAAGTTTGCCGACATCGTCCCCAACCATCTCGTTTCCATCGACCCGGCGGATTTCCCCGAGGAGTTTGCTGAGTATCGTGACTACCTCGCTGGCCGCGCCATGCTGGTTAAGAAGGCCCAGACGATTCCTATCGAGTGCATCGTCCGCGGCTATCTGACCGGTTCGGGCAAGAAGACCTACGACGAGAACGGCACCGTCTGCGGCATCCAGCTGCCTGAGGGCCTGACCGAGGCTTCCAAGCTTCCCGAGCCGTTGTTCACGCCGTCCACGAAGGCCGAGATTGGTGACCACGACGAGAACATCTCGTTCGAGCGTTGCTGCGAGATCGTGGGCGAGGACATCGCCACGCAGATTCGTGACCTTTCCCTCAAGATCTACAAGGCCGCTGCCGAGTACGCCGCGACCCGTGGCATCATCATTGCCGACACCAAGTTCGAGTTTGGTGTCATCGATGGCAAGGTCACGCTGATCGACGAGTGCCTCACGCCCGACTCCAGCCGTTTCTGGCCTGCTGCCAGCTACGAGGAGGGCAAGATCCAGCCTAGCTACGACAAGCAATTCGTCCGCAATTGGCTCAAGGCCAACTGGGATATGACGGGGGAGACCCCGCACCTGCCCGCCGAGGTCATCGATGGCACGTCCGAGCGCTATCGCGAGGCCTTCCAGATTATCACGGGCTCCCAGTTCACAAGCATGAAGGAGAACGCATAAGTGAGTACCCGTAGCGCCACGAACAAGCGCACGCAATCCCACGAAGTTACCGGGGTTGCGCGCAAGTCTGCCGCATCTGCTAAGCCCGCCCGCCAAGCAGCGAGCTCCGTTCGCGTCGTGCCGGCTTCGTCTAAGGCACGCCGCAAAGAGCTCGAGAAGGGCGAGAACCTCGAGGGCCTCTCTAAAGAGGAGAAGCGCGCCCGCAAGGCTAAGCAGCGCGCCAAGGAGGACCGCATCTATACGGTGTCGAATATCCTCCTCAAGCAGGACGAGGACTACACCAAGCGCCGTCGCATCTGGTGGATTGTGCTCGCCATTGGCATGGTGCTCGTCGTGGCAATTTGGGCCTCGCTGTACTTCGCTCCCGCTGGCATGGTGTCCAGCCCTGTCCAGATGGTCGGCATCGTTTTGTCCTATGTCATCATCCTAGGTGACTTTATCTACGACTTCGCTCGTATTCGTCCCTTGCGCAACATGTACCGCGCGCAGGCCGAGGGCATGTCCGAGAACAAGCTCAACGCTCTTATCGAGCGCGCAGCTGCCGAGGAGGACAAGAAGGACTCCAAGAAGAAGTAGCGTTTGCATACATACTTATCGCTAAGATATAAGGCGCGTCGTTTTTGCGGCGCGCCTTTTTACTGTTCTATAGATAGATGGAGTGGCACATGATTCGAGCTGCCCTGACGGTCGAAGAGGCCCTGGAGGGTATGAAGTCCCTGGAGCCCAAGATTAAAAACTATGCGCGCCTGGTTGTCCGCAAGGGCGTAAACGTCAAGCCCGGCCAGGAGGTCGTCGTTCAGTCTCCGGTCGAGTGCGCGCCGTTTGCGCGCGTGGTGGTCGCGGAGGCCTATGCTGCCGGCGCCGGCCACGTGACGGTCATTTGGGCCGATGATGCCGTGACGAGGCTCACGTACGAGCATGTCGAGAAAAGCTATTTTGAGCAGACGTCCGAGTGGAAGCGCATGCAGCTGGATTCCTTGGCCCAGGATGGTGCCTGCTTTGTCTTTATCGAGGGTGCGGACCCCGCCGCCCTTAAGGGCATCGATCCCGCTAAGCCCGCTGCAGCTTCTAAGGCAAAGAACACGCAGTGCAAAGTTTTCCGCCGTGGACTGGATTACAACATCAATCCGTGGTGCATCGCCGGCGCTCCGGTCGTGGCTTGGGCGCGCGAGGTGTTCCCGGGAGACGCCGATGAGGTTGCAATCTATAAGCTGTGGAATGCGATTCTGCACACCGCTCGCGCCGATGGCCAGGACCCAGAGAGCGACTGGGAGCTCCATGACGCCGCATTCGAAAAGAACCTGCGTTTCCTGAACGACAATCGTTTCGACTGCCTGCATTACACCGCGGCAAATGGAACCGATCTGACGATTGGCATGACGAAGGGTCACGAGTGGGCCGGCGGCAAGGGCAAGACGCCCGATGGGCACCCCTTCTTCCCCAACATTCCCACCGAGGAAGTCTTCACTTCGCCCGATCGCATGCGCGCCGACGGTATCGTGTACTCGGCCATGCCGCTCATCCACCACGGCAATAAAGTCGACGATTTTTGGATTAAGTTCGAGGGCGGCCGCGTGGTGGACTACGACGCCCGCGTGGGCAAGGCAACGCTCGCAAGTATCATCGATACTGACGAGGGCGCTGCTCACCTGGGAGAGGTCGCGCTCATTTCCAAGAACACGCCGATCCGCGAAAGTGGTGTTCTGTTCTACGATACGCTCTATGACGAGAACGCTAGCTGCCATCTCGCGCTAGGTGTCGGTTTCCCCGAATGCATCGAGGGTGGGTACGACATGTCCAAGGAGGAGCTCCTGGAGCATGGTGTTAACGTCTCGAGCACGCACGTCGATTTTATGATCGGCACGGACGACATCGATATTACGGGCATTACGCCTGATGGACGTGAAGTTGTGATTTTCCAGAACGGCCAATGGAGTTGGGAATAGTCCCAGACCGTGGTACAATGCCACCCGCGGGCCGTTAGCTCAGCTGGCAGAGCAGGGGACTTTTAATCCCAAGGTCCAGGGTTCGAACCCCTGACGGCCCACCATAGAAAAGAAAGCGATCGACTCCGGTTGGTCGCTTTTTTATTGCCGCGACACGGGTTCGAACCCGTCGGGGCGCGGAGCGCCGCAGCGGCCGCCTGCGGAGCAGGCTGAACCCCCGACGGCCCACCCAACGAAAGGAAAACAAAATGAAAACAGATAGATACGGAATTAGCGGCAGCACATTAAAGATAATAGCGGCCATTTCGATGGTTCTCGATCATGTAAGCAGGATCGTCCTGACCAATGGAATCATGACTCACGCATCGTACAATCAGATATCAGACGAGCAGTGGGCGATTCTAAGCGAGGCTTCGGATGTGCTTCATGTTCTTGGCAGAATTGCATTTCCCTTATTTTGCTTTTTGATAGTTGAGGGATTTTTGCATACTCATGACATAAAGAAGTACCTGCGAAATATGCTTGTCTTCGCAATCATTGCGGAGCCCATATACGATTTCGTTCAAACCGGGCAGCTATTTGACCTTCGGCAACAGAATGTTATGTATGAGCTCCTGCTTTCCTTGGTCTTTTTGATTATTCTGGAAAAGATACAAAGTCTTTCAAAATGGAAGAGGCACATTGCAGAAATTGCTCTGATTGTTTTGACAGCACTGGCAGCTGAATACACTAAGCTGGATGGCGGTGCGTATGGCATTCTGCTTGTGGCTGCATTCTATTTATTCCACGACAGCAAAGCTAAGATGTTCTTTGCTGCAGTATGTGCAGTGCTCCTTTCGTCATGCCATATAATTGGCGGCGGATTTGAGTTCACTACAGCTAATATTTTTAATCCTGATGTTGCTGCCGCGATAATTTCGTTGTTGCTTATCAATCTTTATAATGGCAAGCGAGGGCTGAAGCTGAAATATTTCTTCTACATTTTCTATCCGGCACATCTTGCTCTGCTTTATGGTGTCTCGCTTATTGTTTTGAACTGTCTTTAAAAACTCTCAAACAAGTCTCTGAAAGCAGAAACAAATTGACCCTAAGACTGCTTGTGAATTTCCGGAAGACCTGAGAGATGCGAGGATAGACAACGAGGGCTGCAGAAAGATGCTTCTCAGTTCTCTGGCGGATCGCATGAATCTGTATGAGGATCACTTCCACACACTCATTGATAACAGTGATAAACACGGCAGATCCTCAAAACATGAGACTGCGAAGGTCGAAAGATGCTTCGAAAGTATGAATGGCAGCGAGAAAACGAGTTCGGAAGCACCCTCTGGATGCTCCAGCATAGAATAGAAAGCGGTCAACTTCGGTTGGCTGTCTTTTTTTGTCGCCCTTTCATGGGTTCGAACCCGTATCTATCTATATATAAGAACGCTTGGCGAACAAAACCCGCCTTTTACCGATGGGAAACAAATAGCTGATGCCTTTGGAGTAAAGTAGCGCTCCAGAGATGACCGATGTCTCAATACTCATAAAACAGCTGGTCATCGCCAATATCAGAAGCTGCTGCTTCGAATACGGCCTCAGCGAAGCAACTGAGGGTTCTATTCATTTGTGAACAAAATATGGAGTGCGCGATTCCCGCCCGCGGGGGCCCTCCGGTCTGGCAATATATCTCCTTGCCGCGCGGCCCGGTCGGACCGGATGAGCCGCG
>CALLSB010000134.1:0-41148 GCA_938014225.1 uncultured Collinsella sp. | reverse complement strand
CCCGCCAGCGTCTTGGTGGCATTAATTGCCACGTTGCCCTCGCCGCCGAGCACGCCGGTGGCCTCGTAGGAGTTCTCGAACGCGACCGTCACGGGCGCAGGCGTCGCCGTGACGTCATCTGCCGTGGAGACCTCGCTGCGGGCGACCTCGACACCGTCCTTGGCAACTGTGGTCGTGACCGTGAGCTTGCCCGTCGCGGCATCGTAGGCGGGCGCGATGGTCACCGTGCGCGGCGCGGTGTCGTTGGCGTAGCCCTCGCCGCCGAGCTTGGTCTCGGTGACGGTGAAGCTGTAGGTCTTGCCCGCGTCGGCGTCGGTGAACTTCACGTCGCTGCCCGCGGCACCGCCGACGAGGTCGATCAGGTCGGCCTCTCCGTCATCGGCAGCGGCCACGGCGTAGGCATCCTTGTCGGTCTTGAGGCCGAGCTTGGCGGCCGTCTCGGCATCCGCGGTCACGGTGAAGGCGAACTGCCCCGCCTCCATGGCGCGGCCGGAGAGCGTCTTGGACAGGCGCACGCCCGCGCGGGCCGAGTAGTCGAGCTCGGTCGTGTAGGTGTTGACGAAGTCGCCGCCGCTCGCCTGCGCGATCGCGGGCGTCGTGGCCGTGAGGTTGCCGGAGCCGTCGTCGGTCACGGTCACCGTCATCGTGGCGACGTGGCCGTCGTAGTCCACGCCGGCGATGGCCGAGCCGTCATCGGGCCTGACCTCGCGCACCGTGTAGGTGAAGGTCTTGGCGCGCACGCGCTTGCCGCCAACCTCGGCGAACCCGGCATCCTTGATGTCGTTAAGCGTGTAGCGGATGGGGCCGAAGTCGAAGGCGACCCTATCGCCCGCCTTGGTGCCGGCGGCCGTCACGCTGACGGTCTTGGAGCCGTCGGCGGAGCCCTCGGGCATGGGAGCGCCGTCCTCGCCCGTGAGCGCGAACTGGAAGCTATCGCCCTCCGCCCAGTCGCGGCCCTCGAGCGTCTTGGTGAAGAGTCCCGCGGTGGAGACGTCTCTGCCCTCGGTGGCCGTTCCGTACGTGTTGGTGAACGCGACGGTCGCGCCGTCCTCGGTCACGGCGCCTTCGGCCTTGGAGCCGTCAGCCCCGTTAACAGCAGTCGTGTAGCCCTCGGCGGCGTCCTCGGTCACGGTGTAGCTCGCGCCCACGGGCAGGCCGGCGATGGTCTTCTCCCCGCCGTCCTTGAGCGTGAAGGTCGCCTTGCCGTCCGTGAACGTCACGGCGTGCTCGCCCTTGCCGAAGGTGCCGGAGACGGGCTCGCCGTCCCCGTCGGCCAGCGCGACCGTGAAGCCGAACTCGCGCTGGCTGTCGCCGCCGACGACCGTCTTCTTGACGGTGAGGCTGCCGGTCTTGGCGGTGTTGGTAAAGACCGCCGCCTCGACCGTGCGTTCAACAGCGTCGCCCGCATCGTCGGTCAGCTGTGCAATCTTGGTCTTGGCAGCCAGCTTACCGGCGCCATTGTCGGTCACCGTGACGGTGGCACGATAGGTGGCCTTCGAGAACGTGAGTGCCACCTCGTCACCCGACTGCTCGGTAATCACATAGGTATAGGTACCGGGCTTGGTGTACTCGATAGCACCGAAGTTGCCGACCTGGGCATCCTTGTGCAACTCAATCGTCGACACGCCCTCCTTGGCGCCCTTGGGCATGGGTGCCTCACCCTGGGCAGTCAGCGTCATGGTAAAGGCATCCGTCTTAGTCCAGTTGCGTCCGGAGATCTTCTTTTGCACCTTAAAGGCGTTTTCCACCTTCGTGGACTCCACACTGTAGACGTTGGTGAAGCCCACCTTCGTCGCCTGTCCGATGGTACCCTTCTGGGGATTCGCCTTATCGACAACCGCAAAGCCGTCCTCGCTCGTCATGAGCTCACCATTGGAGTCGAGCTCCTGCACCTCGTAGTGCGCACCTATGGGCAAGGTAACCGTGACGGAGCCGCCGGCCTTAAGCGCGATGGTGTCACCGCTCTTGATCTGTCCGCTTACATAAGTGCCGTTGGTGCCATCGGGGCGACCGGCGTACGCAAAGGTGCCGGCCAGAGGCGTTGTGCCATCGGCCTGGTAGAGCAGCACCTTAAAGGTAAATGCCTTGTTGGGCGCGGTGATGCCTTCGGCGGCCGTGACCGTCTTGCTCAACGTCAGGCGCCCGTCAGAAACCTGATCGGTGGTGGTGTTGGTCTTGACGGCAGGGTTGTTGCCGACCGCCACCGACGCCTGATTGGAGATGTCGCCCGAAGCGCCACCGCTCTTAAACGCGTCCTCGGTCACGCGAACCTTAAACTGAACCGTGCCCTCCTTGCCTGCGGGAACGTCCTTCAACGTCCAGGTAAGGTTGCCGTCATTGCCCTTGGAGCCGGCATCCTTATGGTCGCCGGCGAACTCCACGAACTCGGTTCCCGCGGGAACGGCATCGGTGATCGTTACCGTGGCAGACGCGCCCTCGGTGTTCTTGTAGCCGATGGTGTAGGTGAGTTCGTCGCCCAGCGCCACGCCCGACCCATTCGAATCCTGGACATCGCTCTCGGACTTCTTGGGTACGAAGTTCGTCGTGGTGCCGGTATAACTCTTGTTGTCAACCGTAACGATAGCTTTGTTCTCAACGGTGCCGACCGCACCCTGGGCATCCTTCACAGCGTCCTCGGTGATCTTTACGCGCACGCGCACCGAACCGTGGCTGCCCGCGGGTTGCTTACCCAGGTCCCAAGTAAGCGACTGGCCGCTCGCAGCGCCCTTATCGGCATACTCGCCCTCAAAGGCCTCGAACACAACGCCGACAGGAAGCTCGTCTTTCACGGTCACGTTGGCGGAGACCAGGTTGCCGTCAGCATCGGTCTCGGCGTTGACCCAGTTGATGGTATAGACGTAGGAGTCGCCCACAGAGAGCAGCTGCCCGTCGATGTCCACATCGGGCTTCGCGACCGTGCCGATCGTCTTGACCTTATCGCGCGTATTGTGGAAAACGATCTTGCCCTTCTCGGTACCATTGCGATAGGTCACCTTGGGCGTCAGCGTGCCGTCGTTGTTGTCGGTCACCTCGAGCAGCACGCGGCACGTCGCGGACGTATCCACGGGGCGCACGCCCTCGGGCAGGTTAGCCAAGCGCTCTTTTGCCACCAGGTTAAAGCTGTAGGTGGTGGTGTGGTCGGCATTGTGGCGCTTGGTGGCAATGCCATCGTTGACGGCGCCAGCAAGGTCAATCGTCTGCTCATTAGATTCGCCAGCAGCATTGCCAAGCTTAAAGTTGACCTTACCGAAGTCGACCGTGGCGATACCGTTATCGCTCGCCTGGGTCTTACCCTCATCCATCCATACGAGCTCGCCGTCGGCCTTCTCGGCATACAAGTCAAATGTATACTGGTCAGCCTCGATCTTGTCGCGGGAGTCCATTACCTTCTCGGCAGCAAGACCCTCAAAGGTTCCTTTCGCGATGTAGCTGTTGGTAAAGGACACCTGGGCCTTGGCGGTACCGCTCTCGGAGCTAAACTTCGCATCAGCGGAAAGCTCGACGTTCTTGGCGTCATAGTGCTTGGCCGTGGTCACGGTATAGAGCGAACCGTTATCGCGTTTCTTAACCGCAATCTCTACCTTCCAATAGGTGGAGTCGTATGTATAGCCGCCCTTGCCGCCGTCATTCTCGACAACCTTGTAGGTAAACGTCTTACCCGCATCTTTCGTCGCAAAGGTCAGGCCGCCCAAAATACCGGTATGGGACGTGCCGTCGGCCTGCGGCTCATCGTTAGTCACGGTGAGCTTGCCCTCATCCGCGCGCAGCAGCTTGTTGAGCTTTTCGATTGAAGCATCGTCCTCGCCCGTCACTGTAAAGCCAAACATGCCGGCATGCAGGTCGTGCCCGTTAAGCGTCTTGACGATCTCCAAACCGCCCTGGAGCTCATAGCTCGTCGAAGTTTGGTAACTATTGGTGAAGATGAAGCCTTCCGAGCCGGTCGTACCATCGTCGCGGGCCACAAGCTTGCCGCCCTCATCGGTTACAGTGATGGTCAGGGTATAGGTGTGCTCGTCATACGTCCACTCGCCGAGGCCGCCATTCGGGGCCAGCTCGTTAATAGCAAACTTATACGTGCCCGGCTTGTTAAAGGTGAGCTTTGAGAAGTTAACCTGATAGTGTTCCCCGTCCTTGAGGCCCTCCTTCGTTTGCCTCTTCTCAACATAGCTGTTGTCCGCACTCATCGAAGAGCCGGTGATAAGCTTGCCGTTGATGGCAGCCTTGGTAGCATCGTCAGCCGCGGTCATGGCAAAGGCGAACTTGTCCGAAGCATTGGCACCGACAACAACCTTCGTCACGGACGGAGTGTAGGCTGCCGCCTCGGTGACCGTATAGGTGTTCTTGAATTTGACCGTTGCGACACCGGTGGACGTTGCATCCGAGGGGTAGATCCACTGACCCTCAAGCTCGTCGCCACCGTCATCCGGCTTGCTTACCGCTGTCGTGACTCTAAGCGTACCGTCGCCGTTATCCGCTACGACGGCCCTAACCGTATGGACCGTCTTGTCGTACGTATAGCCCGTCGCTTTGTCGTCAATCTCGCTCACCGTATAGGTGAACGTCTTGCCGGCATCATCCTGAGTGAAGGTCAGCCCGCCCGCAGGTACCAAACTCACGGTCTTGGGAGCATCGGCCTCGACATTTGCGGTCTCAAAGACCTTGCCATTCGTGGAAATGCCAACCTTGCTGGCAGATGTCTCGTCAGCAGGCTTGACGATATAACGGAACGAGCTCTTAGGCGAGCCAAAAATGGTCGCGTCCTTGGGATACGTCAACGTCTTCTCGATCCACAAACCGCCAGCGGCGCCATAGTCGAGACTTGCCGTGTAACGGTTCACAAACGAGACAGTAGGCGTCGTGGCGCCGGCCTCACTTGCATCGTACTGCTGCACGTAAGTATGCGAATCTTGCTTGAGCTGGACAATCTTTTCGTCCGTCAGCGCGCTCGCGTCGGCACCGTCGCCCAGCAGCTCCGTCACACCCGCACCCTTGAGCACGGTCGTCACGGTGTGGAGCTTAGCGGGGTCGTCCTTGTGTGCAAGAACCTTGACGAGCACGATAGCGTCACCAGTGTAGCCGGTGTCATAGGTGTAGCCGGCAGCAGCAGGCTGGTTCTCGTGAATGCGATAGACAAATGCACGGCCAAGGTCCTGTTCCGTGAGCTCACGGGCAAAGAGCTTCTCTTTCCCGCTTGCGCCCATCACGGCGCTGGACACGCCGGCCCCCGCAGCCGTATTGGACAGGCTAGCCTCGGCGCCGTCGACCGACGTCTGAACGCCGTTGTACCAAAGGCCCGTCACGGCAAAGGTAAACTGGCCCGCGGTAGAGGCGCGACCCTCAAGGGTCTTGCTCACCGTCACGCCATCAAAGGTGCCCGATGCATGGTACGCGTTGGTAAAGGCAGCCTTGTCGGTTACGATCTTGTCCGCATCGGAGGCACCGGTGTTGGCGTAGGTCACGCTCGACACACGCAGCATGCCCGTGTGGTTGCCCGACTCATCCAGATCGGTCACCACGACGGTCGCGCGTGCGGTGTGCTTGTCCATAGACATGCCCGCCTGACCATCCTGCGCAGCTTTCTCGGTGATGTTGAAGCTAAAGGTGCCTGCGCGGTTGAACGTCACGGTCGGGGCGGCTTCGGTGCCAAAGGCGAACGAGGCCACGCGCCCCGTCGCGGGCGCACTGGCGACAGCCCGGTTGACGCCGATGGCAACAGCCCCATCCGTTACCGCCTGCTTTGTGGTCTTGCCCAAACCGGTCGCACCGGCATCGTCCGTAGCGGCAGCAAGGTTAAAGGCATAGCTCTCGCCCTGATTCCAGTCACGACCGCTCACCGTCTTTTGGCCCTGTAGGGTCACGCTCGTGGGATCCACACTATATATATTGGTAAAGGAGGGCGTGACATTCGTGTCCAGCTGCTTTACCGAGCCGTCTTCTGCAATCTTGTAGTACTCGATCGAGGTCTGGATGCCGGCGCCCTTCTTGGCGTTGCGCACCACGGCGTAATAGACCGATCCATCGTAGGTCATGCCCGTAACGCTGCCGCGATTCTCGGCGAACTTGTAAACGTAGGCGCGTCCCGCATCCGGCTTTGCGGTATAGGAGATTTCTGGCCACGTCACCGTGCCGTCGGCGTTGTTGCCCACGGTTGCGATGTTGCCCTCGGTACCCTGAGGCATGGGGGCCGCCATGTTCTTATCGACCGTATCGAGGCTGAATACCGCGCTGGCATCCGCATAGCCACCCACGCCCTCGAGCGTAAAGGTAAAGGCATTCCTGGCAAGCGGGAACGTTCCGGCGTTGTCGACTAGGTTCTTTTGAGCATGGATGGTGATGTTCCCCTCATGCTCGTCGTAGCGGTTGGTGAAGATCGCATCGGCAACCTCTGTCTTGGTGTCGACGCCCGCGTCGTTGCACTCCTGCACCACCTTCACGCTCGTAACGACCAGAGCGCCGGCATGATTGTCATTCACCACAACCGTCGCGATATAGGAGGCGGCGGAGTAGCTTATGCCATCTGCCCCGGCATTGGAACCGGGGATAACCTCCGAGATGGTATAGGTGTACGTGCCGGGCTTGGTATAGGTAATATCGCCAAACGTCGCCGGCTGGTCGTTGGTGAGCTCAACCGTAGCCACCTTGCTCTTGGCACCGCCGGGCATGGGAACGCCGTCGTCGGCCGTAAGCTGCACGGTAAAGGAATCGCCATCGGCCCAATTGCGGCCCTCGAGCACCTTCTTGGCGCTTAGGCCATTCTT
Source organism: uncultured Collinsella sp. (assembly GCA_938014225.1). GTDB lineage: Bacteria > Actinomycetota > Coriobacteriia > Coriobacteriales > Coriobacteriaceae > Collinsella. The sequence goes on along the minus strand of CALLSB010000134.1, from coordinate 34,390 downwards.
TACGGGGCTGACACTGTATTTGTTGATGAACTCTAGCTTGTTGCTCGCGGGAATCTTTCCGTCCTCGAGCGCGACGATCTTGCCCGTGATGGTGTTGCCGGTTCCAGACTGCTCCTCACCGCCGGCCTTGCGGCTCACGAGGCTAAAGCCAGCCGGAAGCACCGACTCGTCGGCAGAGCCGGTCACAGTGCTAACGATGCTCGCCAGCACATTACCACTGGACTCCTCGCCCTTAGTGGTGAGCTCGCTCGCGCTATAGCTGTCGCCCTTCTTAAGGTCGTATACGCGAATCGTCTCGCCTGCCTTGATGGAATGGGTGTCGCCGTTCTTGAGCGTAAAGGAGTTGCCCACGGACTTGCCATTCGCATCGAATACGCGTGCCTCATAGCCCTCCTCGGAATCCGGCAGGGTGAACTTAAACGTAAACGTCAGATCGTTGCCGTTCGCATCCTTGGTGGGCGCGGTAAGGCCACTGTCCGCCGTCACGGTCTTAGTCACTTGTAGGCGTGCCACGCGACGATCGGCATACTGCACACCCGTTGCCGTGGTAAAGAGATGGTTGAGCTGGAGCGTGCCCAAATCGGTGCCATTGGTGGCATCATCGTCTTGATAAAGGGCCATGCGGTTGATGCCCGTATCGGCAAAGATCGTCGCCAGCTTACCGTTGCGCCCACCACCGTCCTCGACATAGCGCAAGACGGTCTTGGTGCCCTGCGCCGTCTTGTCATAGCGCATGTGCATCAAGTCGTTTTCGAGCGAAGGCGTCACGCCCTCGGCGGTACTCTTCTGGCCCCATGTCAGGTTTCCGTCGGCGTCAACGACTGCACTCTGCAGCTTGCCTTTGATGTGCGTAAGCGTGTTGTCAATGGAGTCAGGAGAGCCAAACTGTGCCAGGGAGGCGATCAGCGAACCCGGGCCGCTCACGCTGAGCACGCCGTCGCCTTTCTCACCGGCATCCACATACACGCCCGAATCATCCACAATCACCTTGGTGATAGTGTTGTTAATCTCATAGCCGTCCGGGCTTACAGACTCACGCAGGTAGTACGTACCCTTGGTAAGGGGTTTGTGGTTTACCGAATCGAGTGGAAAGCATGCCGTACCCTTAATCTCATACGGATAGGTCGCGTCGTTCGCCTTCACGGTGTCATACGGCTCGGCACCGGGCTTGATGGCATACGTGCTGGGGCTATTGCCAGTAACGTCCTTGGCCTGGTACAGCTGAAACGTCGCGTCGTTCACGGGCTTGCCCAGGTCGTCAACCTTCTGCACAAACAGACGGTTCTGAACGTTGGTGAGGTGGATCACCGTAGAGAACTGCCTGTTTATCGTTTGATATTGGACCATAGAGGTGTTGTCGATGGTTGCCCCCGCCAGAGACGATGCCGTGGTGTGATACACCGCCACGGTATATTCCGCCTTCGACTTGTCCGTCATCATGGCGGCGTACTTCTCGATATCTCCGGGCAGCGACCTGACCGTCACCACGTAGTCGCCCTTGGTATCAACATCAAAGACACTCGTGTCCGCCGATTTGGCAGCCTCGACCGCACCGGCAATGCCGTGCGCGGAGCACAGCTTATAGCCATTGAGCGGGTTGCCCGTGACCGCCGTCCATGCGTCTTCGCTTGTGTGGTCCTCGCTCGCACCGGTGAGCTTGAGCACGACGGCGAAGGTCGTACCCGAGCTAATGGCGTTGCCCTTATTGTCTTGCGTATCTTTATCTAGGGAAATAGTCTCCTTGGCAGCCAGATAGCCGCCGTTCAGCCACATGCGGCTGCCCGTCCATGACTTGCCGTCGGCCGTGGTGACCGTCGTCTGCGGTGCAACCACCACACCACCCGAGCCACTCGCCGCAGCCTGCTTATACTGCAGGTGCAGCTCACCTGGCGTTGCAGTGGTCGACGAGGTCAGGCTCGAGCGGTATCCCTCGGGCAGGTCTGTCTCTTTGAGTACAAAGTAGTCGCAATGATTGGTGTTGTGCTCTTCGTCAAACGAGAGGACGGAGCCGTTCGACTTTTGAAGTATCAGCTGACCCCTGTCTTTCGTCGTGCCCTGAGCGACGAGCTCACCCTTATTCCAGTCGGCATCTGGTCCATCGGACCGGTACAGCTTGAAGGTTGCGCCATTGACTGCCTCGCCGTTTTGGTCGACCTTCGCGACCTCGGACGACGGCAGGGTGGTGAGGTTGAACTTAAGCGACATGTTCGATGCACCCGCGCCGCGCTCCAGGTAGAAGAAGCTCAGCGTATGCTTGGTGCTGTCGCGGAAGGTGTTGCCGAAGAAGTTGGTAGTATCTGCGCCGGCGTCTTCGAACTTTGCCTTGATGTTGGTTTTTTCGATTTCCTTCTTGGTTCCATTCGCACCGTCGACATGACCGACTTTTACTTCACCGTTAGCGAAGTTGATCTCGAGCGTTGCCTTCTCATGAATGCCACCCAGATCGCCCACGAGTACGCCATCGATGTACACCCATACGTCGTCGTCACCCGAGAACTTAAAGACCATGTCTTTGAGATCGGTGGTCTTGCCTTCCTTAGGCTGGACAAACTCCGTGGTCATGGACATGCCAAAGTGGTGGTTGAGCTTATCGTTCGTTCCGTCCGTTATCCCTATAGGAGAAAGCTGGCCGTTCCTCTCTTCAAAAACCTTGTCAGCCGAGTCAAAGGGGAAGAACTGACCCCGATTCGCATCTGACACGCTGTCCTTATATACGCCAGCCTTATCGTAGACGTCAAAGGAGTTAGTCGTGGAGTTATACACAGCATAGTTGCCGTCAGAGCCGTCAGAGCCGTACGAGTCGTAAACGTAATAGCCATCCTTGAGCTGGAAAAGGCCTTGCACTTTGTTGTAAACGGCCTTGCCGTTGACCTGGCTGTCGTTATTAAAGAGATAAGCCAGCGACTCGTCGGTGTACGTACCACTCGTGTTATAGGAGGTGTAGGTGCCGGCTTTGATTGACGGATAGCCATCTACCAGCGTGTTCTTCACAAATTGAAGACGTCCAAAGCCGCCAATGCCGCTTCTTCCCGTCCATTTATTAATGCCCGATCCGGCACCGCCATTGAACTTGAGCTGGTGACCTTTGTTGATGCCGGTGTTGTCATTGCCATTATTGTTGTTTATGTTGACGGACTTATCGTTGTCGCCGTTCACGACCCAATAGTCGAACAAATTGACCGTAGTGCCGGTGGGATTCACCGTCTTCACGATGTGGTTGCTAAAGGGAACTGTTTGGTCGGCCGACGCACTCGTCGCACCAAACAAGAGTGCACACGCCGCCAGCGGGACGGCCAAAACCCTCAGGACACGCTTGGCGGTATTGGTTTTCTTGCCAAAAGGCTTTAGCATTTCTCGAGCTCTCGCACACACGCGATTCATGAAGGCCCTCCCCAATCCATGAGGACGGCAAGAAACGGCTCATTGTATGTGTGTCGTCGTCCCCATCGATGCAAATATACGCCCCCCCCCCGCGCAGAAACGCAAGGCAGGACATCGCTATATGCTTAAAATTGTAGCGATTTGGGTGACCCGAAATTTCGCCTCGGGTTGCCACTCAAGCTCAAAATCGAACCACTCGCGCCATCGACATACCCCAGTAGGACAAATCGACCGGCAATCTTTATCCCCCACAACCCACAAAGTAGCTAATTTGGGACGGGGCTATTTTGACTACTTGGGCAATCAGATCGGCATGTAGTCAAAATAACCCCGCCCCAAAAAGACTGGTCTGACGCTGCGCCACGAAAAGGACCTATCTACTACGTTTAGGCCGCAAGGGTCAACCATAGCCGGCTTTTTCGAAAATCGGCAAGCTTTCTACCTGCGGTTTTGTTTTTGCAAATTCTGGGATGGTCGAAGGTGACCGGTTTAACGTAGTAGATGGCCGCATTTCGTGGCAAACGGTCCGACCCAAGGCACAAGGCGGCCAACCTCGAATGGCCATTCTCGAAGTTGCGGTGGAATACGGACTGAATTGGCCCCTTAACGGCAAAAACGCTCCGTATTTCACCGCAACTTATCGAGGGGATGGGTTTTAGATACGGCCAAGGTCGTAGGATTGGGCGGCTGCCTCGCCGGCACAGATGAGGTTGGTTGTGGCTTCTTGCGGATCGAGTGCCTGTTCCAGGCCCATGGGTTTGCGGCAAATCGGCAGTACAAGGTCGATGCCTTGCCCATACACCGCATCCAGGTTATCAGCGCGACCGCCCACGACAGCAATCACCGGCTTGCCATATCGCTTGGCGCGGCGAGCCACACCAACCGGCGCCTTTCCAGCGGCGGACTGTTCATCCATATTGCCCTCGCCCGTTATGACCAGGTCGACATCGCGCACGCGCTCGTCAAACCCCACGAGATCGAGCACCGTCTCCACGCCCGAACGCAGCTCCGCCCCGAGCGCCAGCAGCGCGGCACCCAGGCCGCCTGCGGCACCGGCACCGGGCACTCCGAGCACCGAGCCAAATGTCCGAGCACCCTCGGGCACGCGCAACAATCCCTGAGCCCGCACCCCGGTAATTGCCGCATCGAGCAGGCGACCGTAGCCGACCATCCAGCTGTCGTACCTGCGTAGCGCCTCAGCGTCATCCGTCGGCAGGCCCTTCTGCCCGCCAAACACCGCCAGCGCACCGCGGCGTCCCACGAGCGGATTCTCGACATCCGAAAGCACAACGATACGAGCGCCGCTCAGTGCACGAAGCGCTGACGTCAAATCGATACTCGACACATGTTCAAGGCCCGCAAGACCGGGGGCGACATCGCAGTCCTGATCATCGACCACACGTGCGCCCAGCGCCTGCAGCATGCCGGCGCCACCGTCGTTGGTGGCGCTGCCGCCCAGACCAATATAGAGTGTCTTTGCGCCCATGCGAACCGCGCGAAGCATGAGCTCGCCCACGCCATAGGTTGTGGCCGCCAACGCCGCCGACTCCGTACAAGGCGAATACCCAATGCCGGCCGCCTCGGCCATCTCAATTACAGCCGACTCGCACTCGACATCAACCAGCATCCGGGCAGACGCGCGCTTGCCCAAGGGACCTGCCACCTCGCAGGTCACAATCTCACCGCCGCACGCGGCAACGGCATCGAGCGTTCCCTCGCCACCATCTGCCAGCGGCAATGCGCGCACCTCGGCATCGGGCCAAACGCGGCGCACGCCCTCGGCAACCGCCGCCTCCGCCTGCGCGCTCGAAACGCTGCCCTTAAAGGAGTCGATCGCCAACAGCACACGGCGGGGTCGGCGGCACGCAGGACCAAAGTCAACCGCCGTGCCAGCATCCTCACCGGCACCTGCAAGCGCTGCGGCGTGAGCGGCGTGTGCTTCAAGATCGGCCCCACAACCGCAATCAGCGCCGCCCGCTCCGCGCAGACCGCCAAAATAGCTACTCAGCAGCTCGCGGCATTCAGCCGCCAGGACCCCAGCCGTCACGTTAAACCGATGATTCAGGCGCGAGTCGGCATTCAAATCGTATAGGGATCCCAACGCGCCCGCCTTGGCGTCGCTTACGCCATACACGCAGCGCCCCACGCGCGCGTTAACCATAAGGCCTGCGCACATGCAGCAGGGTTCCAACGTCACATAGACCGTACAGTCGGAAAGGCGCCAGCGGCCAAGCGCCTGGGCAGCGGCGCACACGGCCGCAAACTCGGCATGAGCCGAAGGGTCCTGGTCGAGTTCGCGACGATTATGCGCCCGCGCGACGATCTCACCGTCGCGCACCACTACGGCTCCGATGGGCACCTCGCCCACCGCCGCGGCGGCGCGCGCCTCGGCCAGTGCCTCGCGCATGAACTTCTCGTCGATTTCGGTGATCGTCATCGTTCGCCTTCCCTGTTGCAAATTCAAAACGATGCTATCATTACGACTCACGGAGAGATGGCAGAGCGGTTGAATGCGGCGGTCTTGAAAACCGTTGAGCGCGAGAGCGTTCCGGGGGTTCGAATCCCCCTCTCTCCGCCACTTTAGTAATTCACCGGTGTCATGGTCCGCTCAAACAGCGCATCGACCACGTCGGCTATCTCAGGTCGACGCTCAAGATCGTGGCCCGATTCCCACCATATCGTGAAAAGACGAATAATACCGCCGGCGACAAACTCAGACGTCGTCTCGAGTGACACGGGGGCCAGGGCGTCCTCGGCAAGCACGTTCATCACACGCTCGCGGATGGAGCGGGCAATGCGGTCGCAAATAACGTTGGTCAACATGCCCGACATGCTGCTTGCCAAAATGTTATCCATGAGCCGCTCGTGCGTCAGAATCAAATCCATGGCATCGTCCAAAATCGCGTGCCGAAGCGCGCGCACGTCCTCGGCAGACACTGCGCCGGCCTCATCGGGCTGTTTTTGCGGCAAGCCCGACATGAGCTCATCGATATAAAAGGCAAAGTAATCGTTCTTGTCGCGAAAGTGCTTGTAGAACGTCGTGCGGCGAATCATGGCGCGGTCGCACAGCATGGCAACCGTCAGGTCCTCAAAACGATGCTCCTCGAGAAGCTCGGTAAAGGCATCGAACAGGGCGCGGTAGGTTTTCTTGATGCGAAGGTCCACTGGTATCGCCATCCTCAGGGCAAAGACAACACTCGTCAATCTGTCGCATATCTTACACCTGTACCTCGCGCGCTTTGCCCCGGTGCCAACCCCGCCGAAAACACAACGCTTACCGGAAAGTTCGGCACGGCAAAACGTTGCGGGTATACTAGTAGCGTTATACCAACGGCAGCTGGCGCATGCCGCCGCGGCCATTCGAAACGGAGACATCATGATTACCGTCATCATCGGCATCGTTGTTGTCATTGTGATTGTCTGCGCCATCGCCGGCATCTACAACAACATGGTCACCAAGCGTAACCGCATCGATAACGCCTGGCAGAACATCGATACGCAGCTGCAGCGCCGTAACGACCTGATCCCCAACCTGGTCGAGACCGTCAAGGGCTACGCCAAGCACGAGCAGGAGACGCTCTCCGCCGTGATCAGCGCGCGTAACACCGCCGTCAAGGCCACCACGCCCGAGGCCAAGATGGAAGCCGACAACGTGCTGACCGGCGCACTGCGCCAGCTCTTCGCTGTGGCCGAGGCCTATCCCGATCTTAAGGCAAACACCAACTTTACGCAGCTGCAGGCATCGCTCGAGGATACCGAGAACAAGATTAGCTATGCACGCCAGAGCTACAACGACTGCGTGCTCAGCTACAACAACGCCATTCAAACGTTCCCGGCCGTCATCTTTGCCGGCATCTTCCAGTTTAAGGAGCGCCAGGGCTTCGAGGCCGCCGAAGCAGCCCGCCAGGCCCCGACCGTCAAGTTCTAGTAGTTTGGCAGCGCATCCTTAATCGGCCAAATGCATAAACCGCCCCGTCGAATGCATACTTCGACGGGGCGGTTTCCTTTTTCGCGAAGGTCCCCCTCTAAGCGCCGTGCATTTTTAGGAGTATTCAACATAACCAAGAGCTTCGGGCGCCACGATAAATGCCAAAGACCGCGAATATCCCTGCAAATCAAACGCTGTCAGCCCATAACCCCGCCCATCATCCGTAGAAAACATCGAGAAATCCCGATTTTTTGCCCGAGGTCGGTATGCAGGGGCCTTCGATTGCAGAATACTCGCAAAAATGCACGTCGCCGCCACCCCCACATGGCGCGAACCAAAACAAAAGCGCGGCCTTCCTTTCCGGCGCACTCCGCAGGACGAAAGAACCTCCGCCGCACGAAGTGCGCAGCGGAGGTTCTTTCATGTCCGAGGACGCGCCGGAAAGGAGGGTCGCCCTCGGGCCGGACAGCTAAGACAGCTTATGCGACGGTGTAAACCCAGTTGTGCTTGTCCTCGACAGCACCGGACTGGATACCAGTCAGGGTCTCGCGAAGCTTCTTCATCACAGGACCGATCTCGGTGTAGCCAGCCGGGAAGGTCACGGTCTCGTCGGCACCATAGACCTTGTTGTCGATCTCGCCCACCGGGGAGATGACGGCAGCGGTGCCGCACAGGCCGCACTCCACAAAGGTGCCGGCCTTGACCTCGGCCCACTCGACGGGACGCTGGTCGACGGTCATGCCCAGGTCCTGAGCAACCTGAACGAGCGAACGACGGGTGATAGAGGGCAGGATGGAGTCGGTGTGCGACTGCGGAACGACGAGCGTGCCGTCCTCCTTCACGAACAGGACATTGGCGCCACCGGTCTCCTCGACATAGGTGCGGGACTCGGAATCGAGATACAGGTTCTCGGCATAGCCCTCGCGGTGAGCCTCCATCGTGGGCTTGAGGGACATGGCGTAGTTCAGGCCGGCCTTGATGTTGCCGGTGCCGTGCGGTGCGGCACGGTCATACTCGGAAACGCGCAGCTTGACGGGCTTGAGGCCACCCTTAAAGTACGGACCGACCGGGGTCACGAGAATGCGGAACGTGTACTCAGGAGCGGGAGCCACGCCGATCACGTCACCGGAGCCGATCATAAACGGACGCACGTACAGGGTCGCGCCGGAACCGAAGGGCGGAACCCAGGCGGCGTTGGCAGAGACGACCTGCTTGACGGCCTCAACGAACTTGTCCTTGGGGAACGGGGGCATCTCGAGGCGCTGGGCAGAGTTGTACATACGCTCGGCGTTCATGTCGGGACGGAAGCAGACGATGCTGCCGTCCTCGGCGGTGTAGGCCTTCAGGCCCTCAAAGACCTCCTGGCAGTAATGGAAGATGCCGCCGCACTCGGAGACATGCAGGGTGTGGTCGGTGGTCAGGCCGCCCTCGTCCCACTCGCCATCCTTCCAATGAGCCTCGTAGCTGTAATCGGTCTTCATGTAGCCAAAGCCGAGGCTACCCCAATCGATATCCTTCTTCTCGACAGTCATATGTCGCTCCTTACATACACAGTTGCATACTCGCGAACCCGCACGCAAGGACCGAGGCCGACCGCGTCGCAACGTCGCACGCCCGGAGCGTAGAGCCGGACGGGACACGCGAACAGCATCAAAGCCGATGGCACGTCGATTCGCATGCACGAGATTGTACTCCGCACGCGCGTCGGATAAAACGTTTTTCTTTAACTAACTAAAGTATTTTCATTTGACCGAAGCAAAGAGGCCCGCCACCGCAAGCGGTGACGGGCCTTGACTGCACGGTTTGCGCGCTGGCTCGAGTTACGCGTTCTTTTTGCCCAGCTTAGCCTTAACCAGACCGACCACAGTCGGAATGATCGACACAGCAACGATGCCAACAATCAGCAACTCAAAGTGCTCCTGCACAAAGGGAATGCCACCAAAGAAGTAGCCCAGCAGTGTAAAGAGCGTTGACCAGGTAATACCACCCAGTACGTTGTAGATGACAAAGTTGCGCCAGTGCATGCCGCCCATGCCAGCGATAAAGGGCACAAAGGTGCGGATAAACGGGAAGAAGCGACCCAGGAAGATGGCCAGGTGACCCCACTTGTCCAAGAAGTCCTCGGACTTTTTGATGCGCTCGGGCGTCATGGCCTTAACCTTACCCGAGGCGATGATCTTTTTGCCAAAGAAGTGACCGATCATAAAATTGCACTGATCGCCCAAAATGGCAGCGGCCCATGCGGTAGCCAGAAGCGCCACGATGTTAAAGCCGCCGTTGTGGGCAAAGAAACCCGAGGCGAACAGCAGTGAATCGCCGGGAAGGAACGGGAAGAACACCACGCCCGTCTCGATAAAGATGATCAGGAACACGCAGCCGTAGGCCATAAGCGGGCCGGCGGCGATCCAGCTGGCAATCGCGGTGCGCGGATCTTTGAGCAGCTCGGCGATAAAATTAATGAAACCCATGAAGTAAAACCTCTCAGTTGTGGGCGCGGATACGTCCAAGTTGACCAGTATACGGTTGCGGCGTCCCCTCGTGCGCAACCCCACAAAAGCATGACTCCATTACCAGCAAGTTTGCATAACTGACACCTGTCGCGCAATGCCGCCAAGATTGTCCTTCCTAATCCCTAGCGAATCGCTATACTTTATTGAATCGCATTGCCATGGCGCTAAGGGAGGGCGGCCGGTGAGCTTTATCAATACCATTCGCGAGGACATCAAGACCGTCCAAGCGCAGGACCCCGCCGCGCAAAACGGTCTGGTCATCTTCCTTTCCTATCCTGGCCTGCACGCCAAGTGGAACCACGTGCCCGAGCACTGGCTCTGGGAGCATGGCCATCGCTCGCTCGCCCGTGTGCTCTCGCAAATCACCCGCCACATCACCGGCGTCGAGATTCACCCTGCCGCGCAGATTGGCAAGCACTTCTTTATCGACCACGCCATGGGCGTCGTCATCGGCGAGACCACCGTCGTGGGCGACAACTGTGTGCTTTACCAGGGCGTTACGCTCGGCGGCACCGGCAACGAGACCGGCAAACGCCACCCAACGCTCGGCGATAACGTCACCGTGGGCACGGGTGCCAAGGTGCTCGGCAACATTCGCATCGGCAACAACGTCAAGATCGGCGGCAACTCGGTTGTCGTCAAGGACGTGCCCGACAACTGCACCGTCGTGGGCGTGCCGGGACGCATCATCAAGCGCAACGGCTGCCGCGTGTTCGAGGAGAGCTTCGATGCCAAGCAGCATCGCGAGTACATGCCCGACGACGCCGCCGAGCAGTCCGCACTCAACCGCCAGGGCATCACCGAGAACGCCCGCCGCGTCAAGGAACTCGAGCGAGAGGTGGCCGAGCTCAAAGCCCTCGTCGCCAAGCTCGTGGACGAACGCTAGGAACGCAAGCGGCACAAAACAATATCGGCACCGACGCAAAAGGCGCGCCAGGGAATCAATCCCCGGCGCGCCATTCCTTTTGATGTGACATGCGGGACTGTCCCTTTGTCACATTATGCGAACTGACTCAGATAGAGGTCGGCATAAGCGCCCTCGGCAGCCAGCAGCTCCTTATGCGTGCCCTGCTCGATAATGTTGCCGTGATCCATGACCAAGATCAGGTCGGCGTCCACGATCGTCGACAGGCGATGCGCGATCACAAAGCTCGTGCGCCCGCGCATAAGCGCATCCATGGCACGGCCGATGGCAAGCTCGGTACGCGTGTCCACGCTTGAGGTCGCCTCGTCCAGGATGAGAATCGCCGGGTTGTTGAGCAGCACGCGTGCGATGGTCAGCAGCTGACGCTGGCCCTGGCTGATGCTTTCGGCATCGTTGGCCACGCGCGTGTCGTAGCCCTGCGGCATGGTGCGCACGAAGAAGTCGACCTGCGCGGCACGAGCGGCGGCCACAATTTCGTCGCGCGTTGCCTCGGGGCAGCCGTAGGCGATGTTTTCGGCAATCGTGCCATCGAATAGCCAGGCGTCTTGCAGCACCATGCCAAACTGCTGACGTAGCTCGCCGCGATCCATGCGGCTCGTATCCACGCCGTCGAGCGTAATACGCCCGCCGTCAATCTCGTAGAAGCGCATGAGCAGGTTGATGAGCGTCGTCTTGCCTGCGCCCGTGGTTCCCACCACGGCAATCTTCTGGCCCGGCTCGGCGGTAAACGACACGTCGCGCATAAGCGGCTTGTCGGGCGAATAACCAAAGCGCACATGCTCAAAGGAGACGCGGCCCTCCACGCGACCCGGCAGCTTGGCGGCCTTGTCCGGCAGCGGATCGGCCTCCATCTCGGGCTCATCGAGCAGGTCGAACACGCGCTCTGCACTCGCCAGCGCGCTCTGCAGCGAGTTGAAGGTAAACGACAACTGCGTCATGGGCTCGGACGCCTCGTAGATAAACTGGAAGAACGCCTGGAACACGCCGACGGTCATGTGACCGGCAACCAGCATGCTGCAGCCCACAAGCGCAATAACGATCTGCGCCAAACGGCCGATAAAGCGCACCGCGGGGCCGACAGCATTGATCATAAAGTCGGCCTTGGTGCTCACACGAGCCAGTTCCTTCGAAGCCTCGTGCACCTCAGCGGAGCTCTGACGTTCGCGGTTAAACGCGCGGATCACCAGACGGCCCGAATAGCCTTCCTCGACCGCACTCGTAATCTTGGACACCCACTCCTGGCGCTCGCCCGTCACATCGTGTGTGCGGCGCGAGACGACCTTCGTCACCAGCAGCGACAGTGCCGTAAAGAACAGAAAGACGAGCGTAAGCTGCACGCTGAACACGAACATCACGCTCACAGCACCAACAACCGTGCCGATCGACACGAGCAGCTGCAGCAATCCGCGCTGCATGCTCTCGGACATCTTGTCCAGGTCGTTGGTCGCGCGGCTGACGACCTCGCCGGGACGATGCGCGTCAAAATAGGCGAGCGGCAGACGGTTGAGCTTTTGCGCGATGCGGTTGCGCAGGCGTAGATTGAGGCGTTCGGCCACGCTCGACATCAAAAAGCTCTGGAGCGCGTAGAACGAAGCGGCGGCCGTCCAAATCAAAAAGTAGATGAAGATAGTCCTGCCGCAGTTCTCCCAGGTGATGCTGAAGGTGGCGTTGTTGACAAACGCTACCTGAATGTGGCCCCACAGCTCATCGATCACGCGGGCGCTATATGCCGGCGCGGCAGTGTTAAAGATGACATAGAACACAATGCTCGCGAACACGATATAGAAGCGCCAATGGTCGCCGGCAGCCTCACTCCACAGGCGGCGCACCGTCGCCCAGGTATCCCGAGGTGTCTCGTCCTCGTCTTCGTCGTCCACGTCGCGCATGCGCTCTGCCTCGGCGCGGGCACGCTCGTCCTCGGCACGTTCGTTTTCCTCATAGAGCGCTTGGCGGCGAGCCTCGCGCTCGGCTGCAGCCTTGGCGGCGTCATCCAGCTCGGTCGACGCGGCAGCCGTTTCCTCGACCAGCCCCGCGGCAACGGCGTCATCAACGCCGCCCTGCTTCTTGAGCTCCTCGGCCATGCTACTCACCTCCCTTCATTTGCGATTCCGCGATGGCGCGGTACACCTCGCAGGTTTCCATAAGCTCGCCATGCGTGCCCAAGCCCACAACCTCGCCGTCCTTGAGCACGACAATCTGGTCGGCGTGCAAGATCGTCGAGATGCGCTGCGCGATGATGAGCACCGCAGCGTCACGCATCTCATCTTGCAACGCATGGCGCAGGGCGGCATCAGTCTTAAAGTCCAGAGCAGAAAAACTGTCGTCGAAGATATACAAGTCGGCGCGCTTCATGAGCGCGCGAGCAATGGCCAGGCGCTGGCGCTGGCCACCCGAGAAGTTCGTACCGCCCTGCGCCACCGGGGTATCGAGCCCCTGCGGCTGATCGAGCACAAAGGTGCTCTGGGCAACCTGGAGCGCATGAAGCATGTCGGCCTCAGTCGCGTCTTCGTTGCCAAAGCGCAGATTGCTTGCCACGGTGCCCGAGAACAGCCACGCCTTCTGCGGCACATAGGCAATGCGCCCGCGAATCTCGCCTTGCGAAAGCTCGCGCAGATCGATGCCATCCAGGCGAATGGCACCCTTCGTGGCATCGTGGAAGCGCAACAGAAGCTTTGCCACCGTCGACTTGCCCGAGCCCGTCGAGCCCACAATCGCGGTCGTCTGACCGCGACGACAGGTAAAGTTCAGATCGCACAGCGTGTCCTCGTCGGCGTCGTCAAAGCGAAACGACATATGATCGAACACGGCGACCGCATCGGCCCCGTCCTTTGAGTCGGACGCGGCCGCATCAAGCGTACGCTCGCCGTCCACGATGCTCGGCTCAATCTCCAGCACTTGCTGTGCACGACTTAGGCATGCCGCGGCGCGTGGCAGCGTTAGCACCACCATCTGCGCCATCATCACAAAGAACAGAATCAGGATTGCGTACTCAAGCACCGCCGAGATGCTCGCGATCTGCATGGCGTGGGCGCCCACGCGGTTGCCGCCAACCCACAGCACCGCCACCTCGGCGATGTTCATCAAAAAGAAGCTTGAGCTGTCGAGGCCCACAAACAGGTGGTTGACTTTGATGGCGTTGGCGGCGTAGTCGCTAAACACCTCGTCCAGGCGCCGCTCCTCGTGACGTTCCTTGTTAAACGCACGGATGACGCGCACGCCCACGATGTTTTCGCGCAGCACCACGTTCATGCGGTCGATAAAGCTCTGCAAGCGCATAAAGATCGGAGCCGCGTTGGCAACCGTAAAGACCGCCGCCACCAGCACGATCGCAACCACCACGCCCAGAAGCGTGCCCATGGCAGGATCGATAAACCAGGCGAAGATGATGCCCGCCACAGCCAAAAACGGCACGGGCAGCACCAGCTGAATCGTCTGCAGAATCGCCTGCTGAATCACGTTGATGTCGTTGAGCGAGCGCGTGATCATCGATCCGGTGCCAAAGCGCTCAAAATCGCTGGCCGCGAGCTCGAGCGATTTGTCGTATACGGCATTGCGGATATCGCAAGCCACGTTGGCGGCCAGGCGCGCCGAAAGATAGCAGCCCAGCACCGTGCCGCCGCTAGCCATGCTGGTCGCGATAAACATGTATAGGCCGTTGCGTAAAATGTAGTCGACATCGCCCGTGGTAATACCGGTGTTGACCATGTTCGCCAGCATCGTGGGAACCAGCAGCGTACCGACGTTATCCACCAGCAGCACCAGCAGCGTCACTGCGACAAGCCCTCGGTAGGGCTTCAAAAACCTCATTAACAGTCGCACGACTCCCCCTCACTTTGATTCTCGGCTTGGCTCTCGGCAGCGATATGCTGCTTAAAGGCATCGCACTCATCGCCGAGCACCTGAGAGAATTTGCCGATCAAGCGCATGATTTCGCGCTGCTCACACGGCTCAAGCGCGCCAAAGGCTCGCTGCTCGGCCTTGAGCGCCGGCAGCGCATAACGCTCGGCAAATCGCCTGCCCTCTTCGGTCAGGCTCACAACCTTGTTCTTACGACTGCCTTCGGCAAACTCCAACGTTGCGAAGCCCCGCGCCGTCAAGGTTTTAATTGCCGAGTTGATGGTCTGCTTGCTGTAGAACCATTCGCTTGTCAGACGGCTTACGGCAATACTGCCGCCCGCCGTGCTGGTATCGACGAGCATCCAGTAAGCGCAGTCCGAAAGGCCGCAGGCGCGCGAGAACTCCGAATAGATATGGTCGAGTCCATTGAGCAACCGGTCGAAGTCGACCAGTGCAACCGCACTATTCATCTATCCCACCATTCGATTGTCCGATTTTTGACCAATTATGTGTCTCTAGATTAGTCCGAGTTTTGACTATCGTCAACAGGCTCTCCGCAAATGCGCGCACTTTTATGGCCTATCGGCAGAAAAAGACCGCCGGCGCGGGGGCGGCGCCAGCGGTCACGTGAAAATCGGGTTTATTGCCTGTTAAGCGGCGACGGCCTCATAGACCGTAGCGCCCGAGAAGCTGTCATGCAGGCTCTTGCCGGCAATCCACGGCAGCTCGACGACCTCGCAGACCGTGTTGACCAACTCAGAGCAGTCAGTAAAGTGGCCCTTGTCGTTGAGGGCCTCGCAATCCTGAACACGCCAATAGCCATCGGTGTGCGTGATGTAGTACTCGTGATCGTTGATCGACACGAAAGCGCGCGTCTTGGAACGCAGCAGCTTCAGAAATCCTTCGAAATCGGTCTCGACGACATCTCCAGCCTGGAACATGATGTTACCTCCTGGCCCGGCGCCACCACGGCGCATTGATAAACGTTGGTACTCCTTTAGTAAAACCTTTATCAGAGGTTATGCGTTCGTCATTTAGGCAAGTGGTAAAAAACCGCAGGGTAGACGGGATAAAACGTTTAACCATCCCATTTGTTTGTCACATTCTGAAGGTACTTTTATGCAAACCTACTTTCCCAATTGGAATCTATCCTTTTGGCCGGGCAATTGACCGTCTATCGTTTGAGCCCGACGGGTATGAACGGGGCATCTGCAACGCCACCGCAAGGAGACACCATGGAGACTATCGAAGCACTCATTCACCGTCGCAGCTGCCGCAACTACAGCGATCGTCCCGTCGAGGCCGAAAAGCTTGCACGTATTATCGAAGCCGGCCAATATGCACCGAGCGGCATGGGGCGCCAGCCGGTGACGTTTGTCGCCGTCACCGACCCCGCGACCGTCGAGCGTCTCTCGCAGCTCAACGCCCAGGTCATGGGCAGCAACAGCGACCCCTTCTATGGCGCCAAGACCGTTGTGGTGGTGCTGGTCGACCGCAGCGTGCCCACGCATCTGGAAGACGGCTCGCTCGCCATGGGCAACTTGCTCAACGCCGCTTATGCGCTGGGTGTCGATTCGTGCTGGATTCACCGCGCGCATGAGGTCTTTGACTCGCCCGAGGGCCTGGAGCTGCTGGCCAGCTGGGGCCTGCCCGCCGACGGCAGCCTGCGCGGTGTCGGTAACTGCATTCTTGGCTACGCCGAGGACACGCTACCCGAGGCAAAACCGCGCCGCGACAACGTCGTCTACGTAAGGTAATTAGTTCCGCCGTTCTACCGAACGGCGGGCTCGTTGACGCTGCGCGGGCCGCATTCACGCCAATCTGACGTTCAATTTCGAGGGCGCGACCAGAAGGTCAGCGCCCTCTCATTTCACGTCACCTTGGCGCAAATGCGGCTCGCTCGCTTTTGGCGACTGACATCGAATGAGCCACTGTCTTGGGCAGCTAAAAAAGCCCCGTCCCAAATTAGCTACCCCACTCGTAACTTATATTGACGTCGCCGTTGTCGTCGTTTCGTTCGTCTGGGCCGTTTCGGCGCCATCGCCCTGTTCGTCCTCGTCCTTTTGCGCATCGGCGATGGTGGAGGCCGCCGCAACGATACCGCGCTGGGGCGCGACGCCTGTCTGGGTCTGTGCGCCCTCGACAACTTCTGTGCCTGCATGCGCGAGCTCGGGCGATTTAAACATTGCGTCCAAGTTGGCGCCACCGCCGGCATATCCGAGCGCAGCGAGCGCGATGACGATCACTGCAACGGCGGCCACGATCGGCACGTAGCGATGCCAGCCGGCGGGATTGAGCCCGCTGCGGCGAGCCGCCCCGCGGCTGATGTAGCCGAGCGTTCCGTCGTGCTTGAGCTTTGAGCCCACCACGCGTTTGCGGCCCCACAGCGAGGACTCTGCCTGCATTGCCAAGCGGGCGCTTGCCGAAGGATAGCCGTATTTAGTGCGCTTGAACGAGCCATCAAACCCCGAGGCGTGTTTGCCCCACGTCACCGATGTTGTGCGTCGGTTGACCGGCGCGGCACTCCGCCTTCTGCGGCTCGGTTTTGAAGTCTCAGCCATATGCCCTCGCACGCCGTAACCAAATCGAAACAATAACGCTTTGGACTGTAGCACACGCGTCGCGTGCGGTCACGGGCGCCTCGCTCAACGGTCATCGTCCTTCAGCAAGCGCCACAGCGTTGTACGGCTTATGCCCAGCACCTCCGACGCACGGGTTCGGTTGCCGTGGAGATGGTCTACAACCAGATGCGCGATATCTCGCTCGGTATCGGCCAGCGGTCGCAGGATATACAGGTCACTTTCAAGCGTCGGGGCGCCAAAGGTTGCGGTCTTAATCACGTCCTCTTGGGCGAGCACTTCCTCCGCCACAGCGCGGTCCACCGTGCCCGTCCCCACCAATATATACAGTCGTTCCGAGACCTCGCGGAGCTGCAGATAGTTGCGCGGCCAGCGGTAAGCATCGAGCGTCTTCGTCGCCGCGGCAGACAGCGTGGGCGCTGCCGTCCCAAATGCATCAGCGAGATATTCCAAATAGCGCGCGACCTTCGTCGACGCGGCTCCCTGCTCGGCGATTGCCGGCGCCACGCTCACCGCACAGGCGAAGCGCTCGGTCACAAACGCGGCTTGATCACTTTCGCCGCCGCCCGGCATGTCATTCGCTGTCAGCACCACATGGCAGCGCGTCGCCAACGCGGTGTCGGTCATCGTGGAGACCAGCTCGCGGAGGCGCTGGGGGCCAACCGCATTCCAGCCCTCAATGCAAAGGGTCAGCCCCGTTTGGAACAACGGCGATTCGGCGCTTTTGAGCACATGGCGCCAACCGCGCTCGGTGAGTTCATCGAGCGCAAGGGAAACAAAGGGCTGATCGGCAAAAGGACCGTCCAGATAGAGGCGCTTGGCGATCTCGACCTGACCCGCTCCCAGCTCACCCTCGAGCATAAGGGGCACACCGCGCGCGTAGCTCTCGGCAACCGGCGCAGCCACCGAGGCCGCCCCCTCAACGATGCCGTACGCGCTCGATTCGTAGCGGGCCTCAACCTCGTCGGCGTTGAGCCACTCGATACCCGCATGCGCCGCGGCGCCGCGCACCTCGCGGACCACGACGACCCAAAGGCCCCCGCCCTCTTTGTCGGTGGGGCGAACGGTCAGGCTCAGGCGCGTACCCGCACGCCCCATAACCAGACGCGCGCCGTCTCCTATACGGTCGAGGCGCTCAGCGACAAAAGCCGCCACATCCCGCTCGAGCGCCGTGTCATTCATGGTCGAGATCGCGACGTCCCCACGCGCATCGATTGCCAATGCCGAGGCCCCGGCAGCAGCCAGGGCCTCGGTCAAGATGTTCAGCTTGGCATCGCTATCCATGATTTGCCCCTGTCCGCAGCGACGTGCAACCGCCGACGGTCGCACGACCGAGTGTTTCAAAATTGAACGATATTGCTCACCAAACACTATAGGGCAGAAAGCGCCGTCCTGCGAGTATAGGTGTTGCCCCGCATCGCCATCCTGGCGGGGCGATAAGAGTTCTTCGGGACTTATAAACCTGCGGACAAGCCATACCCGCAAGAGCTCCTATCGCTCCACCGTGAGAATGTGCTCGCCAGCACGCAAATAAGCTACTTCTCTACCAGATTCCCAGCACGTGTTGCATTCCCAAACTCATGCACGCAATGCCAATCCAGCAGCAAAAGCCCAGCGCGATGGGCTTGCCGCCCTTTTTGACCAGCTCGACGATATCGGTATTAAAACCAATAGCCGCCATGGCCATCACAATAAAGAACTTCGACAGCTCCTTGATGGGCGCCGTGATGGACGCGGGAAGCTGGAGCACCGTGGTGATCACGCTCGCCAGCACAAAGAACAGCACAAACATGGGAAACGCACGTTTAAGCGAGAACGTGCTTTTGGCGTCACCGCCGGCCTTGCGTGCCAGATGCATCTGCCAGCATGCGAGGACCAACGTGATGGGAATAATGGCCAGCGTCCTGGTGAGCTTGACCACTGTGGCGCTCTCGAGCACATTGGCGCCGGGATGCATGCTGTCCCAGGCGCTCGCCGCAGCCGTTACCGACGAGGTGTCGTTGATGGCGGTGCCGGCAAACAGGCCAAAGCCCTCGTTGGTCAGCCCGAGCATGCCGCCGAGCGTCGGAAACACGAGCGCCGCGATAACGTTAAACAGGAAGATGACCGAAATGGCCTGGGCAATCTCGCGATCGTCGGCATCGATGACGGGCGCGGTCGCAGCGATGGCAGAACCACCGCAAATCGACGAACCCACACCCACAAGCGTCGCGATCTTATCCGGTACGTTCATGACGCGGCAGAGCACAAAGGCGATGACAAGCGAGGTCGAGATCGTCGCCACGATAATCGGCAGCGACTGGGCGCCCTTGGACAGAATCTGGGAGAGGTTCATGCCAAAGCCAAGCAGGATAACCGCGTACTGCAAGACTTTTTTGGACGTATAGGTAACGCCGGCGGCGAGCGGTTCGCGACGATTCTTGGGAAAGACGAGCGCCAGGACCATGCCAAAAAGGATGGCAAATACCGGCCCGCCGACCACCTCAATCTGTTTGCCGAGCAACGTCGCGGGGATAGCGATGATCAGGCAGAACAAGACGCCTTTCCAGCGCTCGCGTACGATATTTGCCAGTTGCATATGGGATTCCTTCTTTCTATTTCACGTTTGCGACGGCTTATGATACGGCAACATTGAGCGCAGCCTTGCGCAAACACAGACTAAGATGCCGCAATAGTTCTCGGGCGACAGCCGAATTACCCACCGCGTAGAGCTGATTCGCGGCATAATTAACAACTGACATATGAGTTTGATAGAACAGTTGCGAGGCGCTATGGAAGAATCGATGCACGTCGGCGAGCAGGAAACGAGCCTACAGGACCAGTCCTACCACACCATTCGACGCAAAATCGTCTACCTGGACTACAAGCCGGGCGAAAAGCTGGGCGTCAAGCAACTTTGCGACGACCTGGATATGGGGCGCACGCCCGTGCGCGAGGCTTTAGTTCGTTTGGCGCAGGAAGGCCTGGTGCGCACCGTGCCCCAGAGCGGTACCTACGTCTCGCCCATCAACCTCACCCTTGCCGAGAGTGCCTGTTACATCCGCGAGCATCTGGAAAAGCAGGTGATCGTGGAGTGCTGCGCGCGCGCCACGTCGGCTGGCATCGAGCAGCTCGACCGCGCCATCGTGCTGCAGGAAAAGGCCATGGCCGAAGAGGATCGCATCGGCTTCTTTTTGAGCGACAACCTCATGCATCACATGATTTTTAGCATCGCATGTCGCAGCACCGTGTGGTCGTGGCTCGAAGAGACCAATGCCGACCTTGAGCGCTTCCGCTGGCTGCGCGCTGCCACGCAAGTTCTCGACAATCAGGACATCGTGAACGAGCACAAGCAGATTCGCCGCGCTATCGCCGGTCGCGACCCCATCGAAGCGAGCTTTTTGGTCAGCAAGCACCTGCATATGATGTTCCGCAACCAGACCGAGGTTCTGGACCAGTTCCCCGAGTACTTCGAGACCAGCAAGCTCCGCTAACCTGCCAAAAAGGGACAGGTTTATTTTGGCAGGTTTTATCCGGGCAAATGAAACAAGGCCCGGCTCCGTCTTGATGCGGAGCCGGGCCTTAGTCGCTAGAACGGCGGAACCAATTACTCTACCGTGACGCTCTTGGCGAGGTTTCGGGGCTGGTCAACGTCGCAACCGCGCAGGATGGCGACCTCGCGGGCGAGCAGCTGCAGCGGGACACTCGCCGTGATGGGGCTGAACACGTCGCGGACTGCCGGCACGCGAATGATGCAGTCGGCGATCTTGTTGATCTCCTCGTCGCCCTCGGTGGCAACAACGATGACCTTGGCGCCGCGCGCCTTGCACTCCATGAGGTTCGACACGGTCTTGTCGTAGGTGGCACTCTTGGTGGCCACAGCGATGACGGGGAAGCCCGGGTCAATCAGGGCGATGGGGCCGTGCTTCATCTCGCCGGCGGCATATGCCTCGGCGTGCAGGTAGCTGACCTCTTTGAGCTTGAGCGCGCCCTCGTAGGAAATAGCGGCACCCATGCCACGGCCCACGAATAGCGCCGACTGCGCATCCTTGCACAGCAGGGCGGCCTCATGAACGGCCTCGGTCTGGGTATCCAAAATCCACTGGATCTGCTCGGCCGTATCGGAAAGCTCGCGGAACAGCATGCGCGCCTGCTTGGTGGTCAAGCGGTACTTGACCTGCGCCAGCAGCAGGGCCAAAAGCGTAAGGCTCACAACCTGGCCGATAAAGCTCTTGGTCGAGGCGACCGCAATCTCCTTGTTGGCCTTGGTGTAGATGACGCCGTCGCTCTCACGCGCCACGGGGCTGCCCACCACATTGGTGATGCCGAAGACCTTGGCACCCTTGATGCGCGCGTCGCGAATGGCGGCAAGGGTATCGGCCGTCTCGCCCGACTGGGACACGGCAACGACAAGCGTCGTCGGCGTAATGATGGGATTGCGATAACGGAACTCGCTGGCTGCCTCAACCTCGGTGGGGATGCGAGCCCAGCCCTCAATGAGATTCTTAGCAATGAGGCCAGCGTGATAGCTGGTTCCGCAAGCGATCACGTAGACGCGGTCGATGTCGTTGAGCTCCTCGAGCGAAAGGCCCAGCTCGTCGATGTCAAGCTCGCCGGCCGGCGTCATACGACCGACCAGCGTGTCGCGCACGACGCGCGGCTGCTCGTGGATTTCCTTGAGCATAAAGTCGGGATAACCGCCCTTTTCTGCCATGTCCAGGTCCCAGTCGATGTGGGTGACCTTGGGCTCGATAACGTTGCCGGCCTCGTCGGTGTACTCGACGCCTGCGGGCGTGAGCCTGGCAAACTGACCGTCCTCGAGCACCACGACATCGCGGGTGGCGTCGATGAGCGCGATGACATCGGAGGCGACATAGGCGCCGGTCTCGCCCGCGCCGACCACGATCGGAGAATCCTTGCGGGCCACGGCGATCACGCCGGGCTCGTCAGCGCACACGGCGGCCAGACCATAGGCACCGACCACGTGGGTGCAAGCCTCGCGCACGGAGGCCATCAGGTCGTGCGTCTCGGCATAAGCCTCTTCGATCAGATGTGCGAAGACCTCGGTATCGGTCTCGCTCTTAAAGTGGTGGCCGCGGCCCTCCAGCTCTTCGCGCAGCTCGGCGAAGTTCTCGATGATGCCGTTGTGGACGATGGCGATACGACCGTCGCAGCTGGTGTGGGGGTGAGCGTTAACGACGGAGGGCTTGCCGTGGGTGGCCCAACGGGTATGGCCGATACCGCAGGTAGCGTCGCTGTCGATGTTGGAAAGCTCGCTCTCCAGGCCCGCGACCTTGCCCACGCGGCGGATGACGTCGAGGTGCGCCGCGGCGCCCTCGCCCACCTCGAGCGCGACGCCCGAGGAATCATAGCCGCGATACTCCATACGCTTGAGGCCCGTGACTAGGATGTTCTTTGCAATATCAGAGCCGGTGTAGCCGACAATTCCGCACATAGGATAAATCCCTTCGTTCGCGTGACTGCAAGACGTCCACGCACAAGGGGCGCTGAGACGTATAACGTTCGAGTATTGTACTCACGCAAACGCAAGCTGATATACCAGAAGTGGTATCTCAACTTAGATACCACCCGATGCACACACGTCCAGCCGGTCCAAACCACCACAATGGGGACAGGCACCTTCGTGGTAGTTGCGCTGGCAACGACGTTTTCCCAGATAAAACCTGCCAAAATAAACCTGTCCCTTTTTGGAAGGTTTGGGATGCTACAATCTGGCTTGTACTTGAAACGCATCAAAGGGGCCGCTATGGCAAAGATAAAAATCAGCGACGTCGCGCGCGAGGCCGGGGTTTCGCTGGGCACGGTTTCCAACGCGCTCAACCACCCCGAAAAGCTGCGCCCCGAGACCCTTAAGCTCATCAACGAGACCATCAATCGCCTTGGCTACCTGCCCAACCAAAGCGCTCGCCAGCTCGCGGGTGGCGCCACCAAGTCCTTTGGCCTGGTGCTCCCCCGTCTCGATCACGGCTTTTCGCTCCAAATTGCCAGCGGCGCCCACAACGAGGCCCGCAAGCACGGCTACGACCTGCTCATCGCCAACGCCGATAACGACGATATTCTCGAGGACCATTACCTGCGCTACTTTATGGGCACCCAGATGTCCGGCGTCATGGTTCAGCCCATGGCATCCCCCGACTGGCACCCCGCCATGACCAAGATGTCCGTGCCGATCGTCCATCTGGACATCCATTGCTCCGAGCCCGGCTACTACGTAGCGGCCGACAACGAGGCCCAGGGTCGCATCATCGCCGAGCTCGCCATCGCCCGCGGCGCGCACCATATTGTCGTCGTCGGCCGAGCAGCATTTATGCAGCTCACCCTACGTGTGCTTGGCATTCACAAGGCCCTCGCTCTGCACCCCGATATCAAGATCGAAGTCATCGACGCCGGCGAATGGAATACCGCCGCCGACGGCTACGGCATCGGCGCCCAAATCGCCGCGCGCCCCGCCGACGAACGCCCCGATTTTGTCGTCGGTCTGACCGACGTGCTGGCCTCGGGCGTCATCTCGGCGCTGGTCGACAAAGGCATCGCCGTCCCCGGGCAAGTACGCGTAGCAGGTTGCGATGGCAACCCACTCGCTTGGAGCGGATCGGTCCCGCTCACTACGGTAGCGCCCCCGGGCTACGAGATTGGCCGCAAGGGCGTTCAATTGCTCATGGAGCAAATCGAGAACAAGACCCCGGCAAAGACCAAGCATATCCGCGTCGGCTCTGCAGCGCGCACCGTCACCGCAGTCACCGCCGCCGAGGATATCAACCGCCAAGAACTGGTACGTCCGTTCCTACTGGAGCGCGCCAGCACCCAGGCAAGCACCCAGACCGACGCCACGGCCATCAACCTCGGCGCGTATCTATAGCACGCCCGCAAGTATGCTATGTCGCCGCTTAAGCAAAAGGGGCCCGACCATTGCCGGGCCCCTTTTGCTTAAGCGCAAACGTGGGCAATTGCTCGTTTCAACACCGCAATTGTCTAGCGCACGGCCTTGACCGCCGCCGCCAGGTCGAACAACGTATCGAGCACGGCCTCGCAGCCATCCACCACGTCTTGCGGCAGCGGCACGATATCGGGAACGGCAAAGACATGGCAGCCGGCCGTAATGCCCGAGACGCAGCCGTTGCGCGAATCCTCGACCACGGCACATTCCTCGGGGGCAAAACCTGCGCGCTCGCAGGCGAGCAGATACATCTCGGGGTCGGGCTTGCCGTGCACGACGTCCTCGCCACACGTTACCATTTCAAACTTGTCAAAAAGACCGACCATCTTAAGGTTGCGCTCGGCCGTAACGAGGCGCGACGACGTCGCTAGACCCACGTGATAGCCCGCAGCCAACAGCTCGTCTATGCACTCGGCGGCGCCGGCCTTAAGCTCCAGCTCGGTCTTGACCATCTCGTCACGAATCTCCTTGTGGCGGACATAGACCGCCTCGGTGGTTTCATGGCTGCCGTAATGCTCATCAAGGATGTCCATAACATCGGGCAGCGTGCGGCCGATAAACTGATGAATCAGCGCTTCATCAATCGCGAGCCCCAGCTCAGCGGCGCCTGCCTTCCAGGCCTTAATCCCCAAACGCTCGGTATCGACCAGCGTTCCATCCATGTCAAAAATAACAGCCTTGATCATATCGGTCCCCCATCGACTCTCGCTGTCGCGTTGCTGCAACTCTACCGCATTTGGCAACTTGTATATAACGTATATGCCATATTGCACTTTCGTTACACAGATAGAAGTCTTATGGCAAGTAACGCATTAGGATTATAGTTTTCGATCGAGTACTCAACGATAAGGAACGTTTCATGATTTTAGACACCACGGCACCCGCAGAGGAGCTTCAAGACAAGCTATCGGCGCTCGAACAGCTGCTTTTGGCATACGGACGCGTCGCCATCGGCTTTTCCGGTGGTGTCGACAGCAGCTTTTTGGCCGCGGTCTGCGCCCGCATCATGCCTACCAATACCCTCCTCGTCCATCTCACCACGCCGCTCATCGGCACGCCCGAACAGACTTCGTTTGAGCAGTCCGTTGATGGGCAAGCTGATGAAGGGGCGCATTTTAAGCTCCCCGTGCTCAATCTTTCGGTCGATCAGCTGCAGCTCCCCCAGGTAGCCTGTAACGATGCCAATCGCTGCTACCACTGCAAGCACGCCGGCTTTACCGCCATCGTCAACCACGCCAAGTCGCTCGGCTTTCCCACCGTCATCGATGGCAGCAATGCAAGTGATCGCGGCGACTACCGCCCTGGTATGCGCGCGGCAAAAGAGCTCGGCGTACGCTCCCCTCTCATGGAGGTCGGCTTTACCAAGGACGAAGAGCGCGAGCTGCTGCGCGCATGGGGCTATCCCGTTTGGAAACTGCCGGCGGGAGCCTGCCTTGCCACGCGCGTCCCCACGGGCGAGGAGCTTACGCGCGAGAAGGTCTCCCTGATTCGCGCCTGCGAGGATTACCTGCACGATCTTGATCTGGCACAGGTACGCGCGCGCTTGGTCGGCGGCTGCATGCATATCGAGGCCGCACCCGCAGATGTCGCCAAGATTGCCACCCTCGGCGGTGCCGCCGTCGACGACAAGGGCAAGACCCCGCTGCCCGCCGTTATCGAGTCCGCGCTGCGCGAGCTGGGCTGCGACCATATCTCCCCCGAGGTCACCCCCTACATTCACGGCAACATGAACCTTTAGGTTACGCCGTTTTACAAACGGCGTAACTGCTCGACGCTGCGCGGGCCCCGGGCACGGCAATCTGACGTTCAACTTCACGGGCGCGACCAAAAGGTCAGCGCCCGCTTGTTTCACGTCACCTTACCGCACCCGGAGCCCGCTCGCTCGCATATGCTCAACCTGCACTGCGTTAACTGACCTGCCAATAAGGGACAGGTTTATTTTGGCAGGTTTTATCTGGGGAAATATCGCGAGGCAGTCGCCCCCTAGCACCCATCTCACTTCGAGAGACACAAGAGGGGCGACTCGGCTGCATCTACTTCTTCCGATAGCGGCGGTTGCGGCTCGTCGACGAACCCATTACTTCGATGAGTCCTTTATCCGCCATTTTTGGCAGATGGTAGCGGACGGACGAAATTTTGACCCCCGATGCAACCGCTATTTCTCGCGCCGTCATATCCACTTCGGCGCTGAGAGCCTCCAGAATCCTATCCGCTGTCGAAGCTGACGATTCTCTGCTCATATCGATAATCTCAAACGTGTCTTTGCCACATTTTGACAGGACATGTTTATCGACAAGATTCCCGCAGATCAGGCGAATGTCATCCGAATCCCACTTCAGGGCCTCTCGTATTTTTTGAACATCGCATACGCACCCATGCTCCCGCATAAACATGAGCAATGTTTCCTCGCGATCCGTCAGCTCGGTGCCCACATGGCTCTGAATCCACGTGCGGTTTTCAGCAAGCTCCGCCCCGTGCCGGGAAAGCAGCACCGTAAACGAATCGGCCTTAACGATAAATTTCGGCCTTCCAAGCGAACGAGACTCCATCTCGCGAATCATAGCCGGGATACCAGATCCCTGGCTTTCTGCAACGGCCCCCTCGGCATGCTCTAACGGCGTCGCCCCCATTAGGCTCATGAGCTTTGGGTTTCGGCAGCGCGATTCCCCGTCTGCAAGATTGTCCACCGTCTTTCCGCCCCAAAGCCCACCGGGGTTTTTGATCTCTATTCTGTCTGGATAGATATCGACACTCACGGCCTGCCCCACAAACATGGGCGAATATTCTCGATGGATGCAGGCATTTGCCAAGGCCTCGCGCAAAACCTCCTGGGGAACTTCCCAATCCTCCCTTCTGCCAGCGCCTTGCACTATCGTCGCTTTGCGCAAGTTTCGTCCAATCGCGGCAAGGGCATCTTCGATGCAAGCCGGAATCGGGCCATCGCACAACTGGCGGTCAATAAACCGGGGTTGCCCGGGTGCAGATTTTTCCACATCGGAATGAACGGCGACATCGATCATCAGTTTGGGATAGAACTGCTGGGGGTAAATTCCCGCCGACAGAAGCCCCGCGAGCTTCACGGCACCATCCTTTGTAGTGATATTGAGTCTGACCAGCTGCTTTTCCAGCGTATCGGCCCCGCGCAAAACGCGCGGGGTCTGCAGCCGGCGATTTGCGATAATAGACCGCACGACATCTGGATCCAAATCCTCGACCGTTGCCTCCGAAACCACCGTGCCGTCTGCATCGCTCGGAAGCAACGCACTCTGCAGCTCATATAGCTCAGCGGGTGACATCTTGATATCTTTATCATCCACGCGCTTGTAGCTACCGTTCTGCACGCCGCGCGCGCCGATATAGCAAGGCTTCGCTTTAAGCTCAAGTTCAAAGATGCGCACCAGAAGCACCTGGAGCCCGTCGACCTCGCCTCGATCAAGCTCGTACCGCGGCGCATGGGCCACCGCTGCCGCTGAGCCTCCGTCTCCGATACCCGAAACAAACTGATCGCGCACCCTATCGATAGCAAAGTTAGCCGAAGGAACAAATCCTTCGGCCTCGTTCAGGCCCAAAATAATGAGCCCACCCGCAGTGTTCGCAAAAGCGCTCACTGTCTCCCATACGTCTGCGCTCAATTTATTCGTGCAGGCTTTAACTTCTACCGATGCGTCATCAGTCCCCCGCCTGCGAAGGCGCTCAACAATAAGGCCAAGAGGTTCATCCAGCAGCATTGGCATTCCGTCTCTCTAAAACGATAGATTTATCTCTCTAAAGTATAGTATATCTCTCTAACTTTAGAGAGATAAGCAACTTATTTTAGAGAGACATTTAGAGAGATGTATCGAATTCACTGTTAGATAGCCCAATGTTATCTCTTTAACTGGCTTTCTCTTTAGAGAGACAATTAGAGAGACGAGCGCGACCTCTCTAATCAAGGGCACCACTCTTTAAGGTGCACACTCCCTAACCGTGCCCTAAGTTGCGGTGAAATAGTCCCCCGATTAACCTACCAAAAAGGGACAGGTTTATTTTGGCAGGTTTTATCTGGGGAAACGCTGAATAGCCCCACATTCACAACCGCCGCAGCTCCATATGAGGCAAATGAATCCGTAGCATTTATCCCAAATCTTAAGTATTTGTTCGACAGAACGGCCCCTGCTGGCTCCTGCTAGACTGGTAGACTCCCAACCGTCCATCCAGGAGCCTCCATGTCGCGCAAGTCCGCCTACAAGCAAGTACTTTCCATCGGCACCGCCGTGGTGCTCGGGTTTGCGCTGTTTACGGGATCGCTCGACGGAGCGCCCAAGTTACTGTCGCCGCAAAGCGATGAGCAGGCGGCGGCTCTGGCCGAAAAACAAAACGAGAGTCCCAGCCGCACCGACGACGAGGCAGACCTGGTCGCTCGGCTCGAATCGGGAACGGCGAGCTCCCCGGACCCTCAAAACAGCCAGGACTCTGGCGATGGCTCCGATTCCGCCGCACCCGACACCGATGACGACGCTTCCGCGGACAGCGCCGCCGCCCCCATCGACGAGGTCGAAAACCCCGATCTTGACCGCGCCCGCGGCGTATACCTCAGCAGCATTCCCGACTACGCTGGCAACCCCTACGTTGCCCTTCGCGCCGACAGCATGCACCCGCTCGGCACGCCATCATTCACACTCGATGAATACGATCGCGCCACCGAAGAGGGCTGCTTTAAGAAATTCTCCAAGCTCGACAGCCTGGGCCGCACTCGCAAGGCGCTCGCCTGCGTGGGCCCCGAGTCACTCGGTCAAGGCAAGCGCGGCGATATCTCGCGTATCCATCCTGCCGGTTGGCACCAGCAGCGCTACGACTTTATTCCGGGCCAGAGCCTCTACAACCGCTGCCACCTTATCGCCTGGTCACTCTGCGGCGAGAACGCCAATCGCAAGAATCTCCTCACCGGCACGCGTTATCTCAACGAGACGGGTATGCTGCCGTTTGAAGAGCAGATTCTCAACTATATTCGCGATACGGGCAACCACGTGCTCTATCGCGTCACGCCCATGTATAACGAAGAGGAGCTTGTCTGCCGCGGCGTGCGCCTTGAGGCGCAATCGGTCGAGGACCACGGCAAGACCCTCTGCTTCCACGTGTACTGCTACAACCTGCAGCCGCACGTGCAGATCGACTACGCCACCGGCCGCAACCAGGCATCCAGAGACTAGTGCCGACCGCACCGCCCGTAACCCAAAAATGATTCGTTTTCCTCCGTCCCCATGGGATCAAAAAAGGCCGCCCTGGATTACCCAGGGCGGCCTTTTCGTCAGCGTCCACATTGCAGGCAACGCCACACGCTACTTGGCGCGACCCTCCTCATAGCGCTCGACCAGCTTGGCCTGAACGTCATAGGGAACCTGCTCATAGCCTGCGGGCTTCATGGTAAAGTCACCCGTGCCGCGCGTGATAGAGCGCAGGCGCGTCGAATAATCCGTCAGCTCTGCCAGCGGCGCCTGGGCAATGACCACGGTGTCGCCGCGCTCATCGGTCTCCATGCCCGTCACGCGACCGCGCGATGCCGAGATGTCGCCCATCACGGCGCCGGCGTAGCTCTCGGGGATAGTCACCGTGATTTCCTCGATGGGCTCCAGCACCACCGGGTCGGCATCGGCGCACGCCTTGCGCAGGCCGATGCGAGCCGCCGCGCGGAACGCCATCTCGTTGGAGTCGACGCTGTGATACGAGCCGTCGTACACAGCCACGCGAATGCCCGTGAGCGGGTAGCCGGCAATGATGCCGTCCTTCATGGTCTCCTGGACACCCTTGTCCACGGCGGGGATGAGCGAGCGCGGGATGCGGCCACCCACGACCTCGTCTACAAACTCATAGCCATCGCTCGTGCCGTCGGGCCCAATGAGCGGCTCAACGCGCAGCCAGCAGTCGCCATACTGACCGGCACCGCCAGTCTGTTTCTTGTGGCGGCCCTGCGCGCTTGCCGTACGGCGAATGGTCTCGCGATACGGAATGCGGATCGGCACGCTTTTTGCCACGACCTTGGTGCGATCCTCCAAACGGTTGAGCAGCACCGAAACCTGCGCCTCACCAACGGCGGAGATGATAGTCTGGCCCGTCTCCTCGTCGCGGTCGATGCTCATGGTCGGATCGGCCTTGCAGGCCTTCTCGATAAACGTGTAGAGCTTCTCTTCGTCCCCGCGATTCTCGGCCTCGATGGCAATGCGGTACTGCGAGTTGGGGAACTTAAACGCCGCAGCCTCGACCTTGCCGGTAATCGAGAGCGTATCGCCCGTCTCGGCCGCCAGCTTGGGTGCCACGATAATGTCGCCGGCATAGGCGTGACCGACCTCGGTCATGTCGCGGCCGCACATCACATACAGGTGAGCCAGACGATCGCTCTTGCGGGTGCGCGCGTTGATCAGCTCAAGGCCCGGCTCAAGCGTGCCCGTCAGCACCTTAATAAAGCTGATGCGACCCTGCTGCGGATCGGCCAGGGTCTTAAACACAAACGCCACCGGACGATCATCGTCGCTTGAAATCTTGAGCGAATCGCCGTCGATAAGCGGCATCTCGCCGTAGTCGGTCGGTGCCGGGAAGTATGTGGCGATGTCGTCCATCAGCGAGTTGACGCCCTGCTCCTTAATGCAATCGCCCGCAAAGACCGGCACAAAGATGCGCTCGGCGATCGCCTTCGACAGCAGGCCTTCAAGCTCCTCCTGCGTCAGCGTCTCCTCGCCTTCCAAGTACTTCATCATCAGTTCATCGTCAGCCTCGGCCACCAGCTCGCACAGATGGTCATGGGCTTCCTCGGCCTGGGCACGATACTCCTCGGGAATCTCCGACTCAACGGCTTCGGTACCGTTGCAATGGCGCGCCTTCATGCGCACCAGGTCGATGATGCCGTCAAAGTCCTCGCCCTCGCCCCAGGGAAGGGTCACGGCACCCAGGCGCGTGCCAAAGCGCTCTTGCAGCAGGTCCATCGTGGTCGCAAAGCTGGCCTCGGAGCGCGACAGGCGGTTTACGAACACCGCACGCGCCAGGCGCAGGTCCTCGGCGGCATACCAGAGCTTAACCGTCGTAGGCTGCGGGCCGGCCTCGGCGTCGACCACAAACAGAGCCGTCTCGCAGACGCTCATCGCGGCAAAGGCGTCGCCGATAAAATCGGGGTAGCACGGGGCATCGAGCACATTGATGCGCGCGCCCTTCCAGTCGATCGGCGCGATGGTCGTCGAGATGGAAAATGCACGCTTGACCTCTTCGGGGTCATAGTCGAGCGTGGGCTTGGTGCCGTCGTGGCCGCCCAGGCGGGCGGTCTTGCCGGAAAGGTGGAGCATGGCCTCGGCGAGTGAAGTCTTGCCCACCCCGCCTTGGCCTACGAGCACCACGTTCCTTACGTTACCGGTCTTGGGAGCACCCATGATGACCTCCTTGCAGGGCCGCGCGCAATGCGCGACGCCAACGGGGAGAGTTCGCGGTCGGTGCCATCCCGGGAGCAGCATGGTCGGCAGCCGAGCCGACTCACCCTCCAAATGTCCTATGCCACCACCCTACCCTCACGGGCGGCTGTCCATGCATACCTTTCGGCGCACGTATGAATACAGGCGGCGAGAGGAAGAGACAAGCTTGTGAGGCGATTATTGAACCCCGTCGATGCAAACAAAAAGCCGCCACAGACCGTAAGACCTGCGGCGGCTTCGCCTCAATTAATAGTTGAGTAAATACCTGAGCCTATCCCTCGATACGGCTCAAGAACTCACGGGTGCGCTGCTCGCGCGGATGGTCGATAACCTGATCGGCTGGCCCCTCCTCGACAATGCGGCCGCCATCCATAAAGACCACGCGGTCGGCAACATCGCGCGCAAACTGCATTGCGTGGGTCACGATCACCATCGTCATATTCTGCGCCGCAAGGTCTTTAATGACACGCAGCACCTCGGCCGTTAGCTCGGGATCGAGCGCCGAGGTCGGCTCGTCAAAGAACAGGATCTCCGGGTCGAGCGCCAAGGCGCGGGCGATACTCACACGCTGTTGCTGGCCGCCCGAAAGCTCACATGGCACCTTGTTCTCGTTGCCCGTAAGCCCCATCTGCGCGATCAACTCGCGCGCACGAGCTTCCGCCTGCTCGCGCGGGCGCTTAAGCACGCGGATCGGCGCGTCGATGATGTTTTTCATCACGGTATAGTGCGGGAACAGGTTGTAATTTTGGAACACCAGGCCGAATCGCGAGCGTGCCCGCTTGGGCACATCGCCCTTCGCATAGACTGCGCCCGAACCCGCATCCGTCGCAACGGCAAGGTCACCAAACGAGAGCGAGCCTCCGTCGAGTGTCTCGAGCAGCGTGGCACACCGCAGCAGCGTGGACTTGCCGCCACCCGAAGGCCCGATAATCGCCACGACCTCGCCACGCTTGACCTCGAGCGAGATATCCTTGAGCACCTCATTGCCGCCAAACGCCTTGCGCGCGCTTTCGATTTTCATCACTGAGTTAGTCATGATAATAGTCCAGCTTCTTTTCGGCGGCGCCCAGCAGCATCTCGACCACAAAGTTAAAAATCCAGTAGATCAGCGCCGCAATCGCAAACGGCACCATGCTCACCTGCGAGGCAACCAGCGCCTTGGCGGTCGAGAACATCTCCCCCACGCCGATGGCAAACGCCAGCGACGTATCCTTGACCAGCGTGATGATCTCGTTGCCCATCGCCGGCAAAATGCGCTTGGCGACCTGCGGCATCACGATATACAGAAACGTCTGCAGACGCGAGTAGCCCAGCACCTCGGCTGCCTCGTATTGACCGCGCGGAATGGACTGAAGGCCCGAGCGATAGATCTCGGCAAAGTAACCGGCGTAGTTGATGATGAACGCCACGACGCACGCCGTCCACTTGGAATCGGGCGTGAGCGAAATGCCAAACACGTAGTACGGGGCAAAGTAGATGGCAAACATCTGCAGCATGAGCGGCGTACCGCGCATGATCGAAATGTAGATGCGCGCAATCCAGCGAAGCGGCGCGATTTTGCTCATGCGCATAAACGCCACGGGAATTCCCAGCGGAATCGACCCGAGCAGCGTCAGCACAAACAGCTGCAAACTGACCAAGAATCCCTGGCCAAGCATCTGCATCATGACCTGAATAGACAACCTACCTTCTCCTTCGCAGCAACAGAACGGCTAATCTTATTCTCAAATAGGCACAGTGCCCAAGATTGCGAGCGACAAGCCCGACGAAGCGTACTTTGGTACGCGAGGAGGGTTGGAGCCGCAAGGTTGGGTGCTGCGGCTATTTGAGAACCCAGTTGTCGAAGGACAGGCCGTAGCTCGCGTACTTGTCGCACAGGTCCTTGACCGTGCCGTCCTCGTAGAGCGCCTTGAGCGACTCGGTCACGGCATCGGCGGACTTGGTGTCGCCCTTCTTAAAGCCGACGGCGTAGTGCTCGCTGGACAGCGGCTCATCAAGCTGCGTATAAGCATCGGGCTTGGCGGCAAGCTGATACTGGGCAATCGAAAGATCGCACGCCACGGCATCGACCGCGCCGCTCTCGAGCTGCATAAAGGCCGTGTTGTACTCGCCGATCGTGTCGAGCGTGGCAAACGTCGCCGCCAAATCCTTCTGATCGCCCTCGAGCACGTCCTGAGCGGCGGAATCGGTCTGGGTGATCACCGTCTTACCGGCAAGATCATCCCAGCTCTTAATGCCCGCATCCTTCTTGACCACGAGCACCTGCTCGTTGAGCATGTACGGCTCGGAGAACGTGTAGTCGTCCTCACGGCCCTCCATGGTAAAGCCGTTCCAGATGCAGTTGATGGCGCCCGAGTTAAGCAGCGTGTCCTTGGCATCCCAATCGATGGCCTCGTATTTGACCTCCCAGCCCTGCTTATCGGCAACAGCCTTGGCAAGATCGAGATCAAAGCCGGTGTACTCGCCATCGTCGCCCACAAAGCCGTACGGAGGATAGGACTTATCAAAGCCCACCACGAGCTTCTTGGACTCCGCAGCGCCCTTCACGTCCTTGGCTGCAGCAGAACCGGCAGCGGAACCCTTGCCGGCACCACCGCCGCAACCGACAAGACCAAGGCCAAGCACCGTAGCGAGCGAGCCGGCTAGACCAACAAACTGACGACGAGACATATCGGTGTTCATGGTATTCCCCCTTGATGGCACTTTAGTTAAGTAAAGTGAGTCGTGTAACGTCCAGAATCATACACTTTAGCGTGATAGAGCACAAGGCGAGTTTGCCCGCCGCGTGAGGGGTGTGGGGGTTAAGTTTCCTGCTCTACAGTCCTGCTCACGACGGAGGCCACATTAAGTGGCCTCCTGT
>CALLSB010000133.1:0-41030 GCA_938014225.1 uncultured Collinsella sp. | reverse complement strand
CAAGCGCTTCTGCCTGCCGCACTCCAAGGTCATGATTCACCAGCCCAGCGGCGGTGCCCAGGGTCAGCAGACCGAGATCGAGATCGTGGCCGAGGAGATCAAGAAGACCCGTCGCGAGCTCAACCAGATCCTGTCCGACGCCTCTGGCCAGCCCATCGAAAAGGTCCAGGCCGATACCGAGCGCGACAACTACCTGACCGCTGCCGAGGCCCTCGACTACGGCCTGATCGATCGTATCGTCACCTCGCGCGACCTCGCCGCGAAGGACGCCTAGGATGGCAGGTAACATGCAGGACAACTTTGACGAGAACGGCAACCCCATCCGCTGCTCCTTCTGCGGAAAAGAGCAGGGCCAGGTCCGTCGCCTCGTAAAGGGCCCGACCAACATCTTTATCTGTGACGAGTGCGTCGCCGCCTGCTCCGAGATTCTGGAGGAGTCGCTGGCTTCGGACTTTATGGACGCCGCTCGCAACGGCAAGCTGCCGGGCTTCCTCAACGACCATGGTCAGGCTTCATCCCAGCCCGCCGTGGACCCCGAGACCGAGGGCTTTGAGCTCGAGGACGACCGCCAGGTCATCACGCACGTGCCGACGCCGCACGAGATCTATGACGAGCTTTCGGCCTATGTTATGGGTCAGGAGGACGCCAAGCGCGCCATGTCGGTGGCCGTGTACAACCACTATCGCCGCGTGATCGAGGGCGGCGCCGCGCTTTCGGCCTTTGACGACGGCTTGGACTCGCAACTCGACGATGATATGGATGAGGTGGAGCTCGCCAAGTCCAACATCCTGCTGCTCGGTCCCACCGGCACCGGCAAGACCCTGCTCGCCCAGACGCTTGCGCGCATCCTCGAGGTGCCGTTTGCCATCGCCGATGCCACCGCGCTCACCGAGGCCGGCTATGTGGGCGAGGACGTGGAGAACATCCTGCTCAAGCTCATCAATGCCGCCGATGGCGACATTGAGCGCGCGCAGGTTGGCATTATCTACGTGGACGAGATCGACAAGATCGCCCGCAAGGCCGAGAACCTCTCCATTACCCGCGACGTTTCGGGCGAGGGGGTTCAGCAGGCGCTGCTTAAGATTCTTGAGGGTACGGTGGCCAGCGTTCCGCCCACCGGCGGCCGCAAGCATCCCCAGCAGGAGCTGCTGCAGATCGATACGACCAACATCCTGTTCATCTGCGGCGGTGCTTTTGTGGGTCTGGACAAGATCATCGCCGATCGCGTCGGAAACAAGGGCGTGGGCTTTAACTCCGAGATCGCCGGCCCCACCTCGGTCGACGAGAACGACCTGCTGCGTCA
Organism: uncultured Collinsella sp.; assembly: GCA_938014225.1. GTDB lineage: Bacteria > Actinomycetota > Coriobacteriia > Coriobacteriales > Coriobacteriaceae > Collinsella. The sequence goes on along the minus strand of CALLSB010000133.1, from coordinate 39,727 downwards.
GGTGCTCCCGCAGGACCTCAACGCCTTTGGCATGATTCCCGAGTTCGTGGGCCGTACGCCCGTCGTCACCCAGACGCAGGCGCTCGACGAGGACGACCTGGTGTCGATTCTGACCGAGCCCAAGAACGCCGTGGTGCGCCAGTACCGCAAGATGTTCCAACTCGAGGACGTTGAACTTGAGTTTGAGGACGCGGCTCTGCACGAGATCGCCCGCATGGCGCTCGCCCGCAAGACCGGCGCCCGAGGCCTGCGCTCCATCTGCGAGGACGTGCTGCAGCAGACGATGTTCGACCTCCCCAGCGAGGAGGGTGTCGTCAAGGTCATCGTGACCGAAGCCTCCGTAAAGGGCGAAGAACAACCCCAGCGTATCTACGGTTAAACCAGCATAAAACGTGCTTGCAAATAGCCTCTGACCACCCGCGGTCGGAGGCTATTTTATATATACGCAATAACCCCAACTACCTGTGTTATTCTGTGTGTTTGTTTAAGCCTCAGCGAAGTCATTCAGACTGAAGTAATCGATACCTAAGGCGTGTCCGCCTGCTTTGTTTTCGTAGATTCCGCACGAGCCGAAGAGCACTAAATGTGCTCTTCGTGCGAGCCAGGACTTGACCGAGCGAAAACCAAGCAGGCGGACACGCCGGCGGGACAGGGAGAGATATATGGAAGAGATGCCCAAGAACTACGATCCGTCGACCAACGAGCCGGCGATCCTACAGAAGTGGCTCGACGGCGGCTACTATAAGCGCCGCGAGGGCGTGGGCGACTGCACCGTCACCATTCCGCCTCCCAACGTGACCGGCAAGCTCCACATGGGTCACGCCACCGACGACTCCATCCAGGACGCCATCATTCGTATGGCCCGCATGCGCGGCAAGTCCACGCGCTGGGTGCTCGGCACCGATCACGCCGGTATCGCCACGCAGACCAAGGTCGACAAGAAGCTCAAGAGCGAGGGCATCAGCCGCCTGGAGATCGGTCGCGATAAGTTTGTCGACGCCTGCTGGGACTGGACCCACGAGTACGGCGGCATCATCGTCGAGCAGATCAAGCGCATGGGTTGCTCCGTCGACTTCGACAACGAGCGCTTCACCATGGACGAGGATTACGCACAGGCCGTGCGCAAGGTCTTCTGCGACTGGTACCACGACGGCCTGATCTACCGTGGCAAGCGTATCGTTAACTGGTGCCCCAACTGCACCACCGCCATCTCGGACGACGAGGCCGAGTACAAGGACGAGAAGGGCCACCTGTGGCACCTGCGCTACCCGCTGACCGAGCCGGTCAACGGCCAGGACTACATCGTCGTCGCCACCACGCGCCCCGAGACCATGCTCGGCGACACGGGCGTTGCCGTTTCCCCGAAGGACCCCGAGAAGGCCGCCTTCGTGGGCAAGACCGTCAAGCTCCCCATCGTCGACCGCGAGATCCCCATCTTTGAGGATTGGCATGTAGATGCCAACTTCGGTTCCGGCTTCGTCAAGGTCACCCCGGCCCACGACCCCAACGATTACGCCATGGGTCAGGCCCACGACCTGCCGCAGATCAACATCTTTGACGAGCACGCGGTGGTCGTCGAGGGCTATGGCGAGTTCACCGGCATGAACCGCGACGAGTGCCGCGAGGCCGTCATCAAGTGGTTCGAGGAGCACGACCTGCTCGATCACGTCGAGGACCTCGATCACTCCGTCATGCACTGCTACCGCTGCGACGCCGCGCTTGAGCCGTGGCTGTCCGAGCAGTGGTTTGTGGCCGTCGACAAGCTCAAGGGGCCGGCGCTCGACGCCGTCAACTCCGGCAAGGTCACCTTCCACCCCGCGCGCTGGACGCAGACCTACACCACTTGGATGGAGAATCTTAAGGACTGGTGCATCAGCCGCCAGCTGTGGTGGGGCCACCGCATTCCCGTGTTCTACTGCGAGGACTGCGGCTGGGAGGACGCCCTTACCGAGGACACCGATGTGTGCCCCAAGTGCGGCGGTCATCACGTGCATCAGGACGAGAACGTGTTGGACACCTGGTTCAGCTCGCAGCTGTGGACTTTCGCCACGCAGGGCTGGCCGCAAAAGCCGGAGCTGCTCGAGGGACATCACCCCACGACGGCGCTCGTCACCGCGCGCGACATCATCGCGCTGTGGGTCGCCCGCATGGTCATGAGCTCGCTGTACTTCCTGGACGAGGTGCCGTTTAAGGACGTCGTCATCTACCCGACGATCCTGGCCAAGGACGGCAGCCGCATGTCCAAGTCCAAGGGCAACGGCGTTGACCCCATGGACCTCATCGGTATGTACGGCGCCGACGCCATGCGCTTCAACCTGCTCACGCTGTGCACCAACAACCAGGATGTTAAGTTCGATGCGAACATCGATAAGAAGACTAAGAAGCTTATCGACAGCCCGCGTACCGACCAGGCTAAGTCGTTTGTGACCAAGATCTGGAACGCAAGCCGCTTCCTGCTTATGAACATGGAGGACTACACGCCCGGCGAGCCCGTCGTGGAGACGCCGGCAGACGCTTGGATGTTCAGCCGCTTGGCCAAGGCCGTGAAGATGGTCACCGAGGGTATTGAGAACTACACCTTTGGCGATATGGCCCGCGGTGTGCAGCAGTTCTTCTGGAACGAGGTCTGCGACTGGTACGTCGAGGTCACCAAGGCCCGCCTGAAGGGCGAGGGCCGTCTGCAGGCCCAGCGCAACCTGATCTTTGTGCTCGACACCTCCATTCGCCTGATGCACCCGCTTATGCCGTTTGTCACCGAGGAGATCTGGGACAACATGCCGGCGAGCGTGCTCGATCTGGACGCTGAGGGCAACGTGAACCGCGCCGAGGCACTCATGATCGCCAAGTGGCCGGAGCCCGCCGACTACGCCAAGTACGTCGACGAGGACGCCGAGCGCGCGTTTGAGCTGTGCCGTGCCGTGGTATCTGCCGCCCGCGCCACGCGTTCGCGTTATCGCTTGAGCCCCAAGGCCGAACTCGACGTGGTCGTGCGCGCCGGTGCCGAGGATATCGCGAAGCTCGAGAGCCTGCGCTCGACCATCGAGCCGCTGGCGAACACCGCCTCGCTGGTTATGGGCACCGACGTTGAGAAGCCTGCCGCGAGCATCGCCGTGGTCGACAGCGGCGTCGAGGCCTTTGTGGTGCTCGAGGGCAAGGTCGATCTTTCGGCCGAGAAAGCACGCCTGGAAAAGGAGATCGCCGCGGCCCAGAAGGAACTCGCCGGCTGCGAGAAGACGCTCGCCAACGAGGGCTTTGTGGCCAAGGCCGCGCCCGCGGTGGTCCAGAAGAAGAGGGACCGTGCAGCTGAGCTCAAGGAGACCCTGGCGGCGCTGACTGCTCAGGTTGCTGACTTCTCGTAAGCGTTACTGGGGGACGCGGTTTGGGGCATTGCTCGCTACTGCGAACAGTCCTGCTCGCACGAAGGCCACATTAAGTGGCCTTCGGCTCGTGCGGAACTTGTGTCGAGCAAAGCCCCAAACCGCTCCCACGGCGGTTACGGGGGCGTCCGCTGCCTGGTAGGGCCACTTGGCTGTGACCTTGAGGTCGCTGCAAAGCGGTGTTTGGCTGATATTTTGAATGGGAGGGGCTCGTTGTTGCTTACGGGCCTCTTTTTATGTTGAGGGGACTTTGGCTATGGCGAAGCGTTCTGGGTTGTATTCGGTGCCGTTCTCGTTTGAGTTGCTTTCGTTTGATGAGGCTGTGGGACTTGCTGCTGATACGGGGCGGATTTCTGGGGATGCTGGTCCTCTGCTCGAGACGGTTGTCGATATGCTCGATGAACTGGGGCGTCCGGACGAGTATTTCGATTGCATTCAGGTTTCCGGTACCAATGGCAAGACTTCGACTACGCGTTTTTCGGCCGCCATCCTTCGCGGCGAGGGGCTCAAGACCGCGCTGTATACGTCGCCGCAGCTGGTGCGCTATCCCGAGCGCATGGAGGTTGACGGGCGCGTTGTGAGCGACGAGGCCTTTTCCCGTGGCGTTTCGGCGGCTGTCGAGGCGGGGCGTCGCGTGAATGCGCACCGTGTGGCGGCAGGGGAGTGTGCCTATACCATCACACCGTTTGACCTGTTGACGGCCGCTGCGCTTGTGGTGTTTGCCGAGGCTCGCGTGGATGTTGCCGTGCTTGAGGTTGGCATGGGCGGGCGTTGGGATGCTACGAGTGCGACCGATCCCTTGGCCGTCGCCATTACGGGCATTGGACTCGACCATACACGCATTTTGGGCGACACGCTTGAGGCCATTGCGGGGGAGAAGGCCGCGGTCATCAAACCCGGACGTCTGGTTGTGCTGGGTGAGGGTACGCACGAGTCGAGCGTTCAGCGTGTGATGGACGCCCGTTGTCGCGAGTGCGGCATTGTGCCGCTGGTGGTGAACCATGCCACGACCAAGGTGCCGGAGCACGTGGGCGATACGGTTGAGTTTAGCTGCACCACGCCGCGTGCGATCTATACGTCGAGCATGGTTAAGCCAGCGTATCAGCCGCAGAATGCTGCGTGCGCGATTATGCTGTGCGAGGGCTATCTGGGCCGCGAGCTCGACCATGACAAGCTCGATGCGTCGCTTATGGGCTGCCCCACGCCGGGTCGATTTGATGTGCTGGGAACTGGTCCGCTCAAGCTGATTGACGCCTGCCATAACCCTCAGAGCTGCGAGAACTTTGTGAGCGCGCTGGACGAGATCGATCCTTGCGTAGAGAATCGACCCACGCTACTGTGCGCTGCGCTGGCCGACAAGGACGTGGCGGGCATCGTTGACGTTCTGGTTCCGGCGTTCCCCCGCGTGGTCGTGACGCAGACCGATTCCGATCGCGCCCTGCCGGCAGAGGAGCTCGCCGCCCTTGTGGACGCCGATAAACTCGCGGGCGTGTACGCGAGCGTGCCCGAGGCCCTCGCGGCTTTCGAGACCGCGGGCGAGCCCTTCGTAGCAGCCGGCACCATCACCCTAGCCGGCGAAGTAGCCGGCCTGCTGCGTTAACGCCACTCGCAGGGCAGCTAATTTGACCTGTTCGCCACGAAATTGGCCTATCTACTACGTTTGACCGGTTACCCTCGACCACGCCGAAAAATGCAAAATTAAAACTGCAGGTAGAAGGCTTGCCAGTTTTGCGAAAACGCGGGTGTGGTCGATCCATACGGGTTAAACGTAGTAGATAGGCTGTTTTTGTGGCGCGGTGTTGGTGGAATGTGACAAAGGGACTGCCCCTTCGTCACTTAAATACGTCATCTGATTTCTCCCGTTTACGAAACCATTTATGCCGCTTAACCTGTAGCATATTGCAAACCTCCATCGGCGAAGGATAGGCTCAACTTAACTTGCCAATCGGACCAGTGCTGTTTGGTCCGTTGAGCGTGTCGGGAGGAAACATGAACAGAAGGCATGTCAACGCGGCCATTACCGCGGGTCTGGCTCTGACGATGACGGTCGGCTCGGTGCCGCCGCAGGCATTCGCCGAGATGATGCAGGGTGATACCACCCAAGTCGTTGCCGAGCAAAGCGATGTGACGGGTGCGTCTGCCGCGTCTGCGGACACCACCCAGCCAACATCGCAAGACCAGAGTGAAGATAAGATTGCCTCTTTTGCCAGCCTGAACGAGCTGCACGTTGCCGAGGGTTCCGATGCCACGCTGCCCCAAACTGTAACGGCAACCTACGAGAGCGGTACCACCAAGCAGGAAAACGTCACCTGGAAGTTGAACGGTGCCGATGCCCCGACAACTCTCGCACAACTGCCCGCCGGCTCGTATGAGTTTGAAGGTACCGTCGCTGGCACCACGCAGACGGTTAAGCAGTGCGTGATTATCGAGGCTGCGGCGGCTGATCTGGCCGCGGTAGATCCGGCGGCAGTAAACACCTCCAATGTCACCGCGATGAGCAACGAAAGCGGAATCACGGTCGAGTCGATCGATGCCAACCCAATTCTAGAAAAATACGTCGGCGCCGATTACTACGGCCAGATCCAATCTTCGAGCGTTAAGGTAAAGCTGTCGGATGGCACCGAGACCTCGGCTTATGTTAATTGGGACGAAAAGTCGCAGGCGGCATTTGATACGGCGACGGAGGAATCCGAAATTCCCATCACCGGACAGATTACCGGCGTTAGCGTAAATAGTAATTGGGTTACGCTTGCGGAGCCCTACGAAGTGAGTGGCGTACTTAAGGTGTACGTCCCCCGTTCAACCAGCAATGGCTCATGGGCATGGACCGCAGCTGGTATTGCCCCCGCGCTTCCGTCTAGCATGTCGGCCAGTTATTCAAATGGTCAATCTTATACATGCCCTGTTGAGTGGAATGAGATCTCGGCTGATCAGTACCAAAAGGAAGGAACCTTTGTTGTCGAGGGACATTTGAAGAACTATCCCTCTATGCTCGCACAGTGCACGGTCGCAGTCCGCTCTGTTAAGAGCGTCCAGACCGAGTTGACGTGTACGACCCTAACTGGTGAGGTCCCGTCTCTGCCGTATTCTGCTTCGGTTGTCTTTGATAGCGGGGCCACCGAGCAGATTCCGGTGTCTTGGGATTCTTTCGACGCGTCGCTTTACTCTAAGGTGGGCTCGTTTGCGGTTAAAGGTAAACTAAACGGTTTTGATTACCGTGAGGTTACCTGCACCGTTACCGTCAAAGATCCTAAGGACGTACTCGATCTTAATTCTCTGAGGTTCGAGCGCGTGGTCGGCGACTTTTCTCCTCTTAGCACGTATGTCTATTTCCCGGTTACGCAGTCAAATAACACTACATACACCCAAGGTTATCAGGTTAACTGGGACAACGCCGACGTGTCTCAATTCCAAAAGGCAGGTACCTATACGGTCACGGGCACGCTTGTGACATATAACGAATCTTCAGCCGCTAATGGCCTAAAGGTAACTGCTCAGGTCGAGGTCAAAGAAGTTGCCTCTATCGACGCTCTTGCTCCCGTTAACACGCCCGTCGGCGTACGTCCTACAACGGGCGGCGGTCTTCCCTACAGCGTTGAGGTTGCATTCACCGACGGTACAAAGAAGCAGTGCAACATTGCGTGGGACCCCATTTTGGACGCGCAGGTGGCAAGCGAGGGGTCGTTTAAGCTTTCCGGTTCGCTGTCGTATTGGACCAATACCTCATCTTCATCGTCTACTCAGGTGGAGCTGGGTGACAGCAACCGAGTCACGGCGACCATCTCCGTCCGCGCCCTGCAGATGCCTTCCTCGACATCGACAAGCACGCTTATCGGTTGCCAGCCCAATATGCCGGGTTCAATCGAGGCCACGATGTGGAATGGCTCGCGAGGCAATTTCCCCGTTCAGTGGTCGACGATTAGTCAGGACGCCCTAAAGAACCTTGGCCAGATTACGGTTAGCGGATATTTTACCGGCTCTAACATTCCGGCTACGGCGACGGTCAACGTCTGCGATCTCGAGGACAGCAACATCGGCAAGATTGCTTATGTTCCCGGCGCCGGACTTCTGGCTCCGCGCTACACATCCACGCTGTATTTGTCGGATGGCAGCTCGTTCTATCCCCAGTATTCGTCGGGGCAGCCTTATAGCTGGGATGAGTTTCCTCAAGAACTGCTGGACGGCAAGCCTGGCGAGTACGAAATTACCGGTACTATCACTGGCTCGCTGGCGAAGGTCAACGCGATCGCGGTGTGCAGCGAGGTCAAGGGCGTCAATAACTATAGCGAGAATGGCGTGACGCTTGGGCAGTCGTACGAGGACTGGCGCGTTATTTACCCCGGTGAGGAAGTCAATCTGGACTACTTCTACGTGTCCGGCGTATTGCAGGATGGAACGACTTTTGACAGTCTCGGCGTCAACTGGGATACCTACGATAGGTGCCCCCAGAAGGACTGCACGATTACCGGAACGGTCGCCGGAACGAATATCCCCGTGAAAGTGCACGTCATCGTGACTAAAAACTGGGAGGCTCAGCCACAAACCATTACAGTGCTCAAGGGCAGCGACGGCACCGCCATGCTTCCCGGCTATGTCGAACTTATCAGCCCCGATGCGGCAGAACATCCGGACTATTCGCACAAATACGCCGAGACCAAGTGGAACACGAAGGGCTTCGATTGGACCCAGGGCGGCGTGGTACGCGGCACTGCAACAATTAGCTTTAATGCAGGGTACGGCATGCAGACTGTCGACGTTCCGATTACTGCCACCGTTAAGATCGCGAGTAAGGCAACCTCGGTTCAGGGCGGAACCATATGGACCGTCCCCGGCACCAAGCCGATGCTGCCGGAATACCTTGAGGTTCGATACGACAACGATGTGTCTTCTGAGCCCCAGCGCGAAAAGGTCACATGGGACCGTGTCGCCGAAGACGCGTATGCCAAGGACGGTTCGTTTAAGGTGAAGGGCAAGCTCCAAGGTGGTGCCGAGGCGACAATCACTGTTGACGTCTGTTCCGTCACCTCCGTTAGCGTTCCTGAGCGCATTAATACGGCCAGCGGTGTTTTCCCCGAGCTGCCGTGGAATGTCTCGGTTGCCACGAGTGACGGCAAAACTCATAATGCCCAGGTTCAATGGGATTACGTTCGTCCCTCGGTTTATACCGGAGAGTCGGGTCAGGTCACGACGGTGTCTGGCACGCTGTTTGCAAGCGGCCTCGACGGATACGGTGACGGCACTAACACCGGTCTCACTGTTCAGACCAAGATCGTTATCCAAGGCGTTGAGAAGGCAATCGATAACGGCGAGACCGCAGTGACCACCAAGGCGGGCACTGCGCCTGCCATGCCTTCCAAGATGGCGGTCGAGATGAGCGACGGCTCCGTTTCGACGGCGGCTATTGATTGGGATCCGATTGCGCCCGAGAAGTACGAGCGGCCTGGCACGTTCTATGCGACGGGCCATGTGGTCGGCTTTAATGCCGCTGCTGTTATGGCGCTGCTTGACGATGACGGCCAGAAGGTCGGTGTGGATGAGAACGGCAACGTGACTGCCAAGGTGACGGTTGCCGATAAGAAGGCAAAGAAGGTTGCACTGCAGCCCGAGGCGGTCGTGGTCAACACCACGGTCGGATCGATGCTGGAGCTGCCAGATGCCGTGTCCGTATATTTCTCGGATGGCTCAGCGCGGGATACTCGGGGCAGTTTAGGCGGCATCGAGATCGAAAAGTGGACCGACACCGACGGCATCGACCTCTCCAAGCCGCTCGCCAAGAAGGGTACGTATAAACTCGTCGGCAAGCTCAAGGATGTCGACAACGTCAACGCTATCGTGTACGTCAACGTCTCCGAGGCGCCGCGAACCATCACCAAGCTCGAGGCCAAGTCGTTTAGCGTTGCCAGTGGTACGTCCAAGCAGGATCTGTACGCCCAGATGCCCAAGCAGGTTGTGGCGACTTACTCCGACGGCTCGACCGATTTGCTCGACATTGACGTGTGGGATCTTTCTAACGTCACGGACGAGCTGCTCAGAGGAACCGGCACCGTGGAGATCACGGGTACGGTTAAGCTCAACGGCGCCAAGGTAACCTGCAATGTGACCGTGGTGGATCAGGATGCCCAGACGTCCGACCACGTCGAGCCGATCGATGTTGTTGAGATTGCGGACAATGCCAAGGTCAGCGACCTTATGGATAAACTGCCGTCCAAGGTGACGGTGGTCATGAAGGACGGCAAGACCAAGAAAGAGACGTCCGTTAAGTGGTCTCAGGTCGACAGCCTGGGCCGTGCCGGCACCGAGTTTGAGGTCACGGGTCTAACGGACAACGGTATGACCGTAAAGGTGAAGGTCAAGGTAACCGCGCATATTGTCGACATCGATGTCGCTGAAGACATTGTGGTCGTGCGCGGCACCAAGGCGGACGACGTTTTGGCCAAGCTGCCCGCCACGGTCACGGCGATTTACTCGGATGATACTGAGTCCGATGTCGACGTGAAGTGGGACACGAAGGGTCTATCCGACAAGGACTTTGCCAAGGAGGGCGAGGTCACGGTCAAGGGCAAGGTTGCCGGTACCGATCAAAAGGCAGAGTGCACGATTACGGTCGTGAAGAGCGATGCCGAGATTCCGGCGTCCGTTGAGCCTATTGCCGGAATTTCCGTTCCCGAGGGCGCATCGGCCGACGCTGTGCGTGATGCGCTCAAGGGCGTGAAGGCGACCGTTCGCATGAAGGACGGCAAGACGACGGCGGAGTCCGAGATCACTTGGACTGAGGTTCCTGCCGCGGCCGCCACGTACGGCAGCAGTGTCGTTGCCAAGGGCGTCACGAAGAATGGCAACTTGCCGGTCGAAGTTGTCGTCACCTCCACGACGACGATTAACAAGGTTGCCGAGGTGCCGCAGATCACGGTTGAGCGCGATGCCAAGGCCGACACCGTGACGGGGCAGCTGCCCAAGAAGGTCACCGTGACCTATTCCGATGGTCACACGGACGAGGCCGCGGTCACGTGGAATACGGATGGCCTGGACAAGCATCTTGCCGCCGTTGGCGAGTACACGATCGAGGGGTCCGTCGAGGGCGCGGCGCTCAAGGCGACCTGCAAGCTGGTCGTCGAGACGCCGGCAAGCGAGATTCCCGTGAGGCCTGCGACGTTCGCTCCCGTTGAGGTGTTTGAGGCAAGCTCTGCCGCCGATGTGCTGAAGGCGCTGCCCAAGAAGGTCTCCGTGATGATGAAGGACTACAGCCAGGAAGACTACGATGTCGATTGGGAGAATGTCCCCGCACTGGATTGGGGTGCCGATGACGTGACCGTGGGCGGTAAGGTTCGCGGTACGGAGCTTACAGTCAGCTGCATGGTACGCGTTAAGCCGCGCCCGGCGGCCAAGGGCCTCGTTATCGTTGACCAAAACGGCAAGGCCACGACTGCCGAAACCGTGCTCAAGGTAGAGCGCGGCAAGGAAATTGACCTTGCTGCCGCGGCGAGCAATGCGGCCGATGGCGCGCTGCTGCGTGGTAACGTGACGTGGACCTCGTCCGACCCGACGATCGCTACGGTCGAGAACGGTAAAGTCAAGGCCCTCAAGAACGGAACCGTCGTCATTACCGCGACGATGCCCGTTGACGGTGACGCCGCGGCGATTGCGACGCTTGCCGAGGATGGCACTGCGCCAGCGCCTCAACAGCTCACCGCTTCGGTGACCGTCGAGGTTGTTGAGCCTGTTGTTGTACAGGAACCGACAGGCGGCAAGGATAACGGTGCCAAGCCCGATGCCAAACATCCTTCGGGCAAGAAGAATGGCAAGAAGGCCGCTAAGGGAAGCCTGGCCGAGACGGGCGACAACACTGCCGTGACCGTCGCGGCGCTTGGCGGAACCGGCCTGCTGGCGCTGATTGCCGCTGCGATCGAAAAGCTGCGCCATCGCACGGAGTAAGGCTGCGAACTTAGAGCCTTAGGGCTCTAGGACATAAGAAGGCCTCCCGGTTCTCGTCGGGGAATCGGGAGGCCTTTCGTTTGACTGCAGGGCAGCTAATTTGGGACGGGGCATTTTTGACTACCCTGGTCCCCTCGGCAGTTGCGGTGAAATAGGGACTATTTTATGGGCTAGAAGCCTTAAGCAGTCCGTATTTCACCGCAACTTAGTTTGGGGACTTGGGGATGAGGTTAGCCTAGGCGGAGCGGATCGTGGGGGTAGGCGTTGAGAATCTCGACGCCGTTCTCTGTCACTAGGGCTAGGTCCTCGATGCGGACTCCGGTGCGGCCGGGGAGGTAGATGCCCGGTTCGATGGAGAACGTCATGCCCGGTTCAACGACCTGCTCGTTGACGAGCGAGACGTCGCCTGGCTCGTGGTCCTGCAGACCGATCGAGTGGCCCAGGCGATGCGTAAAGTATTTGCCGTAGCCTGCGTCCTCAATCACGTCGCGCGCGGCACGGTCCAGGTCGCACATGCGCACGCCCGGTGCGATGAGCGCCTCGGCGGCCTCGTTGGCACGGCGCACGATGTCGTAGATGCGCGCCGTCTCCTCGTCCGGCTCGCCCCAAAAGAACGTGCGTGTCATGTCCGAGCAGTAGTTGCGATGGCGTCCGCCAATGTCGAATAGCACCACGTCGCCGCGCTTGAGTACCGTATCGTCGGGCTCGTGGTGCGGGTCGCCGGCGTTGGCGCCAAAGCTCACGATGGGCGGAAAGCTAAAGCCCTCGCAGCCGTGCTTGCGATATAGGCCGAGCATCTGATCGGCAATTTCGCGCTCCGTCACGCCTTCATGGACGAGCTTGATGGTATCGGCCATCACGGCGTCGTTGGCGGCAGAGGACGCTCGCATAAGCTCCTGCTCGGTAGCGTCTTTGTAGGTGCGTGCGGCAGTGACGGCAAAGTCGCCTAGGAAGAACTCGCTCGCGGCGTGACGCTCCATAAGGGGCATCAAAAAGCCGGAGCGCATAACGGTGTCGATGCCGAGCGGTTTGGTCGGATCGACCTCGCGAACGATGGCGTCGGCCACGACGTCGGTATCGGTGTGGTACGCGACGCGGGCATTGTCATACTCGGGCAACTGATGAAGGGCGTTGACTAGGATCACCGGCTCGGCACCGCGCGCGAGTAGTACGCCGCAAAAACGCTCGAACATATCGGCATAAAAGCCGGTCAGGTAATAGATCGACCACGGGTCGTTTACGAGCAGCTGCGCACCGGGGTGCTGAGCCTCGAGCGCATCGAGCACGCGCGCCACGCGCTGATCATCGACATGTGCCATACATCGTCCTTTCGCTAGGGTGCCACCATGGTAGCCCAAGCCCGGCACATAGGGACGTTCCTTTTATGCCGGCACCTCGGGACACTCCTTTGCATCCCATGCGCACCCTCATAAGTTGCGGTGAAATACGGACTGTTTAGCGGCCTGAAGCCATAAAACAGTCCGTATTTCACCGCAACTGCAGAGGAGGACCGGGCGGATGGTGGGGTAGCTAAAAGAGCCCCGTCCCTAATTAGCTACTTGGGCTCGGTCGATGTCCATGCTGGCGATCAGGTTGATGTTGGTGTTGAGGAGGTCGGGGAGGACGACGTCGCCCATGCGGATGGGGGCGTTGACGATTAGGCCTCGGATGAGGTCCATGGCTTGGGCGTGGAGGGTCAGCGGGATGGCTTCGGATGTGCGCACGGGGAGCAGGGCTTCGTCGCCGCCGGAGACGGCCACGGTGGTGGTGAGCACGCGCATGGGGCAGGTGAGCTCCTGATGCGCGAACTTATCGCCGCGCGGGCAGTTGTTGCCGGTCACGGAGCGCACCTCTGCCACGGCGCCGTCTGCGTCACGCTTTACCTCTACGGTCAGAAGGCACTCGGATGGGCAGGTGGTGCAGTTGAACTGCAGCGTCTCGATTGCGTTCGTGCTCATGGCTTTACGCCCCCTCAACAGGGTCAACGGACAGGACAATCTCGCTGGCACCCAGGTCGAGTGCACGCTGAATCACCTTCGCCGGCAGTGGGAAGGTTTCCATAACGCTCGGCTTAAACGCGCGGACCTTGCCGGCGAACAGCTCTTCGCCGTTGGCCAAGATCCTCACGCGGGCAGCGTCGACGGGTCGGCGTACGCGGAAGTTGAGCTTGGTGAGCGCCACGGCCGTAATGCGTCCCGGCAGCGCGTAGCTCGCAATGCCGGCGGGGGAGACCGTGAGCTCGCAGCCCGCGTCCGCGGCACCCGCCTCAGCATCCGTGTTGCCACCCAGCGCGTACGCCGCCGCAGCTGCGCCAGCCCTCTCGGACTCGGTCGTCACGTTGTCGGCTAGGTCGTGCACATGCAGCACATTGCCGCAGGCAAAGATGCCCGGCACGCCCGTCTGCAGGCTCTGGTCCACCACTGCGCCGCGCGTGCGCGGGTCAAGTTCAACGCCCGCGGCAACCGAAAGCTCGTTCTCGGGTATCAGACCCACCGAAAGCAGTAGCGTGTCGCACGGAACAACGCGCTCGGTCCCCGGAATGGGCGCCAGGCTCTCGTCGACTTGGCTCACCTCGACTGCTTCCACGCGATCGTGTCCGATCACACGCGTGACGGTTGTGGACAGGTGCAGCGGAATGCCAAAGTCGTCAAGGCAGTTCTTGACGTTGCGGCGCAGACCGTTGGCGTACGGCATGAGCTCGTATACGCCCTCGACCGAAATCCCCTCGAGCGTGCAGCGACGTGCCATGATCAGCCCGATATCGCCCGAGCCCAAAATGACGGCTCGCGAGCCGGGCTTGAGGTTTTCGATATTGATGTATCGCTGCGCCAGGCCGGCCGTAAACACGCCGGCGGGACGACTGCCGGGAATCTTGATCTCGCTGCGCGTGCGCTCTCGGCACCCCATAGCAAGGACGACCGCGCGTCCGGTGAGCTGCAGCATGCCGGCAGGGCTCATGAGCGTGACGGTATGGACTGCGGCGGCTCCCGCGGCCTTGTCCTCATCCAGCGCGCGCACATCCGCGCCCTCGCCTGAATCAATCCCGATCACCATGCTGTCCAAGAACAGCGCAATGTCGGTTGCGTGCACCTGGTCGATAAAGCGCTGCGCGTACTCGGGACCGGTGAGTTCCTGTTTAAAGTGCGACAGGCCAAAGCCGGGGTGGATGCACTGGCGGAGGATTCCGCCCAGGTGCTGCTCGCGCTCCACGATGGCCACGTGGGCGCCGGCATTATGTGCGGCAAGCGCAGCCGCCATGCCAGCGGGTCCGCCGCCGATGACGACCACGTCGAAGGCCTGCGTCGACACCGACGCTACAGCTCCGGCCTCCGCGCGTCCGTCGCGCATATCAAACGTCGCCATCCTAGCGCACCCCCTTTAGCGGTCCCTCAACCAACCAAGATCCGGTATCCTCCAACAGCACCTCGCTGGGGTCGCACCTCAGCTCGCGTGCAAGAATCGCCACCACGCGGCTCTGGCAAAAGCCGCTTTGGCACCGACCCATGCCGGCACGACAGCGGCGCTTGACGCCCTCGACCGAAACCGCGCCTGGGCGGCGTCTGATCGCGGCCACGATCTCGGCCTCGGGCACCGTCTCGCAGCGGCAGACGATCTGTCCCCACGCGGGCTCGGACTCGATTAGCTCCTCCTTGCGCGCCAGCGGTGCGCGGTCAAAGTCGTCCGGCGCGCGGCGAATTGGGTTCCAGTCCGCCCTCTCGTGCAGCTCCACGCCCGCCTCGCGCATCACAAGCTCCATGCGCTCGGCAATGGCCGGTGCGCTCGCCACGCCCGGCGACTGAATGCCCGCCGCTTGGAAAAGTCCCGGCACCACGGTCGACTTTCCAATAAAGAAGTCGTTTGTTCCCTGAATGACCGGACGCCCGCCGGCAAATGCGCGCACCACGCGGCGCGTATCCAGGTCGGGCACCAGCTTGCGCGCGCCGGTCAGCAGCGCCTTCACATCGCTCGCATAGGTCTGCGTGTCGCCCGGCTCGCGCACGGCAGCCGTGGCGGTGATCACGGTGTTGCCATGCACAGTGCCCGCCACGATAACGCCCTTCGACACTGGCGTCGGAACGGGGTAGAGCGGCATGAGCGTGCGCGGCTCCTTGTCCAGCACCACGATGTTGCCCTGGCGCCAGACCATCTGAAACTCTTCGGCGCTCGCCATATGCGAGATGTCGGCGGCGCCGTTGCCCGCAGCGTTGATCAGGTAGCGGCAGCGCACGTTGCCAGCGGAGGTCGCCAGCGTAAAGCGCGCGTCGTCGCCCGAGCCCGCGACTTCAATCGCCTCCACCGGGGCGGAGCGCATAAACGTCACCCCGTTGGCCACGGCGTTTTCCAGCGCGGCGATGGCAACCTCAAACGGGTCGATAAATCCAGTCGAGGGGCACCACAACGCGCACGTTGCATCGGCACTGGCGCGCGGCTCTAATTCGTGGATGCGGTCGGGTCCGACGATCGACAGCTCGGGCACGCCGTTGGCAAGGCCGTTGCGCCGCAGCTGCTCCAGTTGCGCACGGTCCTCGTCGTTAAACCCCAACACCATCGACCCGGTGCGGCAAAACAAAAATCCGAGCTCCTGAGCCCACGTGCCATATAGCTCACAACCACGAGCGTTGACCTGCGCCTTTACCGTGCCCGGTGCCGGATCGTAACCAGCATGCACCAGGCCGCCGTTGGCCTTCGAAGCTCCCAGCGCAATATCGTTTGCCGCCTCGACCACGCAAATGGACAGGTCAAACCGCGCGAGCTGCCGCGCGATGGCGCACCCGGTGATGCCCGCGCCGACAATCGCGATATCAAACGTTTCTGTCACAGTGCCTCCCAGACGAGTTGACAGCCCGTCAATAAGACTATCCTACGGTTTAGACACCCCCAGCGCGGCGGCAATGCGGCGAACAGCCCCGCAACACCCGCCAACGGCAGGCGAGGGGAGATCCAGCAACGTCGACAACTTCGTCTGCCGGCTTTGATATCGGAGGTTTGTCTCGTTCTGTAACAGTAAGCTGAGGATTTGGGTTCCAGTTGTTACGGATTGAGATTTAAGTCGGGGAGAGATTCTTCTGTCTCGGTCTGTAACATCTGGGGACCGTTTTGGGGTCTAGATGTTACAGTACTGACCAGTAAGAACGACAAAATCGAACACACTGCTTACCTGCGGGTTTAAGTACGGCAACAACGGCACAAGCGCGTAAAAACGGGTTAGCACACGCACTTGGGATAATTTGGGGATACGAAAGCCACGCGGACGTGCACCCCAAATATCCGTGTTTATTAACACAAAGATCACCATGTCGCCCAGGGTCGTGATGCCGTCGGACAGCTCGTAGCTCCTCTCAGTCATTCCTCTTCCTCCATTCCTATGCGGCCTCGTCCGTGTTCCAGCCCATCAGGTCGTTGGGCGGATAACCAAGAACCTGCGAGATAGCCAAGAGCTTGTCTGCTCCAGGAATCTAATCGCCGCTCTCGTACTTCGCGAAAGTGCTGACTTTCACTCCGACCTTGGAAGCGACCTCAGCCTGAGAAAGGTCAGCTCGGGCGCGTGCGGCGCGGATATTCCCCGCCAGCTCCTTATCGAAATCCATTCGTTCCTCCTTAGAGGCGTTTTTCTGTCTGTCGAATTCCATAACGAACAGTTTCATGTCCCTGTCAACCAAATAAGCAACATTTTTTTGCGTACAGACATTTTTTGTTTACTATTCACTTAACATAAAGAAGGGAGCGAGGATGAACCTTCGTCTAAGAGAGCGCCGAGAAGCCCTGGGGCTAAACCAAAAGGAGCTTGCACAAAAAGTCGGCAAGTCATTCCGAACTATTCAGTCCTGGGAGCGCGAGGAGAGCTATCCGAACGCAGAGCTCGTAGGTGCGCTCTGCGAAGTATTCAACACCGACCCCAACGACCTGCTCGGATGGTACGATGAGCATCCCGAGGGCAAGCCGACGGCGCCGGCAGGCGCGGAGGGCGAGCTGATCACCTGCTACCGGCAGAGCACCGAGAAGAGGCGCTCGAAGATCCTGGAGACGGCACGTGACCAGGCCGAGCTGTCCCAAGCTCAGGTTGCGGCTCCTGAAGGCGAAGGGCTGGAGGCGGATCAAGTAAGGTCCGCGTAGACCGCGTTATTCAATTCATTTATGGGAAGGAGTAATAACCATGTCTCAATCATTAGCGGAGACGCACGTGGAGGATCTCATCTACGAGTGCGACTGCATCACTGCGGGAGATTATGGTGAGAGCACCCAGGAACACATCGACGACCTCATGCTGCAGATGGAAGGGTTTTCCTTCCCGCTCAGGTGCACCGGATCGCTAACAATTCCCAGAGACAAGACTCTGGATGGCGTAAAGCGCGCAAAGGGATGGCTCGTGGCAAACATGGCCACGCTCACGAACAGCGGAAACGGTACGACGGTTAGCTCCAGCAGCGTCTCACAGGCCACGGCGACGGCGGACGTTTCGGTAGAGGTAAGCCAGGCGGTGACCGAAATCGGCAACGACTCCGTTCTCGACAACGAGACGAAAGAGGCACTCGAGCTGGCGCTGTCGCGGGCACGCATGGCAGCCGAGGCGAAGAACAGGACAGGGTTCGCCGAACACGCTGCAAGGGTCATCGACCTTGCAACGAAGAGCGTGGATCTCGTACCCAAGGCGCTGGTGGCCCTCGGTGTGCTCGCGAAGCTCTTCGGCGCCTAGGTGCGGTGCAGCGAATCAAATCGTTAGCACCGCGATATCTGATACAAATATGGCAATCCGAAGAAGGGCGCGATCATATGAGACCGCTAAACACGAATGATGTCGGGGCGAACTGCGAAGCAGGAAGTGATGCCGCGCATAAAAACGAGGAGCGCATGACCTACAACGTTTATTGTGACGAAAGCTGCGTCACATCTTCTCTTGCAGACGATTTTATGGCCATAGGAGGCATCATGTGCCCCCTGGACCAAAAGAGAGAGATTGTAAGGATGGTTGACCGACTCAGGGCCTATTACAACGTGCAGGGAGAATTCGGGTGGAAAACGGTGTGCCCGTCCAGACTCTCCTTCTTTCAGGCTTTGGTCGACCTGTTCTTCTCAAACCCCGAGCTGAGATTCCGCGCAGTCGTTGTCAGTAGGCGTGAGACAAACTTCGATGATACTGAGGAAATGTTTCAGAAGGTCTACTACCAGGTATTTAACAACTGGCTTGACAGGAGAGACTCATACCGCCTATTTATCGATCGCCGCATTGACGAACGTGACCGAGTGGACACATTGAGGAGGTGCCTGATCGACACATTCCAATTTGGCAACTCGGTAAAATTTGTCGAAGAAGTCGAGTCACATGAGAACGACCTCATACAGCTCGCAGACTTATTCATCGGAGCCCTTGCCGCCTCAAGGAATGGACACCTGCAGCTCGAAGGGTCAAGTGCCGCAAAATTGCAAATATGCCGAGACATCTGTCAAAATTTAAATACAAGTACCCTTGCGAGCTATGAGACATGGCCTTCCGAGCAGAAGTTCAACGTGTTCCACTTTCGTGGACGAAGGAATATGTGATGCGAACAGGATACTCACTCGACCGCGACGGGCATCTCGACCTTGGGCCCTGCTACCAAGGCCTTACGTGCGATATGCTGCGCGCGTCACATCTCTCAAGAGAATACTATGACGACAATCTGCTGGACCTTGTCGCATGGGATGGGTCCCCCGTGACAAACATGCAATACGAGTCGACATGGCTACATCTCGTCTCAAAGCACGGGAAGAGCAGAGAGCAATTCAACCCATTGGTCAATCTTGATCTCAACAGGGTTGTGAGGCTTCCGGTCCTAAAAGCAACAGTGGAGGGCAGGGTGTCCGCCAACGTTTACCTTCAAAGGCAAAGGGGCCGCGAAGACAAAGTTCAAGTTGTCGCATCCGGAATCGATCAAGACTATGTCGTTATCCTCGGCGTAACGAAAAAGGGCTATGTCCTCAGAACAGCCTATCCAGGGGACAAAAAATATTCCTGCAAGATTAGCGAAAGAGGAGAGCTGGTGGAGAAAATACGCCCATAAAAAAGGCCCCGGATTTCGGCTCCGAGGCTGGCCACGTCCTGAGCTTTAAGCAAAGGGCTACCCATATTATGCCACATTGCAACAAAATGTAAACCGAACACGTTATGGAGATTGGAGACCTTAAACGAAAAGAAACCCCACCGCGCACGGCTGGAACCTTGGCGCGTTGGGGTGATAGCAAGGATGCCGGAGTAACACGGAGATAGCTCCGGGCAACCTTGGGACATTATATGACACGCAAGCAGAGGCGCCGCGCGTGGGGCTCGATGCCGGTCGACCAGCTGCGCCCCGTGCACCTGCAGGAATGACTCCTGACTCTCCCCGCAGCAACGTCAGACACTGCCCTACTCACCCTACGCAAGATTTACGGAACCGTGTCGGGCTTTGTCGTGCTGCCCATCGACCCATTTGCCGCAACTGTGAAATACACCGCGCCCACCCGCATGACGCGCGAGCGCTCCAAGCGCCTGTACACGCTCGCCGAGGCAAAGGACAGTCTGGGACGCCTGCACGGAACCTTACTCGAGGCGCCGTTCATCATGGCGTGCTTTGGCTCATACCGGTCGGGTGAGTCGCTGAGCATCCGCACCGATGAGGTCAT
Organism: uncultured Collinsella sp.; assembly: GCA_938014225.1. Taxonomy (GTDB): domain Bacteria; phylum Actinomycetota; class Coriobacteriia; order Coriobacteriales; family Coriobacteriaceae; genus Collinsella. The sequence goes on along the minus strand of CALLSB010000133.1, from coordinate 19,778 downwards.
GCCGTGTGCGGCGGAATCCACAACGCTCGCAACGGTCGACCTCGTGCGCCAGATGGAGCAAGCGGGCATCGAGCCCACGGCGAACAGCGTACTCAAGACGCGGAAGTCAATGCGCACAGTCGTGGTGCTGCCGGATGCTGCCGGGCGCCTACTCGAAATTGCAGGCGAGCGCCGCGCGGCAGGCTCCGAGTGGCTAGCAGATCGCGGGGACGGACTGCCCATGAACCGAGGGATGTGCAATCATGGATGGAAGAAGTGGTGCGCAGCCGAGGGTATCGAACGCATCCCGTGGTCGAACCTTCGCAATTCGTGGCGAACCATCTGCGAGATGGTGCTGCACATGCCCTGGGACCTCATGGAAATGCTCATGGGACACTCCCTGCCGGGCGTGTCGGGGCGACATTATATTCGTCCCTCCCGTGAGCAGGTGGCGCGTTCCGTTTTGACGCACTTGGGATAAATTGGGATATTTCCCAACAAACCAGCAGGTAAAACGGGCGCGGTAAATAGTGGCAGATTTAGATGAACCAATCAGTCGATTTCGAATGTCTAAATCTGTAACAGTTAGACCTGTTTATGCTGAGTCTCTGTTACAGATTGAGACGTTCGGCCTGGACGTTATCCTTTGTCTCAATCTGTAACAGTTAGCTGATGATTTGGGTTCTAGATGTTACAGATTGAGATTGAAGTCGGGGAGAGATTCCTCAGTCTAAATCTGTAACATCTGGACCCGTTTAAGCTTAGTAACTGTTACAGATTGAGACATTTGCCATGCGGGTCATTCGTTTGTCTCGTTCTGTAACATCTAGACCCGGATTCCGCTCCCACCTGTTACAGATTGAGATGTTTGTGTCCGCGCCAGCCCCGTATCCAGCCGTAGTCCCATATAAACAAACCCCGTGGTAAACTTGATCGAACTGTTAATATTCCGAAAGGTACCCGTAATGTCCAAGTACATCTCCGAGCTTATGTCGCCGCAGCTTATGGGCGTCGTCTATGCCTTTGTTGGCTTTATCATCGCCCTGTATGTGCTGTCGGTCGTCTATGTGTTCATCGACGCTCGCCGCCGCGGCGCCAGCGCCTACGTGGCATGGGGCATCATCGCCCTCATCCCGTTTGTGGGCCTCATCGCCTACCTGGTCCTGCGCCCGCACTCCTATGCGTCCGATCGCGAGGAGCAGGAGCTGGACATGGCCCTGCGCGAGCGCCAGCTTGCCCAGTACGGCACCTGCCCGCAGTGCGGCGCGCCCATCGAGAAGGACTTCGTCGTCTGCCCGGTGTGCGATACCCAGGTTCGCAACGTCTGCCCCAGCTGCCATCGCCCGCTCGATGCGCACTGGAAGGTCTGCCCCTACTGCCGAACTCGCATCCAGTAACGCATCCATCGCAGGGCTGGCCGCAAGCAACGGGCACCGCGCGTCCCGCGCAAGCCACGCGCGCCCCACACCCCGCGCCCACACGAGGAAGCATGCGTAGAAAATCGCCCGCCGTGCCATTAAGGCGCGGCGGGCGCTTGTATACCAAGGCAACCTGCCTATAATGATGCAAGTCAAAAACGCCGAGCGCATCGCACGCACTTGCATTAGGCATCCGAGAGGAGAAAACATACCCATGAAGGCACTTTACAATGACGGTTCGGTGGCCGAGCTCCCGCAGGACGAAGTCACGCACGTCATCCGCCACTCCGCCGCGCACATCATGGCGCAGGCCATCAAGCGCCTCTATCCCGAGGCCGACTTTGCCTACGGTCCCGCGACCGACAACGGTTTTTACTACGACGTCGACCTGCCCGAGGGCGTCAAGATCAGCGAGGACGACTTCCCCGCGATCGAGGCCGAGATGAAGAAGATCGTTAAGGAGAACCTCAAGTTCTCCGTGTACGAGAAGCCCCGCGCCGAGGCCATCGCCCTTATGGAGGAGCGCGGCGAGAAGTACAAGGTCGAGCATATCGGCGACCTGGACGACGATGCCCACATCACCTTCTACCAGCAGGGCGACTACATCGACATGTGCGTCGGCCCCCACATCTGCTACACCAAGGCCCTCAAGGCCTTTAAGCTCACCGGCGTCTCGGGCGCCTACTGGAAGGGCGACAAGGACAACAAGATGCTCACCCGCATCAACGGCGTCGCCTTTGCCACCAAGGAAGAGCTCGACGAGCACATGCACATGCTGGAGGAGGCCAAGAAGCGCGACCACCGCAAGATCGGCCGCGAGATGGACCTCTTTATGATGCGTGACGAGGCCCCCGGCTTCCCGTTCTTCCTGCCCAACGGCATGATCCTTAAGAACACGCTGCTGGACTACTGGCGCGAGATTCACCACAAGGCCGGCTACGTGGAGATCTCCACGCCGCTCATCATGAACAAGCAGCTGTGGAAGACCTCGGGCCACTGGGACCACTACAAGGACAACATGTACTCCACCGTCATCGACGACGAAGAGTACTGCATTAAGCCCATGAATTGCCCGGGCGGCGTGCTGGTGTACGCCTCCAAGCCGCACTCCTACCGTGAGCTGCCCATCCGCGCCGGCGAGATTGGCCTGGTGCACCGCCACGAGCTGCGCGGCGCCCTGCACGGCCTGTTCCGCGTGCGCTGCTTTAACCAGGACGACGCCCACTTGTTTGTGCGTCCCGACCAGCTGACCGACGAGATCGTGGGCGTGGTCAACCTCATCGACTCCGTGTACCAAAAGTTTGGCTTTAAGTACCACGTTGAGCTTTCGACCCGCCCCGAGGACTCCATGGGTTCGGACGAGGACTGGGCTCGCGCCGAGGAGGGCCTGCGTACCGCTCTTGAGCAGCTACACATGGACTACGAGGTCAACGAGGGCGACGGCGCCTTCTACGGTCCCAAGATCGACTTCCACCTGGAGGATTCGCTCGGCCGTACCTGGCAGTGCGGTACCGTCCAGCTCGACTTCCAGATGCCGCTCAACTTTGACCTGGAGTACGTGGACGCCGACGGCACCAAGAAGCGCCCCATCATGCTGCATCGCGTGTGCTTTGGTTCCATCGAGCGCTTCATCGGTATTCTGATTGAGCATTTTGCGGGCAAGTTCCCCACCTGGCTGGCTCCCGTGCAGGTCAAGGCGCTTCCTGTCTCCGAGAAGAGCCGCGACTACGCTCACGAGGTGTGCGCCAAGCTGGAGGAGGCCGGCATTCGCGTGGTCTGCGACGACCGCGACGAGAAGATCGGCTACAAGATCCGCGAAGCCCGCAGCATCGACCGCGTGCCCTACATGCTCATCCTGGGCGAGAAAGAGGTCGAGGCCGGCAACATCTCCGTGCGCGATCGCTCCAACGAGACTGTTCAGATGGGCGTTGACGAGTTTGTCGCCAAGGTGCTCGAGGAGATTAAGACCCGCGCCTAAGGCAAACTTTACAACAATTAACAAAGGCGACCGTTCACACAGAGCGGTCGCCTTTTTCGGCTTATAGGACAAAATGTGTGTCCAAGTTGGGGGCATCGGCGCAGGTCGATGCCCCTTTTTCAGCCGTTTAAATTCCGTGCGCGCTTTTAACCGCTCGGACAGAATGTGTGTCCGGTTGCCTATCGTTCCCGCAGGTAGATAACCTTTTCCGGAACCGTTAAATACCCTTTCGGAAGAGGTGCCCATGAAGGCCGTTTATTGCCCCCACCGCGGCGGTCGGACCAAGCGCAGCGGCAGGACCTCGTCGGGGTCCCAGCGGTGGAGGTGCACGGCCTGCGGCGCGTCGACGACGGTGAGGTACGACGACACGGCGACGAGGCTGGACGAGTTCCTCGGGTGGCTCCTCTCCAAGGACTCGCAGGCCACGATGCCGGGCGGCGGGCGGTCCTTCAGGCGCAGGACGGCCGAGTTCTGGGAGGTCTGGCCCATGCCCGTCCCCGACGGCGAGCTGCACCGCGTGCTCCACGTCGACGGGATCCGGGTCGCGCGCGACCTCGTGGTGCTCATATGCTGCAGCGGCGAGAGGGCGGTCTCCTGGTACATGGCCAGGTCCGAGAACTCGAGGGCGTGGTCGGCCCTCATGTCGCCGATCCCGGCGCCCGAGGTGGTCGTCACCGACGGCGGGAGCGGGTTCGCCAAGGCCGTGCGCGAGACCTGGCCGCGCACCAGGGTCCAGAGGTGCACCTTCCACGCCTTCTCGCAGGTCAAGCGCTACACGACGACGCGGCCGAAGCTCCAGGCGGGGCGCGAGCTCTACCTCATCGCGCGCGACCTCATGGGCATCGAGGCGCTGCACCAGGCCGAGCTCTGGGCCGGGCGCTACCTCGACTGGTGCGGGTTCTGGGCCGACTTCCTGGAGGACAGGACCGTGGTGGACGGCAGGAGGGTCTACACCCACGAGAGGCTGAGGCGGGCGCGCTCGTCGCTGTCGTCGCTGGTGTCGGCGGGGACGCCGTTCACCCACCTCGACCCCGCCCTGGCCAAGGCCGGCCCGCCGCCGTCGACCAACAACATGATCGAGGGAGGGGTGAACTCGCAGCTGAGGGCCGTCCTGCGCAACCACCGGGGGCTGACGTCGGTCAAGCGCGTGAAGGCGGTGTTCTGGTGGTGCCGCGCGCACTCGGGGGACGCGAGGACGGCGCGCGAGAAGCTCGCCGCGATGCCGACCGACGCGGACATCGACTTCCTGTTCAGCGTCTACTCCGCCTCGCCGTCGCGTGACGACGGAGGGCCGGAGTGGGGCGACAGGGCAGTGTGGGAGGACCTCCACCACAGGGACCCGTACCCGTTCTGGCTGGATTAATGGATGGAAACGGATGTTCTATCGGGACACACATTTTGTCCTATAAGCCTCCGCTGCAGGGACCGCCGGGTCCGCGAGTAGCCACGCCTAGGCGGTAGCCCCGTTGTGCGCGTAGGGCCACACCCGGTTGCCCTCGGAGGTCGACTTCGCGAAGTCGTCGAGCGCCATGCCCGATGCGGATACGATGGCGTAGCCGCCTTCGCAGGCCGAGACGCGCCAGAGTTGTGAGGCGGAGCCGTCCGCCTCGGCCAGGACCGCCCGGTCACCCGACTTGGTCAGCAGCGCGCCGTCCGAGGAGATCCTGTAGAGTCCTGTGGCGCCGTCGCGCTCGAACGTCAGCGCGCCCGCGCCCGACGGCAGGGAGCGGCCCGAGGCGGAGACCGCGATGGCCATCCCCCCCGTCGAGGGAGGATGCGACGCGGTGTGCGTCGTCTTCGATGATTTTTCTTATGCTGCATTTTGGAAATTTGCTGCTAGGACGTACTTAGCGCTCCATTTGCTGATCGATTCCTTGCCGACGTTCCAAGTCGCGGTTAGCTCAACCTCGGCGCCTTGAGCCTTCTGCACCCTCGGATTCATCGCAAAAGCAACGATCACGTTCTGAATCCCCGAGATACTCGGCGGGAAGGACTGGTTGTCGGCATCGATGGAAAAGCTCTCTTCCTTGCCATCCAAGTGCTGCTGAATGCGGTCGGTATGCTTCTCGGCTCATTTTTCGGCCTTGCAGTTTCGCACAAAGTAATTGTTGGATAGGTCTGTCGAGCGGTAGTCGTAGTCGTCCTTTTGGTGGTTTGCCGTGTGGTCGGAGTGGGCGATTGCCATGAGCTCGTCGCTCAGGCCAAAGTACAGATGACGCTGGTCCAGGTCTCCGTACCAGTTGTCACTGGTGTCGTCCCAGGTTAGGTCCATCTGGCACCATTTGCCGTCGATCTTTACGGCGTTCCAGGTGTGGCCGTTGCCCGTGATGCGGCCGTTGGCGATGCCCGCGGCGTCAAGGAGCTTGGAGTAGATGCGCTGGTAGCTCTCGCAGGTGCCCTGGTGGCGCGTGAGGCCGCTTTCGGCCGAGCACCAGTTGAGGCCGTGGTCGTACTCCAGCTGGTCGAGCGTCCAGTCGTGGAGCCACAGCGCCATGTCGTATTCCGAGCCGTTTGTCTCTTGCCTGCACAGGTCCACGGCGTCGTTGACGATCTGCGTGACGCTTGGGCGGGCGGCGTCGTTTACGGTCACCTCCACCGTGGTGCGCAGGTAGTAGATCCCCTTGTCGTTTTGGGGGTCGTATCTGTTGTTGTCCATAAAGTAGAAGTAGATGCGGTACGTGCCCGACGCCGTGAAGTCAAAGGTAAAGTCGTGGCCCGCGGTGCCCAGGCTGTAGTAGCTGCCCCATGCCGCGCGCGACGGGTCGCAGACGCTCTCATGGCTGCCGCCGTCCCAATAGGTGGGCACGTCCATGCGCGCCTTGGCCTGGGACGAGCCGTTGGCTTGGGTTACGTGGAAGGTCGTCGCGGTGCCCGCGGGGGCGTCGTTCCACGAGACGGTGAAGGTGACGCCGTTTTGGCTTGCGGTGGCGGAGTGGACGTAGGTGGTTTGTGACGTGGCGGAGATCGCCTCGGGTGTGGGGTTGGCTTGGGTTCGGAGGGATGGGGCGGGGGCTGTGGTGGCCGTGTCAGTTGCGGTGGTGGTGCCGGCAGCGCGTTCCGTGTTGACGGCGCTGGTGCCGGTGGATGTTACGGTGCTGTCCTCTACGGTATCTGCTGTCGCATTTGTGTCGGTGCCGCCTTCAGCCTTGCCTATGTCGCTGCTCGTGGTGTCGGCTTGCGCCTGCTGCTCGGCTGTTGCTGGAGGCTGGATGGCTTCCGCAATGGCCGCCATGGGCATCGTCGCGCTGACCATGGAAGTGCACGCGATCGCGCAGAGCAGATAGTAAAGGGGTCGTTTCATTGCGGAGCCTCTCGGTGAGCAGCCAATAGGGTCCGAAGGCAGCTCCAGGCCAGCACTCCGCACATATTTTGTTGGGGTTAATTTTACGGGAACCCCAATCAACATCAGCGAGCTTTCTGGATTCAGTTGAGGAAGGGAGTGAGGGGGCGCCATGGGAGACGTGCTGCACAGGGCAATGTCGCTTCCTGAATTGCTTTCCCTATTTAGATGCCCATCCCGTACGTTAAAGACACCTCTAATGGATCGCCCTGCTCGCCGGGAAGGTCATGGTAGTACCCGGCTGCGTTCATATAGAGACGCCTGTCTTTCAGGTCGTCGATATACGCATCTTTGGACATGAACTTCAGTTGGTAGACGATGCCGTCGTTTGGCATGGTGCTATCCCCTCATTTAGTGGGCGTGTCCTGAGCCGCCGCACGGTCCCAGGTCCTTTGTTCCAAAATAAGAGAGATTTCTTAAACCATCGTGCCAGGTTGACGTGCGCCTGGCACGGCTCAGAGTAGCGGTGCCTTAGGGTATGGGAGCCCTCGCTCGCGAAGAGTTTGGCTGGGCATTGCTGGACTGTGAGTGTCGGCTTCCTCTATCAGCCAGTAAAGCGATCGGGTGAAGGGCACGCTCGCGCTGCCTGGGGCGCTTTTGTGCCGTGAGAGCAACTTTTGTTCAGCCTTAATTGAACGCGGCGAAGCGTTTAATTAGTGTTTCTCCCTTCTACATTCAGTGGAGACATTGCATTCGGTCGGCCTATTCACGGGTATAAGGTGGCTGTCTGGTTCGATCGTGACGGGTGATGTTTATGGCTAAGCAAAAGATGTCGGTTTACCTCATTAAAGAGGGTTTTAATATTGGTGATATCGTTGACTCCAATGACCCCTATATCCATAGGCACCTTCTAGAAGATGGTTCGGTTGTTTACACAAAGCCATCAGACCCTCATCCGCCAAAATGGATTGATTATTTTGACGGTCAACTGGAGTCCGATACTTTGCTATCTTCTTCTGCAAGCGCTCTCCATCTGGTTCAAGTTGCCGTGGCGGAGGACGCTGAGCGTCTATTTGCCATTTCTTTTGGCTATGGTTTTACTTTGCTGGATAAAGAGGCGGTCGAGGAACGCTTTGGGCTTAAAGTGGCGCTCAATCAGGCGATGGATGGTGGACTTCGCAAACTAAAACGAACTGCAGTCTCAGGCAATGCTCGAAAGACCGACGAGCAAATGCCCCTTCCGTCTTCAGTTGATGCTTTTGAAATCGATGTCGAGCGCGATTTGCTAGAGGGAGTGACTGTGAGCGGAGGTGATGGGCTGCTTGCAACTGGATCTATTACTGGATCGGATTCTCTCGCATTGAGCGTTGGCGAGTCGGTAGAATCGATTCGAGACTATCTTAAGTCTGTCTATGCCGTTTATGTGCTTGATTCTTATAAGGCTAAATATGGTTGGGTCGACAGAATCGTTCCGGTGCGCAAGCGGTCACTCGAAGATACTTTGAATTCTAAAGCCATCAGTCTCATTAATGCTCACGATCAAAATATATGGCTTGCCGTGCCGGAAATCCTTGAATGGGAGGCGGTCGCCGGTTTTCGTGTTGGATCAAAGGGTCCTTTGCTTGACGATGTTTGTCTCGACATGGTCTATCCGGAACCGGAAAAGTTGCCTCAGAGCTACGAAGACCTTTGCAAAACCAGTATTTTTGTTATTGGACAGGCAGAGGGCTCGGTGATAAATAAATGGCGCGCATCTGAGTGTCTATATGGCGAGGTCGAATATCAAGGGGCCAGTTACTGTGCAAATAATGGAAAATGGTATCGAATTGATGGTGACTACAAATCATCGATTGAATCTCGCTTCTCTAAGATTCCGCTTTACCCAACGGAATTCCCAGATTATTTTAAGGGCGAATATGAGGGCCCGTATAACCAACGTGTCGTGGAGATGAATTCCTCGACCGAGTTGTTGCTAGACAAGAAGACCATTTACTACGGCGGTCGAGGCAGCCAGGTCGAGCTTTGTGACATCTTGTGTAAAGACGGCACGTTCATTCACGTTAAGCATTATCAAGGTTCTTCGACTTTAAGCCATCTGTTCAATCAGGGCTTGGTATCGGCTCGTTTGGTAAAGGCAGACCCAAGTTTTAGGAAGTGCGCACAGGTTGTTCTAGACAAGATTGAACCTAATGGTTTTAAATTGGAAAGGGATTCGGTCAAACAGGTCGTTTTTGCGATTATCTCTAAATATGATGCGGTAAGGCCTGAGATTCCATTCTTTAGCAAAGTGGCACTAGATGCCGTGTGCTCTCAGCTGGCCGCGATGGACATTGATGTCGCATTGGCGAGAATCAAGGAGGTCCGAGCCGATTGCGGTTGGTTCATTGCTGCTAGTTCGGCCGCCGGCCGGGAACTCTTGCTCTTGATTGATTTGTTAATTGGAGAGGGGCGTACTCATGCCTGGGGTTAAGAACCAGCACTAGGGCTCAACTTATCGAACTCCTAGAGAGTCATGGCGTTCTAACTGATGCCGCTGCGCTAGATTGCCTGAGACGCGAAATGAATATTTGCTCGTCGGAGCACTGCTGAATATTGGGTCACCTGTGCGGTTCGAATTTTCAATTGTCGAGCAGCTTTTGTCATCGATGAAGTCTTGCAATTCTAGCAAAAACCAAACATATGTTCTATACTTATGGAAGTAGACTTGTTTGGAGGCGTTAGATGGAAGTCGGAAGAGATGACATCGTAGACAGCGTTGTACGTCTGATAAATGGGGTGGGGCGTAGTCCATATTTATTCGTCGGCTCGGGCTTTTCCCGTAGATACATGGGTACCGACGATTGGGTTGGCTTGTTAAGGCACCTCTGTTCCCGTCTTTCCGATGATCCTTTTCGGTTTGACTCGTACCTGGCACGTTGTCCAGATGAGTCTGACAATAGCGCATTGCCCTCTGCCGCGACGATGCTTGATAAGGATATGCGCATAGCTGTTCTTGAGGACCCTCGCTTCGCTTCTTTTAGAGACGATCATGCAGAGGACATTCGTCAACGCAAATCTGTTTTAAAGATTATGGCGGCCGAGAGGTTATCTTCGTTCAAACCTGACCATATGACGCATGAACTTGATATCTTGAGAGAGGTCGGCAGGCGGCGTATCTCTGGAGTCATTACAACCAACTATGACTGTCTACTGGAGTCACTGTTTCCAGAGTTTAAAGTTTTTGTAGGTCAGGACGATCTTGTCTTTCACAGAACTTTTGAAATGGGAGAGATCTATAAGATCCACGGGTCTATGGATAATCCTGAATCTATGGTTCTTGAAGAGGCAGATTACGCAAAACTCGCCGAAACCCAGGATTACTTGGCAGCCAAGTTGCTAACTATTTTTATGGAATACCCAATTATTTTTATCGGCTATTCCCTTAATGACCCCGATATCCAAGCTATCCTCATGTCGATTTCACGCTGCCTCGGTTCAAATAATCTCGCATTGCTCAAAGAGCGTTTTATTTTTCTAACTAGGGGCGAAAACGCAACCTCGACACATTCGATTACATTTCCGGGTATCGGCGAGATAAGCATGACCGAGATTAGGACGAATGATTTTGGCGCAGTGTATGAAGCAATTGGGCATTCCAAATGCTCCTTCTCGCCCAGGATCATTCGTGAGCTGCGCAGGAGTATCTACGCCCTGGCAGATAAGGGCGAGCCAAATGATTCTCTGGTAGTCGAAGCGAGTTTTAGCGACCTCGAGAGACTTCCGGAGGGACAGCATCTTGTGCTGGGCATCGGTGTCGCAAATGCATCTTTGGGCCACGGTCATATGGTCAAAGCCGAGCTTTTATATCGCGATGTCGTATTCGATGATGAACATGTCGCTCCCAAACTTGCCGTCGAGGAATATCTTCCTGCGCTGCTTGCTTCCAACTCGGGTGGTTTGCCCATGTACAAGTATTTAAGCGCATATTCTGGGGAAGTCCTTAACCCGAGGATATTAAAGGAATTAGATGAGAAAAGAGATCTGGACGCTTTTCTTAACAACAGCCTGCGAAATGCAAAAGATAGCTATCATCTGTCGGGAATTAGACACTCGGTTAAGTCTGTTATAGCTAACGAAGGCTTTAAGGAAGCATTTAAAAAGTTAGTTTTACTTGAGGAGGATGAGCTCGATTTAAGTGAGTTGCTCGAGTATCTGAGGGCGCTCATCACGGACGATCGCAAGATAATCCACGGTAATAGCGAGCTAAAACGGCTTATTAGAATGTATGATTTTCTTAAGTACAAGAAGGCCTTCGACATATCGGCTACTAGTGAGTAATCCCACCTAGCGTCTATGAAGAAGGCCGTCTTTGTAAACTATGGCATCTGAGCGTATAGTGCGAACACCACGTGCAAATGCATACTTAATATAACGCTTTCTGCTTGAAATCACAATGGTGTCTGTTTCGACCTGCCAATCAAGGGAAGATGGTGTAGAGTATCTTCCTGCAATACAAAAGCTCTTTGGGAGCTTTAAGGGTGATGCTTTCAAACTGAGAGTCTTGCCCTTTTTTATGCGTGCAATGCCTGATATGCTAGCCAGACATCGTTTGATTTGGTTGAAAATCATGTGTGTCTTGATTTGAATTACATGATTGTCGCTTGCCTCAAATTTGCAGCTTTGACTTACGGATTGATAATCAGTAGCCTATCTAAAAAGCGGTATTGACGAGGGTAACCTACGGGTTCCGCGTCCAGAGGAAAGGCGGCTGTTCTTCTTGGGATGGCTGCCTTTCCTCTTTTTAGGAACCGCGATGGCGGCTGACCGGGAGACCTACCGCGGCGACCTCTCTGGCGTCCCTGAAGATCTGCATGCCCCCCTGTCTTCTTTGGACTTTCATGAGATAGAAACGACTGGGGTTGGGAACAAGATGGATGCGCTTCTTAGTTACATAGCTGCTTTTTAAGAGCTACTCCCTAAAAGTGAAGATAATTTCTACTTGTGGCAGAGCCTGTAGACTAACAAGGGATATCGGCTAAATTAAAGTTAATTGCGGTGGAAGCCTTCGGGCGATACCTGAAGAGGGTTGATGCGTCGGCCCTCTTTTTTGTTTTGATGTAAGATTCGGCCCGTCAAAACTTATATCTCAATTGAGAATAGGCGAAATTGCGTGCGATTTTCTGCTTGTATGCAACTTTGCTGGCGTGTTGTTGGTAAGTCTAAGTTCGCAACGGGTTCTTGGCAGAGGATTGACCGGGATTGTGAATTGCGACTCTTCGAGGCTCGGCACCGAGGCCTTCCTGGAAAAGTCCGCGAGGCTGCCGCTCAGGTCAAGTTCTGCATGGCCGCATTCTTCGATTATGCAGCCAGTGTGATTCTTGTCTGGTAAAACTGGCTGCGAAGTGATTATCGCTAGACATGTCTCAAGTGGCTCATTAGTTTCCATGCGTTTCTCTATCATGCAATCGCTACGTAATGCGGTCGCTCCGCATGGGTATCATGGTGAAAGCGATTTCAACGACGGGGGTTCTCGTGGTAAAGATGAAAGATGTGGCCGAGTTGGCCGGCGTTTCGAGCGCCGCCGTCTCGCGCTACCTCAACGGTGGGTATATCTCGGCGGATAAGGCCGAGCGCATTAAGCAGGCGATTGAGCTGACCGGATACGTGCGGTCCAGCCAGGCTCGTGCGCTGCGCACCGGCTCCACCAAGCTCATCGGCGTCATCGTACCTAAGATTAACTCGGAATCCGTAAGTCGCATTACCGCCGGTATTGGCCAGGTGCTCGGTCGCCGTGGCTACCAGATGCTGCTTGCCAACACCGACAATGCGCCCGATCGCGAGCTCGAATACCTCGATTTGTTCCAAAACCACCCGGTCGATGGCATTGTGCTGGTGGCAACCATGATCACCGACGAGCACCGTCGCGCGATTGAGTCGTGCCGCGTGCCCATTGTGTTGATCGGTCAACATGTCGAGGGCGCGGCGTGCGTCTATCACGACGATTACGAGGCTGCCTTTGAGCTCGGCCGTGCGCTTGCGGGTCGGGTGGATGGCAAGATCGCCTACATCGGAGTTACCGAAGAGGACCGCGCGGCCGGTTATGACCGCCGTCGCGGTTTTGAGGCCGGCTTGCGCGCCGCGGGTAACCCGCTCGATGCCGCCTTGATTCGCCTGGGCTCGTTTACGCTCGACTCGGGCTATCGCGCTGCGCGCGAGCTGCTGGCCGATGCCCCCGATGTTTCGTTTATCGCGTGCGCGACCGACACTATGGCTGCCGGCGCCCTGCGCGCTCTTGACGAGGTGCGTGGCATGGGCGAGGGCGTGCGTCGCGTGAGCGGCTTCGGCGACAACGCATTTTTGCGCGCGCTGACGGGCGGCATTCCCACCGTGCATTACGGCTACCTGACCAGCGGCGTCGAGGCGACCAATATGTTGCTCAACGCGCTCGATGGCGAGGAGGGGGAGAGCGGTCTAAAGTCGCTCAAGCTCGGCCATCAGCTTATGAATGTCTAGGCCTTGGGCACGTCTGCCTGCCTCTGAGACCCCTGTTTTTGCTTCAAAACTACCTTTCGCCGGCTTTTTCCTACCGTTCACCCTACTATGAAAACGATTACAGTCATATCAAACTGAAAACGATTACAGTGTATGTGTCAAAGATGGCCGGGTGCACATGCGCCCGTTGGAGGAAAGGGAAGTCATGGACTACCGCAAATCAGCCCAAGAGGTGCTCGACAACATCGGTGGCGCCGACAACGTTGTTTCGGCCGCACACTGCGCCACGCGTCTGCGCCTGGTGATTGCCGATAACGCGAAGGTCGACAAGGAGGCCCTCGAGAATATCGACGGCGCCAAGGGCGTCTTTGAGGCCCAGGGCCAGCTCCAGATTATTTTTGGCACTGGCACCGTCAACAAGGTCTACGAAGAGTTCATCGCGCTCAGCGGCGTCGAGGCTGCCACCAAGGCCGAGGTAAAGGAGGCCGCGGCTCAGCAGCAGAACATCTTTATGCGTGCCATTAAGGTGCTCGGCGACGTCTTTGTTCCCATCATCCCCGCCATCGTGGCTTCGGGCCTGCTGCTGGGCATTATGAGCGCCCTCAACTTCATGGCCTCCAACGGCTTTATCGCGCTCGACACCAATAACTTTATTTATAAGATTGCCGACTTGGTTTCGGGCACGTCCTTTGGCATTCTGCAGATCCTGATCGGTTACTCCGCCGCTAAGGCTTTTGGCGCCAACCCGTATCTGGGCGCTGTCGTCGGTGGTGCATTCATCAACTCCTCGCTGCAGAGCGCCTACACGGTTGCTTCCGAGGGCGTTCAGACCATGGTTACTGTTATTCCCGGTGTGTACAGCTTTGAGTGGGTCGGCTATCAGGGCCATGTGATCCCCATCGTTATCGCCTGCGCCATTCTGGCCTTCCTCGAGAAGCGCCTGCACAAGATCGTTCCCGAGATGTTCGACCTCTTTGTGACTCCGCTCGTCTCGGTGTTCGTGACCGTGCTCGTGACGCTCGTTGCCGTCGGCCCCATCTTTGTCTGGGCCGAGAACGCCATCCTCGGTCTGATCCAGGCCCTGCTGACCCTGCCCTTCGGCATCGGTTCCTTTATCGTCGGCCTGTTCTATGCCCCCACGGTCGTTACCGGTATCCACCAGATGTACACCGCCATCGACCTGGGTCAGCTTGCCCAGTACGGTGTGACCTATTGGCTGCCCATCGCCAGTGCCGCCAACATCGCCCAGGGTGGCGCCGCGCTCGCCGTTGCCTTTAAGACCCGCGATGCCAAGATCAAGGGCCTGGCGCTTCCTTCGGCCCTGTCCGCCTTCATGGGTATTACCGAGCCTGCCATCTTCGGCGTGAACCTGCGCTTCTTTAAGCCCTTCATCGCCGGCTGCATCGGCGGCGGTTGCGGTGCCCTGGTCTGCGCACTCACCTCGCTTGCTGCTTCCGGCACCGGCGTTACCGGCATCTTCGGTATCCTGCTGTGCCTGGCCCAGCCCGTGCAGTACGCGATCATGTTTGCGGTCGCCGCGCTGGTTTCCTTTGCCGTCTCGTTTGTCCTGTACAAGGACGAGCCCAAGGCTTCCGAGCAGGCCTAAGAGCTTTTGATTGAGGGGCGCCCGCGGGTTGTATGCTCGCGGGCGTTTCCCGTATCTGGTGTCGATCTCTGGCGCCTTGTTACTTTCGATCCGTTAGGACTTTGATATGTCTAATGCACTTGGCCGCGACCTTGCAAAGCTGGTTGCCGCTGTTGACACCGCCGCCTCTGAGTGCGGTCATGGCGCATATGGCCAGCGCTTCCATATTATGCCGCCGGCGGGCTGGCTCAATGACCCCAATGGTCTTTGCCAAGCGGGCGGCGTGTTCCATGCCTATTTTCAGTATGCGCCGTTTGATGTCGAGGGTGGCGTCAAGATGTGGGGCCATGCCACAAGCCGCGATCTTATGACGTGGGACTACGTTGGCGCCCCGCTGCTGCCCGACGAGCCGTTCGATTGTCATGGCGTGTATTCGGGCTCCGCGCTTGCCGAGGACGGCCGCATTCGCGTACTGTACACAGGCAACGTTAAACTCTCCGATGCAGACGGCACGTACGACTACGTCAATACCGGCCGCCGCGCCGATACTGTTTATGTCGAGAGCGTTGATGGCCTTGCCGGTCGGGAGTTCAGCCAAAAGCGTGTGGTGCTGGCGTCCGAGGATTATCCCGAGGATTTGACCTGCCATGTGCGCGATCCCAAGGTGTGGCGCGATGATAATGGGCGTTACCACATGGTGCTGGGCGCGCGTCGTCGCGTGGATGGGCCGCATGTCGATAGTCGATTTTGCACCATGCACGGCGAGGGTGCCGGGCGCGATGTGGGTGAGATCCTGGTGTATGGCTCGGCCGATATGCTGAGTTGGGAGCTCGAGAGTCGCGTGTCTACCCCCGAGCGCTTTGGCTTTATGTGGGAGTGCCCGGGGTATCTGGAGCTTGAGGCGGATGGCGGCGTGCCGGCAAGGTTTCTGTCTTTCTCTCCCCAGGGGCTCGAGGGCGACCGTTGGGACCGCGGCAATGTGTATGCAGCGGGCTACATGCCCGTTACGGGTAACATTACGGGTGGCAAGGACTCTTATGATCTGGGCGAGTTCCGCCTGTGGGACGCCGGTTTTGACTTCTATGCTCCGCAGGAGTTCACGACCGAGGACGGTCGCCACATTCTGATCGGTTGGATGGGCATGCCTGATGAGCCGACCTATGGCAACGATCCCACCGTGGCGTGCGGCTGGCAGCACTGCATGACGGTGCCGCGTGAGCTTACAGCCGGTGCCGGCGGCGTGGTGCTGCAGCAGCCGGCGCGCGAGATTGAGCACCATTATGCCTCGGTGCGTGTGGGGGAGGGCTCGTTGGAGGTTGCCGGCGATACCTGCTTTGACGTTGTTGTCGACGGTGTCGACGGCGCGTTTGCCGCGACCGTAGATGGCGAGCTGAAACTGGTGTTTGTGCCCGCCGAGGGCGAGCTTCCCGCGCGCTTTGAGATGCGATATACCGATGAAGGTCGCGCTTCTGCCGGCTGCGGTCGTACCGTGCGCTGGGAGCCCGTCGACGAGGTGCGCAACGTGCGCATTGTTGGCGATGTCTCGTCGGTCGAGGTGTTTGTGAATGATGGCGCGCTCGTGTTTTCGACGCGCATCTATCCCGAGGCCTATGGCGTGACCGTTGACGCTCCGGGTGCGAGCGTGAACTATCACACGCTCAACATCTAGGCGATTCGTCGCATATCGGCGCTATACTGCAGCCGTTGCCCACGATGCGGGGAACACCCGCATCGTGGGTTTTTGTTTGTGAAGGGACGGTGCCGCGTGGACGTGCAACAGCTAGAAGAGGCTTTGGCTTTGAGAGCCGGCGCGCGTGAGGCGCGGTTGCTTGCGGCCTCGCATGTGCCAGCAGCGCTGTCGCAGCTGGGGATTGTGTGTCCCGGCGATCGTCTGGTTGCCTTTGCGGACGACTTTGCCGATGCGTTTGCGCGCGGCTTTGATGGCTGCGACGTGGCTATGGTGGAGGAGTCGTCGGTTGCGGCGTTTGCTGCTGCGTCCGATGGCTTTGATGCTTCGTTTGATGCCGAGGGGCCGCACCTGTGGTGGTTCGTCAACTCCATTGGCGGGTTTGGACTGCGCGTGCCCGATCTTCGCGCGTTAGGCCGCGCGGCGCGTGTGGCTCATGCGCTGCTGGTTGTAGACAACACCGTGGTGTCGGCTTTTGGCTGCGATCCGCTGCGGCTGGGTGCTGCGCTGTCGCTTGAGGCACTCGACCGCGTGTGCGCCGGTAAGACTCCGCGCAAGTTGGTTGCCGCTTCGGTTGCGCGCTCGCAGCTCAAGCGCCATCGTGTGGATGCCGCTGCCGAGTGCGCGCATGCGCTGATCGAGGGGTGCGGATTGGCCGCGCTCGACTTGTCCTCCGATGAGGCCGAGGTTCTAGAGCGTGGGCTCGACACGCTCGACACCCGCATGCAGGCACATTTCGACCGCGCCCGTGCGCTGGCCGAGTACTTGGCTGCGAACGAGATGGTGCGCAACGTGCACTATCCCGGGCTGACCTCACATCCCGACCATGCCATCGCGACCGGCATCCTGGAGCACGGTTTTGGCCCGGCAGTAGAGTTTGACCTGATGGACTGCACCGCAGGCGAATTCTTCAGCATACTGCCGGACGAATTCCGCACATCACCCGCCGGCGGCGCAACGACGCGCCTTTCGGCTCCACGTGGCAAGCAGGGGAGCACCATCCGCCTCTTCGCCGGCACCGACGACCCCTTGATCGTGGCCGCCACCCTAGATAACGCCCTCCGCAACTAGCTAAACCATCCTCGACTCCATAAGTTGCGGTGAAATAGGGATTGATTTACGGCTTTAACCGCATAAACAGTCCCTATTTCACCGCAACTTATGAGAATGGGTTGTGTGGCTATAAGGCCCCGTCCCAAATGAGCTACTTTTTGATGCTGGCGATGAGGTCGTTGGCCTTTGCGGCAATTACTTGGTTGATGTCGGTCTGCAGCTCCTCGTAGGCCGCTATGGCTCGCTCGCCGGCGGGGGTGAGGGTGGATCCGCGGGCTCCGTCGCGCTCGATGAGCTTGCAGCCCAGCTGTCCTTCGGCCTCGTTCACAATGCGCCAGGCCTTGGAGTACGCCATGCCCATGCTCTTGGCGGCGCGGTTGAGCGAGTGCTCGCGGGCGATGCCCTGCAGCAGTAAGACGCAGCCGTGGCCGAACACGCCCGGCAGATCTTTGTCGCACGCTTGAATGACCAACTTTGCCGTCGTCTTGTACTCCATGTGCTCCACGTCTCCCCGCTAAAGTGTTTGCTGGGCAAACGCAAAGCCTGCGTCAAACCCTCGTGTGCTCTTCTTAAAACATGCATTGTAGCAGTCAAAGTGCGTTAAGATACTTCCCCAGTATTGGGCGCCCAAGGTTGGGCTGGGTCCTACGAGGCCTGCAGCCGACCGGTCGCATGGAAAAAGGAGAAACATGGCTACGTTCTTTCCCGGTGAGTCCCACACGTTTTCGGAGTATCTGCTGGTCCCTGGTTACTCGTCCTCGCAGTGCATCCCCAACAACGTCTCTCTTAAGACGCCGCTAACCCGCTTTAAGCGCGGTGAGAAGCCGGCAATCACCCTGAACATCCCCATGGTTTCCGCCATCATGCAGTCCGTCTCGGGCGTCGACATGGGTGTCGCGCTCGCTACCGAGGGTGGCCTGTCCTTCATTTACGGTTCCCAGAGCGCCGAGTCCGAGGCCGCTATGGTCAAGGCCGTCAAGGATCACAAGGCTGGCTTCGTTCAGTCCGATTCCACTCTGACCCCCGACATGACCATGGAGCAGGTCATCGAGCTCAAGGAGAAGACCGGTCACTCCACTATGCCGGTCACCGACGACGGCACTCCCAAGGGTAAGCTCCTGGGCATCGTCACCAGCCGTGACTATCGCCCCAGCCGCGATGATCACCAGACAAAGGTCTCCGAGTTTATGACCCCGCGTGAGCAGCTCATCGTGGGCGACAAGAACATCAGCCTCAAGGTCGCTAACGACGTCATCTGGGACAACAAGCTCAACGCCCTGCCCATTGTCGACGACAACGATCACCTGATGGGCATTGTCTTCCGCAAGGACTACGACAGCCACAAGACTAACCCCAACGAGCTGCTCGATAACGACAAGCGCTACATGGTCGGCGCCGGTATCAACACCCGCGATTATGCCGAGCGCGTGCCGCTGCTCATCGAGGCTGGTGCCGACGTTCTGTGCATCGACTCCTCCGAGGGCTTCAGCGAGTGGCAGAAGCGCACTATCGAGTGGATCCGCGCCAACTACGGCGAGGACGTCAAGGTCGGTGCCGGTAACGTCGTCGACGCCGAGGGCTTCCGCTTCCTGGCCGATTGCGGCGCCGACTTCATCAAGGTCGGTATCGGCGGCGGCTCCATCTGCATTACCCGCGAGACCAAGGGTATCGGCCGCGGCCAGGCCACCGCGCTGATCGACGTCTGCCGCGCCCGTGACGAGTACTACGAGGAGACCGGTGTCTACGTGCCCGTGTGCTCTGACGGCGGTATCGTCTACGACTACCACATGACGCTCGCCCTTGCCATGGGTGCCGACTTTATGATGCTGGGCCGCTATTTCGCCCGCTTTGACGAGAGCCCGACCGAGCGCGTCAACGTCAACGGCCAGTACATGAAGGAGTACTGGGGCGAGGGTTCTGCGCGTGCCCGCAACTGGCAGCGCTACGACCTGGGCGGCGCCGCGAAGCTCAGCTTTGTCGAGGGCGTCGACTCCTACGTTCCCTACGCCGGTTCCCTCAAGGACGGCGTGGGCGGCACGCTCTACAAGGTCAAGTCCACGATGTGCAACTGCGGTGCCCTCTCGATCCCCGAGCTTCAGGAAAAGGCACGCCTGACCCTGGTGAGCTCGGCCTCGATCGTCGAAGGCGGCGCCCACGACGTTGTGGTGAAAGACTCCCAGCAGAGCGTTTCCTATCGATAAGGTAAGAGCTGCATATCAAAGGTTGAGCATCAACCACGTTATTTAGATAAAGCGAGATGCCTGCAAGTCGCAGGCATCTCGCTTGTCGTATTTGCTATCATCAGTCAAGTTAACCCTAGGGTCGGG